>DASUEK010000181.1:0-9077 GCA_036275115.1 Permianibacter sp. | reverse complement strand
GGCCATTGGCTGATTTTTGGTGAGCGTTCGCAACAAACCGATTTCTATTACCAATCCGAGATCAAGGCGTGGCAGGCGGATGGCACGTTGGCAAAACTCGATCTCGCGTTCTCGCGCGACCAGCCGCAGCGCCTCTATGTGCAAGACAAGCTGCGCGAAAACGCCGAGCGCCTGCAAAACGCCATTGCCGATGGTGCAGCCATTTATGTCTGTGGCAGTGCCCAAGGCATGGCGCCAGCGGTCGAGCAGGTATTGCTGGACGTGCTGGGCAGTGACACGCTGACGCTGTTGATCGAACAAGGCCGTTACCGGCGGGACGTGTATTAAGCGTTGTGCGGCTGCAGTTTTTTAGTCATGAAACAAAAGCGCCATCCAACCGGATGGCGCTTTTGTTTCTGGCAACTGCTCCACGGTCACGCTGCCAGCCGTCCTTCAACGAAATGTCGCCAGATAAAGCTGTTCCACTTGCTCGCGCGCCCACGGCGTCCGGCGCAGGAATTTCAGGCTGGACTTTACCGACGGGTCAGTCTTGAAACAGTTGATGTTGATGCGGCTGGCCAGCCCCGGCCAGCCGTAATGCTCGACCAGCCGCACGACGATGGTTTCCAGCGTCAGGCCATGCAATGGATTGTTCTGTTGCGAATTGCTCTGTTGTGAACTGTTTTTTTGTTGCTCGCTCATGCACAAGGACTCGATGGGGCGAATGGTAGGGCCAAGAGGAGGATGGGTAGCGCGTCAGCGAAACCCATTGATTAGCGTTGCAAAGTCAATCGATGGGTTTCGGCGTGTTCCGCCTCTACCCATCCTACAGAAAATCGTGTGCGTCACTCATGCCTGGTGCAGCAACACCGCCCAGTAAAACGCTATGCCCATCTGCACGGTAAAGGCGGTGAATCGGGCGGTGACGGCGAGCGGGGAGGTGGAGGCGAGGTGAATCAGCGATTGCACCATGCGTGCAGTCAGCAAAGCATAGGCGAGCGGGTCGGTGACATGGGATTTGCCAGCAATGACGGCCACCAGCATGAAACCGCCAAACAGTGGCAGTCCTTCCAGACAGTTTGCGTGCGCCCGCGCCAGCCGCTGCATGAACGGCGACAGGCCGGCGTTGTCCGGCGTAAAGCCGTTCGCCGCGACCTGCTTGCTCAGCACCAGCTTGGCGCGAATGACTTCCATCACCAGCAATAGCGCCAAGGTCCATGACAGAAACCCGAGCAAGGCCAAGAGCGTCGTGGACATGGTGTGCTGACTCCCGAGTGCATCAATCAGAGCGAACTGGCGTTAGGTGTCCGCTACCTTAAAGCACCTTGCCACGCCTGTGCCACTGCAAAGGGAAGGGGCGCGGGTTGCAGGGCTGCGGGCGACTCAGCGGGTGCCGGAAAGCCATGTCGGTTTCCGCATCCGGTAATGCGTCGGGCGCAGCTTGATGCCTTCGTGCCACGCCATCAAGGCGCGTCGGGCCTGCATTCGCCAGACAGCTACTCAGGGCATGCCCGCGCCAACGGTCGCGCGCACCGGTATGCCAGTCGGGTCAAAATCGTCGAGGCAGAAGACGTTGATGCCGAAGTATTCGGGCGTGACGCGCTTGCGGTGGAACGGGTAGATCCCGCAGGTCTTGCAAAAGTAGTGGGTCGCCGTGTGGGTGTGAAACTGGTAGGCGGTGAGCGCCGCCATGTCGCTGAGCAGGCGAAACTCGCTTTCATGCACCTTCACCATCAGCGCGTTCTTGCGCCGGCAGATCGAGCAGTCACAGGTCGTCAACTCGGGGAAGTCCGTGTCGATCTCAAACCGGACTGCGCCGCAGTGGCAGCTACCAGAATAGGTTTTACGTGGGCGGTTAGTCATGTTGTCGTGGCAAAAAGTTCGAGTCGCATAGTGTGTTGGACAGAGGTTACGGCATTCGTACGAGGCGGATATGCGGATTCACACCTACGCTTGCTGCCCGAACAGCTTACCGCTCCTGGTGTGGCGCTTTGAAGTCGGATTGAGCGCGTTAGTTAGCCGGCCGCTCGCCTCCAACATCTAGGTTTCGAACGCAGTTTCGGCGATTCGATAGCACCTTAAGAGGTAGTGAATCGCGTCCGCAAATTGGTCGATGTTAGGTTGCGCGCTTACGCTCATCTCGAGGGCAAATTTTCCGAACTCGGGCGTCGTGATGGAGTATGAATGGTTGCTGGCGTTCATGCCCCGGATGTGCAGGCGAACGAAATCAGACTCAAACGCCTTGATCGTTTTGCATCTTGATGCCTGATACGCTGGCCAATCGCTAGGTTTATCCTTCGAGTAGTCGAATTCCAGAACATACTCGCATTCGGCAAGGGCGTTCTGTACGGCTGCCTCTAGGTCCGTGCGGGCGGAGAATGCTATTGCGACCGAGCCGCCGGGCTTCTCGGCTATCAATCCGCCGTGGTTGAAAACTGCGGCAACAATGGCCTTGTTGGTCTCAGGATGGCAGTAGACGTTGCACGCCCTAAAGAATCCTCGTGCACCGGTCTCGCGGGTCGATCTCTTCTTGAATAGACCGAACATGACTTTTCCTCGGCCGTCTAACGACTAACTAAGCGGCGTCGCGTAGCGACGTCCGGCGGAACGAAGTGGAGCGCATTTGAGCGCCTTGTTGGGTGCTTAACGAACCGACACATACGATAAGCCGTTATCAAAAGCCAAAATAATTGAATCAATTTCTTCCTGTTTAAAATCAACCAACAGAGTTTTAGCCAACCGCACTCCGTCGTTTGATACTGGCTCTACAATGTAGGTTCCATCTTCATGGATGCGGAATGGCAGGCTGGAAGCAGTGAGAACAGCAACAAACTCCGACTTCTTCATGTCAAGTTTAACGGAACCCAAGCCAACCTCTCGCATTACTGCCTTGTATTGCTGATCATTGTTTGGCAATGACGCCAAGACATCTCCAACAGTCCGAGACCTTTGCTGCGAAGGCATTGACGAGCAAGCTGCAATCAGAACGAAGCATATTAGGAGAATGAAAGAACGCATTGATTGCACCCAACTAGTGATTAGGAGGCACGCCTCCTAATAGTTTTTGAATGGCTTGAAATCTGACTGAATTCACTTGGCTATTCAAGGGTTTGAGAGAGTTTTATAGACTCTCTCGACTTTGATTGGGCGCCATGGCTGATCTGCTGGTCACCGATGCCGCCGAATCAAATTGAGCGATGGATGTTGTGTTTTGGTAACGCATTGAAATTCAATACGTTACTGCGTCTCGCAGGATCAGGCTCACACACTTATCTGCCAGGTACAACCAGCAAAAGAGGCAGATTTCCGCCTTTGGCATGCTTTTTTATCACGGACTCGCGTTCATCTCGCTGGCCCGGATGCCACCGCATTGCGGATGCTCGGATCTCTGGACGTCCGAGCCGCGAGGTGAATCGGAGGGACATTCAGGCATTCGCACGAAGCCGCTACGTCGATTTTTAGCTGCGCTTGCTGGGTATCTTGCAAGATCAGGTATCCGCCCAGCGGCGCAGCAGGTTGTGGTAGACGCCGGTGAGTTGGACCAGTGAGGGATGGTCGGGGGTGTCCTGGTTCAGGCGCTGGATGCTGGTGTCGAGGTCGAACAGCAGGGTGCGCTGGCCGTCGTCGCGGACGAGCGATTGCAGCCAGAAGAACGAGGCGATGCGGGCGCCGCGGGTGACCGGGGTGACTTTGTGCAGGCTGGTGGATGGGTAGAGCACCATGTGGCCGGCCGGCAGTTTCACTTTGTGGGCGCCATAGGTGTCTTCGATCAGCAGTTCGCCGCCGTCGTATTCATCGGGGTTGCTGAAAAACAGCGTGCAGGACAGATCGGTGCGGACGCGCTGGCCGGTGGCGCGGTGATCGCGAATGGCATTGTCGACGTGGGAACCAAAGGATTGACCGCCACGGTAGCAGTTGAACAGCGGCGGAAACACTTTCAGCGGCAAGGCTGCCGACATGAACAGCGCATTGCGTGCCAGCGCTTTCAGGATTAGTTCGCCAATCTGTTTGGCGACCGGATGTTCTTCCGGCAATTGCAGATTGTCTTTGGCTTTTGCCGACTGGTAACCGGCCGTGATCTTGCCGTCGACCCAATCCGCCTGTTCCAGCAATTGTCGGCATTGGCTGACTTGTTCGGCGGTCAACACTTCTGGAATTTGCAACAACATGGATGGTTCTCCGATAACGCTCAAATGCGGTGCGTGCCGCTGATTCACCCGCACGGGTGGACTGCGCACTGACAAATGCCAAAGGCCAAAGGCGGGGAGTCCCGCCTTTGGCTTTCTGCTCTCATACTGCTTCAGAAAGTGAAACTGCCGGTCAGCATGGTGAAACGTGCGGCGCCCGGAACGGTATGGCCCCCGCCGACGGTTGCGTAATGCTCCTTGTCAGTCAGGTTCTGGATGTTCAGCCGCAGCGAAAAGCTGTCAGTGATCTGATAGCTCGCCATCGCGTCATACAGCGTATAGCCCGGCACTTTGTTGGCGTTGGCGATGTTGTTGTAGCGGTCGCCAACGTGTTGTGCGCCAAGGCCGAACTGCAAGGCATCGACTGGCTGCCATGTTGCCCAGACCGTCCAGCTTTCGTCGGCCACGTTCGGCAATTTGTTACCTTCTTGGCTGTCATCGCCGGACTTGACGTTCTCGCTGTCCAGTTTGGTAAAGCTGCCGATCACCTGCCACTGTGCATTGATGATGCCGGTGGCGCTGACGCTGAAGCCATCCACCACTTGCTCACCTTCCAGCACTGTGATTGCGCTGTTGGTCGGGTCGACGGTGCGGGCATTGGTTTTCTCGGTGCGGAACACGGCGGCGGTGACCAGCAGGTTTTCATTGAGCAGATCCCACTTGGTGCCGAGTTCGTAGCTGTTGCTTTCCTCAGGATCGAGATTGACCGTGCTGTTGCTCAGGGTCAGGCCTTCCGCCGACGGATTGATCGAGCTGCCATACGACAGGTAAATGCTGCTGACTTCACCGGGTTTGTAGGTGAGGCCGGCATTCCAGTTGACGGTGTCGTCGCTGTTGCGCAGATCGGTGATGGTGGTTACACCGGTGCCCGTGTTCAATGATTCGCTGTAGTAATCGGTTTCGAACTGGTCATAGCGCAGGCCAGCATTGGCTTGCCAGTGCTGGCCGAACTCGATGGTATCGAACAGGTACAGCGCGGTGGTGTCGCCTTCGGCTTCAGCAAAGCCGGTCGGGACGATTGTTCCGGTGTAAGGCTGGTCCGGATTCGGGTTGTTGATGTCGGTGACCAGCGGGCCGTTCGGTACGCTCAAGGTGTCGTTGCGAAATTGTTCGCGGGCGAGTTCCAGCCCCATCAGCACGGTGTGCTTGACGTCGCCGCTGCCGAACTTGACGCTCAGATCGGTCTGGTTGACCAGAATCTCGTCTTCGGTATCGCGCGCCCGGCCGCCGCGACTGATCGTGGTCGGGTTCACCATGCGCGGCGGCGTCACGATGGATTCGCGCTTGACGTTGCCGTAGCGCAGTTGGTTGCGCAGGCTCAGGCTGTCACTGAAATCGTGCTCGATTTTCGCGGTGGTGACATCGGCTTTGATGTCTTCGTAATCGCGGTCGGTCATGCCGTAGAAGTTTGAGGTATCGACATCAAGCGGCGCGCCATTCAGGTACGGCACACCGTAATCCGGCAGACCGTCCTGTTCCTGATGCAGATGGCTCAGCACGAAACGGGTGTCGCTGTTCAGACCCAAAGCGAGGCTCGGAGCAATACCCCAGCGCTCGGTGAACACTTCGTCACGGCCCGGGGCATCGGCTTCGTGATTCATCAGATTGACGCGCAGTGCTGCGCCGTCGCCGAGCGCTTCCAGCGGCTTGTTGACGTCGAGCGTTTCGCGGTGCATGGCGTCGGTGCCGACCGACAGTTCGGCATTGATGAAATCATCCAGTTTCGGCGCTTTGCTGACTTGGTTGATCGATCCACCGGTCGAGCCACGGCCGGAGAAGGCCGAGCCCGGGCCTTCAACCACTTCAACGGCTTCCAGATTGAATGGGTCGCGAGTGTAGCCAGCGACGTCGCGGGCGCCGTCGATGAACAAATCGGTGCGTGCCGAGAAGCCGCGCAGGGTCAGGTTGTCGCCCGGCGGCACACCGCCTTCGCCGGCCGCCATGCTGATGCCGGACACGTTGCGCAGCGCGTCGCGCAGGCTGGTAACACCTTGCTCACGCATCACCGCTTCGGTGACGACACGCACGGTCTTGGCGGTGTCGACCAGTGGCTGATTGAGTTTCGGCGAGCTGGCTTGTTCGGCTTTGTAGGCCGGCTGCTCACGCTCTGCGGTGACCTTCACTTCTTTTAGCTGGACTTCTTTCTGCTGAATTTCTTGTTGTTGGGTGTCTTCGGCCTTTTTGGCCGGTTCCGCCGCGAAGGCGGGCAGGGTGCTGCACAGGGCGATGGCAGCGGCGAGCGGTGTCTTCCTGAAGTTCATAGCGGTTCCCCAAAAGGCGCCTTTTGCGCCAAGTCAAATGAGCGTGCAAATGATAATGATTCGCAATAAAAGATCAACAAAAAGAAAGGCCGGATAGCGACGTTTGTGCAGTTCCGGCCTTGCTGGGCGGCGAGCGCTGACCTGCGCGTTACTTGGGTTCGGTCAGGACGCCCAGTTGTTTGACGCCGGCAAGCTGTGCTGCGGCAAGAGCGCGGGCGACGTGTTCAAACGGCACCCGCCGGTCGGCCTGGATTTGCAACGGCGGCTGCGGTTGCCGGGAGGTGAGTTCGGCGAGCCGCTGCGTCAGTTCGGCTGCGCTGATCGGCTGGCCTTGCCAATGCAACTGACCGTCGGCGGCGACGCCGAGCTGAATCAGATCCGGCAGCGGCTCGGTTGGTTTGGCGTCGGCATCGGGCAGCTCGATCGGCAGCGTCTTGGTCAGCACCGGTAGCGCCAGAATGAAAATGATCAGCAGCACCAACATGATGTCGACCAGCGGCGTCATGTTGATCTCGCCCATCACCTCGTCGCTGGCGTCAAAGTTGTCGCCATTCGTGAATGCCATCACTGGCCTCCCACCGCGCGCAGCGGGCTGGTGCTGTCATGGGTTTTGCCGGTAACGCGGGCACCGGTGATGAAGTAGGCGTGCAGATCATGCGCGAACGAGGCAAAGCGCATGACCAGTGCTTTGTTGCCACGGGTCAGCGCGTTGTAACCCATCACCGCCGGAATCGCGACGAACAAACCGAACGCGGTCATGATCAGCGCTTCGCCGACCGGACCGGCGACTTTGTCGATGCTGGCCTGACCGCTGACGCCAATCGCGATCAGCGCGTGATAAATGCCCCAAACGGTGCCGAACAAACCCACGAATGGCGCGGTGGATCCGATCGTCGCGAGCACGGCGAGCCCCGACTGCAAGCGCGCGGTGGCGTCTTCGATGGCGCGACGCAAACAGCTCGACAGCCAGTCACTGACATTCAATTGCGCGTGCAAATCGCTGCTGTGCTGGGCGTGGTGGGCAACCGCATTACGTGCTTCCTCGGCCAGCTGCCGGAATGGACTTTTGCCGTTTTCGCCGATGGTTTTCAGCGCATCGTCAAAACTGTGGGCATGCCAGAACTGGTGATTGACGTTGCCGGCAAGGCGACGCAGCCGCATCAGCTGCACGGTTTTCATCGCCATCACGGTCCAACTGATGATGCTCATCAACAGCAGGGCAATGGCGATGGCCAGCGTCACCGCATCACCTTGTTCGAGCATGGCGGCAATGCCGTAGGGATTGTTCATCATCTTTCCTTCGTTGGTTCAAATTGACCGAATCGGCGGGCCGACTGCAGCGGATCGTTTTCTGCCACTCCGTTTCGGCGGCGCCGTTTGTGCCGATCTCGCGCGGGTGTTCAGCTCCGACAAGTGATTTGCTCAGCGCTGCAAATCAAAACGCACCGGCACCCGCACCCAGGCGGCAACGGTTTCTTCGCCGCGCTTGGCCGGAACAAAACGCCAGCGCTTGACTGCGCGCATGGCGGCATCATCCAGCCGGCTGTAACCGCTGGATTCCACAAATTCGATTTGATCAGCGCTGCCGTCGGCACGCACATGCACGCGCAGCAACACCACACCGTGCTCACCGCGCTTACGCGACAGGGCCGGGTAAACCGGCGCCGGGTTCTGTAAGTAATCGGCATCAAAACGCGGCTCGCTCGGTGCCGGCGGTGCGTCACTCACAGCTGCCGTACTTGGCGCGGTTTCAACGGGCGCGGACGCCGGTGCATCGGCAAATAAATTGCTGACGGGCTCCGGTTGTGGCGCCGGTTTCGGCTGCTGTTCAATTGGACGTGGCTTCGGTTGGGGAGCCGGTTGCGGTGCCGGCTCCGGTTCCGGAAGTGGTGCGCTGACCGCCGGCGGGGCGGGCGGGACCAGTTCGATGGTGACGGGCATCGGTGCCGGTTCCGCTGGTAGCGGTGCGACGCCGGCATGCAGCACGGCTGCGAGCAGGGCGCTGTGCAGCAGGCTGACGGCCAAGAGGCAGGCGGGGAGAGTGCGCAAGCAGAGACTTCCGACATGACGATATATCTAAATGATAACAAATCGTATTTAGATTTGCTATGGAGCGATGCGGCCGGTGCGAGGTGGCGCTGCTTCATTAGCGATGGGGCGGGAATTTTCCGAACGGGGTGCGCCCGGATGGGCGGCTGCTGATTCAGGCCGGCGGAGCGGGTAGTGGCTTGGGCAGGACTGGCCCCGGGAAAAAACTGGCTCGGGAAAGAAAGGCCGGGGCCGGCGAACTGGCCCGATGGCCGATCATTGACCGGCCATCGACGAATGCCATTAAAGCGCCCAGATTTCGATCTGGCCCGCCATGGCATCAAAGCTGTCTGGCCCGTGGTCGACGGTGACCCGGTCGTACAGGGACAGGGAATGCTCGGCGAGTTTCTGTTCGAGTTGTTGCATGGCGCCGTCGCTGCTGCCGGTCGGCCGGCCTGGTGCGAATTCGGCGAGCACCAGACGCTTGTCCGGATGATCACGGAAAAAATTGGCGACGCGGGCGAGATCGCGCTCGGTTTTGCTGTCCAGCACCAGTTGGGCGTTTTCGCTGACAAAGTTGACGCTCAGGCGTTCGCCGAGCGTGCCGAGGCTTTGATAGCGG
>DASUEK010000180.1:0-4429 GCA_036275115.1 Permianibacter sp. | reverse complement strand
GTCGAGCTGCCCGCGTCGCGCCCGTTTACCGAGTGACAGATGCACCGCGACCAGCACCAGCGCCTGCTCGGGCTGCTGGGCGTTGTTGCCAAGAAAGGCCTGAATGGCGCCGCGGCCGGGAATCAGGCCCGGCAGCCGGTGTTCGTGCACCTGCCGGACCGGGTAGCGCGACAACAGGCCGTTGCCGTGCTGGCCAAGCTGGGCGAGGTTGCGGGTGCGCTGGGCATGCCAGTACGGGAAGCCGGCCAGATCGGCGAGGTATTCCACCTGATTGATGAAGCCGCTGCGCAGGCTGCCGCCGTCGGCTTCCTGCAGCGCGACCACGTCGAAACTGGTCAGCAAGCCGGCAATCCGGCGCAGATTGCCCGGCGAGGCCTTGTGCGGCAGCACGTGGCGCCAACCCCGGGTCAGGTAGTCGCTGGTGCGCTCGGTGGTTATGCCGCACTGGATATTCCAGGACAGCAGGCGGAGTGTGGTTGTCATTGCAGCATCGAAATCAGGGCGGAGGGTTCCTGTTGTCTGCGCAAGCTCACATGGCGGGTGGGCTGTCGGGCAAGCATAGCTGCCTATGGCCGGTTGGCGAATGTGGCAATGGTGAAGCCGGTACCGTGTTCGTTGGGTTGGGCCGGGTCAAATCAAGTCTGCATCAGCAGAAACAAAAAAGCGGCCCGTAGGCCGCTTTTTGCGATTCGCTGCTCAGTGCAGGCCAACCAGGTAGTTGGCGAGCGCGGTGATTTGCTCGTCGGTCAGGTTCTTGGCGGCGCCGCGCATCATGCCGTTCGGGTCGTTCTTGCGCTCACCGGCGCGGAAGGCCTTCAGCTGCTTGATGGTGTAATCAATCTGCTGGCCACCAACGGCCGGGAACATCGCCGAACCCATGCCTTTGCCATCCGGACCGTGGCAGGCGGTGCAGGCCGGCACGCCGCGGCTCACGTCACCACCGCGATACAGCTTCTGGCCGACTTCGACATATTCTTTCTTGACGCCCGCGTACTGGACTTTCTGGCTGGCGAAGTAGGCGGCCAGATCGGCCATGTCGGTTTCCGACAGCGGTGCCGCCATCGGCGACATCGACGGCTCAAAGCGGCCCTGGGCGCCCTGGGTTTCCATGCCTTTCTTGAATTCTTTCAGCTGCTTCAGCAGGTAGGCCTCGTTCTGGCCGGCCAGCTTCGGCCACATCGGGGTGGCGCTGTTGCCATCGGCGCCGTGGCAGGCGGCACAAACCGCCGACTTGGCCTTGCCGGCAGCGGCATCGCCGGCCTGAGCAGTGGAAGCCATAACGGCAAACGAAGCGACAACGGCAGCCAGAGCAAACAGTTTCTTCATGGTGGAGTCCGGGGAGCTGAGCCAATCTGCAAAACCGACCCGCATCTGCACGAATGCTAGAATGCCGGTCCGGCGGCAAAAAACCGCGAAATTATACGGGCTAATCCCCGAAAACGCAGCCCGGAATAGAAGCCAATGAACTACAACCACGCCCGATTCCTGCTCTCGGCCCCGGCCCGGCACCTGCTGCCGGCTGACGAAGGCTATGAAATCGCCTTCGCCGGCCGCTCCAATGCCGGCAAAAGCACCGCCCTGAACACCCTGACCAATCACAAGGGGCTGGCCCGCACCTCCAAAACGCCCGGTCGCACCCAGCTCATCAACCTGTTTGAGCTCGACCCCGAGCGCCGGCTGGTCGACCTGCCCGGCTACGGCTACGCCGCCGTCTCGCACGACATGCGCGACACCTGGCAACGGGCGCTGGCCGATTACCTCAAGGCCCGGCAATGCCTGCGCGGCATCGTGCTGCTGATGGATATCCGCCATCCGCTGACCGAGCACGATCGCCTGCTGCTGGAACTGGCCGACGCCGCCGGCAAGCCGGTGCACATGCTGCTGACCAAAGCCGACAAACTCGCTTTCGGCGCGCGCAAGAACACCCTGCTCGGCGTCCAGCGCGAACTGCGCGGCGACCCGCGCTACAGCGTGCAACTGTTCTCGGCGACCGAGAACATCGGCATGGATGAACTGAAAGCGAAAATGGATGAATGGTTTGAGGTGAATGAGTCGGCGACCGACACCGAGTAAGGTAGTGCTCTAGCCCCTCTCCCTTGACGGGAGAGGGGTTGGGGAGAGGGTGAGCCTTCCGGGGAGTCTTCGTCAGCGTTCGAAAACATCCGGCGTAAGCTGATTGCACTCTCCCGTTATTCGCACCATAGTCACAATTCTCTGCTAAGGTTGGACCAGCTCGCCTCCGCAGTCCGGTTGTAGGGAGCGCCAAACCCACAACCAACCACCTGCGGAGGGGACATATGTTCCGGAGACTGCTATTGGCCGTGGCGGCGCTGGCTGCCAGCCAGCTCAGCCAAGCCACCGATGTCGATGACTACCAGAACCACTGGATCCACAAGGCGCTGAGCTACCAGCGCCAGCTCGATCAGGCCGCGCCCTTGGCGCAAGCCACCTTCCTCGCTACCCATAACTCCTACAACTCGTCGCGCTACAGCACGGCCGGCAGCTATTGGGACCCGAACCAGTCGCGCAGCATCCACGAACAGCTGCGGATGGATATCCGGGCGCTGGAGTTCGACGTGCACTCCTACTTCTCGATGCAGGGCTGGCCGTGGCAATGGCGCAACGAATTGCTGCTTTGTCATGGCCAGAGCAATCACGTTGGTTGCTCGACCTTTGATCGCAAGTTTCAGGACGGCCTGAACGAGATCCGCAGCTGGCTCAGTGCCAGCGAGAACCGCAACGAGCTCTTGCTGCTCTACATCGAAGACCACATCAACGGCGGCGATTACGGCAAGGCCATCAGTATGTTGCAGAACACGCTGGGCCAATGGATTTACCGGCCGAGCGGTGGCGGTTGTCGCGGCATTCCGATGCAGCTCAGCAAAGCCGACATTCTCGCCACCGGCAAACGCGTGATTGTGATGAGCGACGGCTGCGAAAACAGCGACTGGGCGACTTGGGTACACGGAGGTGTCGGTAATTCATTGAGCGGCTACCCGACCGGCAGCATCGCCGAACTCGGCGGTTACCCGCACTGCAATGCGCAGCGCTTCTCGCGCGACTTTTACAACACCCATCTGGTCCGTTTTCAGGAAGACCTGACCACGCTGACTGATATTTTCGGCAACCCCGGCCAACCGGTGACGCCGGCAACGCTGCGCACGTTGTTGCAATGCGGCGTCAACATTCCCGGCATGGACAAGCTGACCCCGTTCGACGGCCGGTTGGAAGCGGCGGTGTGGAGCTGGAATGGCGGCGAACCGAACAACTGGAACAACGCCGAACACTGCGCCGAGCATCTGGGCAATGGCCGCTTCAACGATGTCGATTGCAATCGCAGTTATCCGTTCGCCTGTCGCGATGCCAGCAATAATTGGTACATCACCTGGAGCACTGGCAACTGGAGCAATGGCGAGCAGGCCTGCGCGCTGGAAACCGGTGGTGTCTACCAATTCGCAACACCGTTCAGCAGCTATGACAACGAGCAGTTGAACGGCGCGAAAGTGCTGCGCGGCATAAGCACGGTGTGGCTCAAATACAGCGATCGTGGTCAGGAAGGTGTGTGGCAGCCGTAAGGCGTCGAATCGCGGAATGAAAAGCTGGGGGCGCAATCGGGTAGTTCGGTGCCGAGTCCAGCCAGCCCCCTCTCCCCAACCCCTCCCCCGCAAGGGGGGAGGGGCTCAGACTAGACAATGCGATTTTGCTTCCTCTCCCCTTGCGGGAGAGGATTGAGGAGAGGGGGCGCCGGCTATCCGCAATGTGCTGTCAGCTGTACGCGAATTCACAAACAAACCCGAAAGCCGTAATCGCCAAACAACCGCAGAAAAAAATAACCCCGGCAGCGGAGGGGGCTTGCCGGGGTAGCGCGGGTCAGCTTGGGGTAACCGACCCGAATATCCCGCGTATGGAGGGAGGCGGGAGAGCACACATCATGTGCGCTCGGGAGTTATGACACTACAGGCCGGTATTTGGTTCTGTCAGGCGGTGTAAGAAAGTGTGATCGCGAGGCGTGAATTTTCACAAAGCCCGATTCAGCTACCGAAACTGAAGAGGGTCTTGCCGTCTTCCATAGCGACAATTGCGACGACATCGCATGTATGGAAGAAATCGACTGAGTGCTCGTCGGTGGAGCGAGGCGAGATATTTGACGTGATATGGTCAAAATTCTCACCGAGGTCCCTTCCCCACGCGATGTTGTACACCATCAATGCTTTGCCAGATCGGAGCACGACCTTAGTTGGCAAGCCTTCTCGCTCCTGAAGAATGGACAGTACGACCTCTCCCTCTCGTGCAACCATTGCAGGTTCATGCGTTGAGCTAGTGCGCTTCATCCCAGTTATTTCCAGTTCCGACATCAACCACCAGCGGCACCGCCAGTTCGGCGGCTCCACTCATCAAGTTGCGCAGCTTTTCCCGCACGGCATCAACC
>DASUEK010000179.1:0-3581 GCA_036275115.1 Permianibacter sp. | reverse complement strand
AGTCGGCAACAGCTTGTCGCGCTGGTTGCGGTCCGGCTTTTGCGGCCCCAGCCAGTTGAGTGCCAATACCGCCACGACCAACAATGCGGCCGCGATACCGAGCAGATTGAACAAACGACGATTCATTGGAACCAGGCTCCTGATGATTCGTGAAGTAGGGATATTCCGTGCTTGTTGCGCTGCGACCGTCCTGCTGCCCGTAAAAGCGGGCAGCAGGACGTTAGCGCATCAGTCGCGTGCCTTGCGCGCCCGCAAATTGCGCCGGCTCAGTGCAATGAACGTCGCGAGCGCGATCAACAGCAGCGGGACCAACGCGATATTGATCAGCTTCAGCTTGGTGCCGAGCGCTTCGATATCGCGGTTCAGCTGGTGCTGGACATCACGCAGCTCTTTGCGGATACGCAGCTTCTCGCTCTGGAAGTCGCGCAGCGCCTGCTCTTCCTGCGGGCTCAGCGTGACCACGCCGGATTCGTTCATGCGCTTTTGCAGATCGCTGAGCTTCTGTTCGGTTTCACTCAGCCGCTGCTGCAGGGTCTCTTCCTGATTGCGGAATTTGACTTCGGCGTCACGGCGCAGCTCGTCGAGCTTGTCGAATGGCCGGGCAAAGCGGCCGCGGCTACGCAGGCCAATCAGATCCGGCGAATCGGCAAACTGCTCGACGCTGTTGAACACAAAATTGCCGTTGTCGGCAAACGGCTGGGCAATGCGCTGGCCGAAGAAATCCTGCACCTGCACCCAGAACCGATCCGACAGCACATCGGTATCCGCCACCAGCAGCACCTGGATGCCGCCTTCGACGGCGTCCTTGCGATGCTCGCCCGTACTGCCTTCCGGTGCCTGGTCAAACGCACTGCTTGCAACGCCGGTCAACTGCGCGGCGATCGTCTGCGCTTTGTCGGCGCTGACAAAATCTTTCTGCAGCGTGCTCGGGTCCGGCAGGAATTCAAACTTGCTGCGCTCGACCAGCATGCTGTGGTTGCCGGAGACCAGCACCGGGGTGATCGTGGTCTTTGCTTCCGGCAGTGTCTCGATGACGCCCGCGCTGCCGATGTTGATCATCTCCAGCCCGGCGGTCAGGCTGTGGCCAGCGGCGTTGCCATCGAGACCGAGCAGGCCGAGATGACGAACCGGATTGCCGCCCTGCGTCGCCTGAATGGCCAGCGCATTGTCGGCGTCGAGCAGCACCTGGTTCATGTCGACCTTGACGCCCCAGGCTTTCAACAAGCTGTTCAAATCATCGCCCGGCATGACCTGCGGGAACGGATTGTCCATGCCGCCGCCCATGCGATCCATTTCGGCGAACGGATCGGTGAACAGCATCAATTTGCCGCCGTTCAGCACGTACTGATCAATGGCATAGCGCAGCGATTCCGACAGCCCTTTCGGCTGCACGACGATCAGCAGATTCAGATCGGCCGGCAAGCTGGTCGCATCCGACTTGATTTCCTCAACCGTGAACAGCTGCTTGATCTGCTCGAACACCATCCAAGCCGGGCGCGGCTGCCGGCTCATCATGTCGAAACCGCCGTTGACCTGCATGCCACTCAGCAAACCGACTTTCGGCGGCTCGCTGCGGTTCAGCTTGGTCAGCATGCGGCTGACGTCGTATTCGAGCGTCTGCTCTTTGTCCGGCTGCAGGAACGGAATGATTTCTTTTTCATCAACGCTGTTGCTGCCAACCAGACCGAAATAGATTTTGCGATCGGCGACCGGCACTGCCTGCAAGCCGTACTGGGCGGCGCGGTCTTCGTCTTCCGAGAAGGGTACCGGGTCGACCAGCGTGAAGACGATCTTGCCGTTGCCGATGCGTTCGTACTCCTGCAGCAATTCACGCACGCGCTGGGCATAGGTGCGCAGGCCTTGCAGTTCCGGTTGTGACTTTGATTCTTCATCGGAGAAGAACAAATACAGATGCACCGGCTCGCTGAGCCGGCCGACGATGCGCTCGGTGCCGTCCGACAACGAGTACAGCTGGTTCTCGGTCAGGTCGATGCGCCAGCCGCGCATCACGAGCGTACTCAGGATGGTCAGGGCCACGAAGGCCAGCGCCAGCAACACGAGGCCAGCACGGGAAAACAGGTTCTTGTTGGTCATGACTGTTCTCTGATTTGATTCCGGGCCGGGTTATTCCGCTTTCTTCATGTCCAGCACAATCGCGGTGGCGATCAGCCAGGCGATGATGAAGGCAATGAAGTAGAAGATGTCACGCAGATCGAGCACGCCTTTGCTGATCGCATCGTAGTGGCTCAGGAACGACAGATTGGCGATGCCATCGACCAGCAGCTTCGGCAGCCAGTCAGCGAACCAGTTGAGCACCAGCGGGAAGCCGGCGAGCACAAACAGGAAGCACAACACCACGGTCAGAATGAAGGCAACCACTTGCGAGCGCGTAGCGGCCGAGAGGCAGGTACCGACCGCGAGAAACGCCCCCGCCATCAACAAGCTGCCAATGTACGCCGCGGCGATGGCGCCGTTGTCCGGGTCACCGAGGTAATTGACCGACAACCACATTGGGAAGGTCAGCAACAGCGCGACCGCCAGCAGCGCCCAGGCGGCCAGAAATTTTGCCAGCACCGCTTGCCACAAGGTGATCGGCAGCGTCATCAGCAATTCCAGCGTGCCACTGCGGCGTTCTTCCGCCCAGGTACGCATGGCCACCGCCGGCACCAGGAACAGATACAGCCACGGATGGAAGCTGAAGAAAGCCAGCAGATCGGCCTGATTGCGGTCGTAGAACTTGCCGATCTCAAAGGCAAACACGCCGCTCATGACCAGAAAAATCACCACGAATACCAGCGCCAGCGGGGTGGCGAAATAACTGGCGAATTCGCGCTTGAACAGCACTTTGATCGCGTGGGTTTTGGACAGGGTCGGATTCATGCTGGCAACACTCATGTCAGGCGACGGCATCGTACGGGCATCCATCTCACACCCCCGCCGTCACATCACGGAACACGTCATCGAGCCGGCCACTTTCGGCAAACAGCTGCTGTACCGGCCAAGCCTGCTGACGGACAAATTCGCTGACCGCCGCGAACACGGACTGACCATGCTGCGGCAACACCAGCCATTCGTTTGCACTCAAGGCTTCAACGGCCTTGACGCCACTGACGGCAGCCAACTGTTGTTGCTTGCTGCTGTCCGGCGTTGCGCCGTCAGCAAACACCAGTCGCGCTGCGCCGTGGAATTTCGAGCGCGCCAGCAGATCCTGCGGCTTGCCATCGGCCAGCAATTTGCCGCGCGCGATGATGATGGCACGCGAACACACCGCCGTGACTTCTTCGAGAATATGGGTAGAGATGATCAGGATCTTGTCCTTGGCCATGCCACGGATCAGTTCGCGCACTTGATGCTTCTGGTTCGGATCGAGGCCGTCGGTGGGCTCGTCCAGAATCAGCACTTTCGGATCGTGCAAAATGGCCTGCGCCAAACCAACCCGACGCTTGAACCCTTTCGACAAGGTATCGATGGTGTGCTGCAGCACTTCACCGAGCTGCACCTGCTCAACCACCGTCCTGATCCGCTCGGCTTTTTTGCTCGCCGACAAGCCGCGCATGTCGGCAATGAAATCGAGGTAGGCA
>DASUEK010000178.1:0-43706 GCA_036275115.1 Permianibacter sp. | reverse complement strand
AGTGGGTCCACACCTTCGGCACCTTCGTTGGTGATGGCGCCCAGAACGTGACCGTGACCTTTATCATCGCCGACTCGGGTGATGCCCAGCTCGACAGCGTGGCGTACATCAGCCAGCTCGGTGGCTCGGAGCCGCCGGTGGAAGTGCCGGTGCCGGCCTCGCTGGCATTGTTCGGCCTCGGCCTGATGGCGCTGCGTGCCCGTCGCAAGTAAGCGACAGCCTCAGCAAGAAAATGGCGACCTTCGGGTCGCCATTTTTTTTGTGCGGCGGATGCGAGCGTCACGGCGACCAAAGCTGGCTTGGCTTGGCGTGGTCGTTGGGAACGTCACGGCAACGGTCGGGCGCATTGTTTTCGCTGCAAAGCCCGTTAAGCTGACGGCCCTTGTCATTCGGGTCTGTCACCGTCATGGCCAAAGCCAAAACCGTCTATGCCTGCGCCGCCTGTGGCGCCATCAGCAGCAAATGGGCCGGTCAGTGCAGCGATTGCGGCGCCTGGAATACGCTGAGCGAACAGGTTGAAGTGGCGACACCGGCGCGCAGCGGTCGCTTTGCCGGCTACAGCGGCAGCGCTTCGCAGGTGACCCGGCTGACGGCGGTGGCGCCGGGCCAGATCGAGCGCTGGCCGACCGGTGCCGGCGAACTGGATCGGGTGCTCGGCGGTGGTCTGGTGCCGGGCTCGGTAGTGCTGCTCGGCGGTGATCCCGGTATCGGCAAATCAACGCTGTTGACCCAAACCCTGTGTTTGCTCGCGCAGACCCGGCCGGCGCTGTATGTGACCGGTGAAGAGTCGCTCGAACAGGTCAGTCTGCGGGCGCAGCGGCTTGGTCTTGGCGAATCGCCGCTGGCGCTGCTGGCCGAGACCCAGGTCGAGCGGATCATCGCCACGGCCGAGCAGGAAAAGCCGCAGGTCATGGTGGTTGACTCGGTGCAGACGCTGTACACCGAGCAGCTGCAAAGCGCACCCGGTGGCGTCTCGCAGGTGCGGGAAAGCGCGGCGCAATTGACCCGCTTTGCCAAGCAGACCGGCATCGCGCTGTTTCTGGTCGGTCACGTCACCAAGGACGGCGCGCTGGCTGGCCCGCGCGTGCTCGAGCATATGGTCGATGCGGTGCTCTATTTCGAAGGCGAGAGCGACGGCCGTTACCGGCTGGTGCGCGCCGTCAAGAACCGCTTCGGCGCGGTCAACGAGCTCGGCGTGTTCGCGATGACCGAAGCCGGCCTCAAGGAAGTGAAAAATCCGTCGGCGATTTTCCTGTCACGCAGTAGCGAGCCGGTGGCCGGGTCACTGGTCACCGCAACTTGGGAAGGCACCCGGCCGCTGCTGGTCGAGGTGCAGGCGCTGGTCGACGAAACCAAGGCTGGCAATCCGCGCCGGGTCGCGGTCGGGCTGGATGGCAACCGGCTGGCGATGTTGCTGGCGGTGTTGCACCGTCATGGCGGAGTGATCACTTACGATCAGGATGTCTTCTTGAACGTGGTCGGCGGGGTCCGGGTGCTGGAGACCGGCGCTGATTTGCCGCAGCTCTTGGCAGTGTTGTCATCCTTGCGCAACCGGGCGCTCGATCACGGCCTTATCAGTTTCGGGGAAGTCGGTCTGGCCGGCGAGCTGAGGCCGGTGCCCAATGGCCAGGATCGGCTGAAAGAAGCGGCCAAGCACGGCTTCAAACGGGCAATTGTCCCGGCCGCCAATGCGCCGCGCGCGGCCATTCCGAACATGCAGGTGCAGGCGGTGAAGACGCTGGCTGAAGCCCTGGCCGTAGCGTTTGATTGAGTTGCGTTGCCGCGACGATGGCGTGGCGGCCGGTTCAGGCGTGCAGGGCCGGCAGTTCGCGTTCCAGCAGCGAGCTGTCGCCGAGGTTGAGCTCCACCAGCCGGCGCAGGTGGGTGATGCTGTCAACGTCGATGTTTTCGCATTCGAGGCCGTAGACGCCTTCACGTTCGTGCGCGATTTGCACCTGCATTCGGATCTGGTGCTCGGCGTCGAGCGGGATTTCCAGCGTCAGCGGGGTTTCCAGACTGACGTCACTGTATTCGGCGGCAATGGCAACCAGGGCACCATGCAAGGACAGGTCGTGGACGTCGCACGGAACCCGGCCATTGGCGTCGCTCAGCACGGCGTCGGTGAAAAAGTCTACCCGCCGGAACCGGCGGCGGTCATCGTGACTGGTCATGGGCGTGTGGCAGCGGGAATTCCTGGCAACAAGTATAGAACCCTCCGCCCGACCTGATCGGCAAAGTTCGACTTGGCGTAATCGCCACATGCACTATCCTTGTGGTCGGGCCGGCGCGGCAGCCGGCGCATTTCTGTCTGTGGGATCTCAATGAATCTGATCATCGGTGCAATCGTCGTCTGGGCCTGCGTGCTGTCCGGCTTCATGCTCTCAGGTGGCCAGCTGTTGGCGCTGTGGCATCCGTTCGAACTGCTGACCATCTGCGGCGCGGCGTTGGGCGCCTTCATCATTAGCAACCCGATGAAAGTCGTGTCGGCCACCATCAAGGGCTCGCTGAGTCTGTTCGGTGGCATGCCGTACAACAAGACCATGTATATGGAGTTGTTGGCCTGCCTGTACGACGTGTTCCAGAAAATCCGTAAGGAAGGCCTGATCGCCATCGAGGCCGACATCGAAGATCCGAAAGCCAGCGCCATTTTCAGCAAGTACAAACTCATCACCAAAGACCATCATGCGATGGATTTCATTTGCGACTACCTGCGCCTGATGGTGGTCGGTGACATGAGTTCGCACGAACTCGAAGCGCTGATGGATGCCGAATTGGAAACCCATCACGAAGAAGGGCTGTTGCCAGCCGGCGCCTTGCAGAAAGTCTCCGACGGTTTGCCCGGTTTCGGTATTGTCGCGGCGGTGTGCGGCATCGTGATCACCATGGGCAGCCTCGGCGGTCCGCCGGAAGTGCTCGGTGCCCTGGTTGGGGCGGCCTTGGTTGGCACCTTGCTTGGTATCTTGTTTGCGTACGGTTTTGTCGCGCCGATGGCCGGTCAGATCGAGCATCGGGTGCGGGAAGAAGGCAAGTTCTATCAGTGCATCAAAGTCAGTCTGCTGGCCTGTGTCAGCGGTGCGCCGCCGCAAGTGGCTGTCGAGTTTGGTCGAAAAGTGCTGTACAGCACCGAGCGGCCGTCGTTCACCGAGCTGGAAAAGCGGGTGCGTGGCGGATAAGCCGCGCGCCGCAATCGGGTAACTGAGATCGAAACATGGCCGCTGACGGCAAAGAACCCATCATCATCAAAAAAGTGAACAAAGGTCACGGCGGCCACCACGGTGGTGCCTGGAAAGTGGCCTTTGCCGATTTCACCACGGCCATGATGGCGTTTTTCCTGTTGTTGTGGCTGCTCGGCAGCACCACCAAAGAACAGAAAGGTGCGATCTCGAAATACTTTCAGGATCCGGGTGGCACCCTGATTGGTGAAGGCGGCGCCAACGCCTCGCTGATCGATCTCGGCGAACCCAAGCTGCCGACCACCCAGGACACACCGGAAGTGTTGGCGCCGGGGGCGCAGGCCGATACCGAACAGGAAGGCCCGGCCGATGAATTGGCGATGCAGAAGAAGCTGGAGCAGGAAGAGCAAGCCCAGCTGGAAGCGCTGAAGCAGGAAATGATGGAGATGGTCGAGAGCAACATGGCCTTCTCCGATTACAAGGATCAGGTGCTGATCGACATCACCCCGGAAGGTCTTCGCATCCAGATTGTCGACAAGGACAAGCGGCCGATGTTTGATTCGGGCAGCGCCCAGATGCAGTACTACTCGATTGCGATTCTGCAAAACCTCGCCAAGCTGATCGCGACCGTACCGAACCGGATTTCCATCACCGGCCACACCGACGCGACCTTGTTTTACGACCAGCCGGATTACTCGAACTGGGAGCTGTCTGCCGATCGCGCCAACGCCGCGCGACGGGCGTTGGTCAAGGGTGGGGTGCCAGCGACCCAAATCGCCCGGGTCGAAGGTTTCTCCGATTCGCTGCTGTTCAACGAAACCGATCCGAATGATCCAATCAACCGCCGCATTGCCATCATCGTGCTGAAGAAAAAAGTTGACGATGCCTTGAAGAGCAATGCGCTCGGTGAGTGGGCGAGTCCCCCAGCCGGCGAAAACGCGCCGGCGACCGACAGCGCACCGCCCGCGACCGACAATCTGCCGGCGCCGTTGCCCGGCACCGAGTGAAAAACGGCGCACGATGAAGCGCGTATCCGGCGGGATGTGTTAACGCCGCAACACGGCCAGCGCGGCGCCATCAGACAGCAAAAAAGGGCGACCCGAAGGTCGCCCTTTTTGTCACCGGCGTGGTGATCTCAGAAGTGCCAGCCAAGACCGACGCCGATGGCGAGCGGGTCCACGTCCAGCGAGCTGATCTTGGTGCCGTTCAGGTAAACATCGGTACCGATCATGATTTTCTTGACGTCGACGTTGAGCAGCCAGTCCTTGTTGATCGCCCAGTCAAAACCGGCCCGGTACGCGGCGCCAATGCTGTCGTTTTCCAGCGTCACTTCGGCAGCGCCGACGTTCATGTCTTCGTCCATGAACAAGGTGTAGTTGACACCGGCACCGACGTAAGGACGGAAGTCACCGCCTTCATTGAAGTGATAGGCCAGCGTGAACGTCGGCGGCAGGTGTTTGAAGGTACCGATTTTGCCGACACCCTCGACTTTGACGTCGTGTTCCTGCGGAATGGTCAGCACCAGTTCCGCGGCCCAGCTCGGGCTGAAGAAATAGCTGATGTTGATGTCCGGGATTACCTTGTCGTTGACCGAAATCGCATCGGCCGGCAGCACTTCGCCGCTCGACTGCGAATCCATGTCCAGGTTCAGCGCGCGAAAGCGCACCAGCCACGGACTTTCTTCGGCGTATGCCGATACGCTGCCGGCGAGCAAGGCAAGGACGAGGGCGGATTTGAGATGACGCATGGGAGTGCTCCTTCAGGGATAGCCACAATGAAACCGGGGCTATTGTGGAGCGACGTCGAAACCGGATTTTGCGCTAACGCAAACCGTCAGCGGATTGCCGCAGTGCCATGCGCGACTTTGTATCAAGTTTGATTTGCCGCAAGAATTGCCTGATAGCTTTGCCAGCGGCTGCTGGCAATGGCGCCGCTGTCGGCGGCCGCGCGCACCGCGCAGCCCGGCTCTTTTTCGTGGGCGCAGTTGCGGAATTTGCAGCGGGTCGCGGCGTCGGCGATATCACGAAAGCCGCGCGCGATTTGATTTTTATCAAGATGCCAGAGGCCGAATTCGCGGGTGCCGGGCGAATCGATCAATTGCCCGCCTTCCGGCAGGAAATGCATGCGTGACGCGCTGGTCGTGTGCTGGCCGAGTTCGGAACCGTCCGACACCGCGCCCACGTCTTGACCCGCGTCCGGCAACAGCGCGTTGATGAGACTGGATTTGCCGACGCCACTCTGGCCGACAATGACGCTGCAACCGTCCTGCATGTGTGCGCGCAAGTCCGCGAGGCCTTCACCACGCCGGCTGCTGATGGCAAACACCGGGTAACCGAGCTGGCGATACAGCTGCAGCCGCTGCTCCAGTTCGGCGCGGGCCTCGTCTGTCAGCAAATCGATTTTGTTCAGCACGATGGTGACCGGAATGCCGGTCACTTCGGCAGCGACCAGATAGCGATCGAGCAAGACTTCGGACAGGGTCGGCACCGGCGCCACCACGACGATCAGGTGGTCGACATTGGCCGCGATGATCTTGATGCCTTCGTAAGGATTCGGCCGCTCCAGCTGCGAATGACGCGGCAGCAGGTTGACCACCACGGCACTGCCTTCGCTGTCTTCGTACCACTCCACCTTGTCGCCGACCGCCGCGCTTTTCAGGTGCTGACGCAAATGACAGCGGCGCTCGCGGCCGTCATCACCGCGCACATCGGCTTGCTGGCCGAACCGGCTGACGATGAGGCCTGCTTGCAGGGCGTGACCGTCGGCGGCTTTGGAGTACAGATCGCGCTTGCGCTGATCGCTGCGATTGGCTTTGCGATCGCGGTCGGTGGTGCGGATTTCCTTGGCCATGTCGCCCGCTTTATGCCAGCACCGGGCCGACGTTGCCAACCGTCAGCAAAGCATCGATTTTGGCGCAGCAGATGAAGTCGTTGCGGGTCAAACCGCCGGCATCGTGGGTGCTGTAGCGGACCAGCACGCGGCCGTAGCTGACTTCCAGATCCGGGTGATGCCCTTCCTTATTGGCGATCCAGGCAATCGCGTTGACGAAGCTCATCACGTGGTAATAGTTCTTGAAGCGGAACTCGCGGCGCAGTTCGGCCGGGCTGCCGACGATCTGCCAGTGCGGCAGCTGGCTCAGCAGCGTCTGTTGGTCGCTGGCCGACAGTTGCGGCGGCACGCCGGTGACACAGGTTTCTTGCAACAGGGAAAGGCTCATGACGGTTTGCGCTCTGCAGTTTTGCCGGCCACCAGCCGGATTCGCCGGAGCTGGGGGTGCTAGAATCAGGGCCTGCATTGTAGCCCGGCTGACCGGGAGAGGCCCATGACTGCCACCGCCGAATTGTTTCATCCGGATAACCTCATCTGGATCGATCTGGAAATGACCGGGCTCGATCCGCTGTCGGATCGGATCATCGAGATCGCCACCATCGTCACCGACAAGGACCTGAACGTGCTCGCCGAAGGCCCGGTGATGGCCATTTACCAGAGCGAACAGGTGCTGGCCGCGATGGACGAGTGGAACCAGAACACTCATGGCGCGTCCGGTCTCATTGCCCGCATTCGTGACAGCAGCATCACCGAAGTCGATGCCGAGAAAGCCACCATTGCCTTTCTGTCGCAATGGGTGCCGAAAGGCAAATCGCCGATCTGCGGCAACTCCATCTGTCAGGATCGCCGCTTCCTTGCCCGCCACATGCCGGAGCTGGAAAGCTATTTCCATTACCGCAATCTCGATGTCAGCACGCTCAAGGAGCTGGCCCGGCGCTGGCGGCCGGACGTGCTGAACGGCCTCAACAAAAAGAATTCGCACACCGCACTGGAAGACATCCGCGAATCCATCGACGAGCTCAAGCACTACCGCAGCCAGTTCCTCAAGCTGACGCCCTAAGCGCGCATCATGTCCCTTGCTGCCCTGCCGTTTCCTGCCGGCGCCCCGGTGCTGGCGCCAGCGGCCGTGCGCACGCTGGAACAGCGGGTCGCTCACGAAGACGGTATTCCGACCGCCGAGCTGATGGCGCGCGCCGGTGCCGCCGCGTTTGCCGTGCTGCGCGAGCGCTGGCCACAGGCGCAGCGCATCACCGTGGTTTGTGGCCGCGGCAACAATGCCGGCGATGGTTATGTGCTGGCCCGCCACGCCTATCAGGCCGGCCTGCAGGTCCAGGTGCTGCAGCTGCCGGGCGAAACAGTCGATGCCGGTTCTCACGTCAGCGATGCTGCTGCCGCGCTGGCCGCCTTGCCGGTGCCGCCGGAAGGGTTTGAGCCGGGCAAACTCGCCAACGCGGATGTCATTGTCGACGCCTTGTTCGGCATCGGCTTGCGTGGCAAGCCCCATGCCGCTGCAGCGCTGGTGATCGCCGCGATCAACGCCAGCCACAAGCCGGTGCTCGCGCTCGATATCCCGTCCGGACTCGATGCCGAAACCGGCGCCGGCGTCGCGCATGCCGTACACGCCAGCGCAACAGTGACCTTCGTTGCGGTCAAACCGGGATTGGTAACCGGCCGTGCCGTCGAGGCGGTGGGTGAACTGATTTACCGGTCGCTCGGTATCGCGGCGAGCCGACTCGGCTCCGCCGCCGAATGGTTGTCGCTCGCCGATCTGCAAGCACGGTTGCCGCTGCGGCGCCGGGCCAGCCACAAAGGCGAACAGGGCCATGTGCTGGTGGTCGGCGGCAGCGCCGGCATGGGCGGCGCCGCTCGTCTGGCGGGCGAAGCGGCACTGCGTACCGGTGCCGGGCTGGTCAGCGTGTATTGCCACCGCGACTATGCCGGTGGCCTGCTCGCGGCGCGACCCGAGCTGATGGTCACCGGTTACGAGCCGGTGCCGGATTTTCACCAGATGGACCCGTTGGTGGCGCGAGCTGACGTCATCGTCGTCGGGCCCGGATTGTCGACCGCCGCGTGGGCGATGCCGGTGGTCGAGCATGTGCTGCACGCTGCGCCGGACTCGGCACTCAAACGCCAGCGCACGCTGCTGCTCGATGCCGACGCACTGAACCTGCTGGCCATGCGACCGCCGTCAGAACCGCTCAGTCAGGCGATCCTGACGCCGCACCCGGGTGAGGCCGCGCGCTTGCTCGGCGTGACCACGGCCGAGATCGAAGCCGACCGGTGGCAGGCGGTGCGCGAGTTGCAACGTCGCTACGGCGGCGTGGTGGTGCTGAAAGGCGCCGGCACCTTGGTCTGCGACGGTCACCACATCAGCGCCATTGCCGGCGGCAATCCCGGCATGGCCAGTGGCGGCATGGGCGATGTGCTGGCCGGTGTTATTGGTGCGCTGTGCGGACAAGGCTTCAACCGGTTCGACGCCGCCCGGCTCGGTGTTGCCTTGCATGGCTGGGCGGCCGATCAGGCCGTCGAGCAACGCGGCGGCGAACGCGGTCTGCTCGCCAGCGATTTGTTCACGCATTTTTCCGCCGGCCTGCAACCGCTGCGCCGTATGCCATGACGGCGCGCGATTCCGAAAAGCCTGTCCGAGAAACCTGTATGACGATGAGCCATTTTTTGCCGGACGAAGCCGCCACCGAGGCGGTCGGCGCCGCGCTCGCGCCGCTGCTGCGCGGCGGTGAAGTGATTGCGCTGTCCGGCGATCTGGGGGCTGGCAAAACCACTTTGGTGCGCGGCCTGCTGCGCGCGCTCGGTCACACCGGGGCGGTCAAAAGCCCGACCTACACGCTGGTCGAGAGCTACCGGCTGCCGGCCTATGAGCTGCACCATTTCGATTTGTACCGGCTCGCCGACCCGAGCGAGCTCGACTACCTCGGTCTGGACGAATTCCTGCATCCGGGCGCCGTTTGCCTGTTCGAATGGCCGGAACGTGGCGCTGGCGTATTGCCGGCCGGACTGACCCTTTTTTTGCGCCGGGACGGCAACGGCCGACAGTTGCAGCTGCGGGCTGAGGGGCCGGTTGCTCAGGAATTAGTCAAAAAGCTTGATTTTTCAATGAAATCAACAGAATATTTAAAAGTCTGAAAGTTGTTTGGCAGGATCTGGCCATGTTCAAGACCCTACTGATGAGCGCACGGCGTGCGTGTGCGAGCCTGCTGCCGATGGTGCTGGCCGGCACCGTTGCGACCAGCATTTGGGCGGTGGCTGAGGCAGCTGAAGTCAAAGGCCTGCGTGTCTGGCAGGCGCCGGACAATACCCGCGTGGTGCTCGATCTGAGCGCGCCCACGGAATTCTCGGTCAGCACCCTGACCGGCCCGGATCGCCTGCTGATTGATCTGAAAAGCGGCAAGCTCGCCGTCAATCTCGAGACGCTGGCGCTCGACAGCAATCTGGTCAGCAAGGCCCGGACCTCGACACCGCCCGATGAGCAGACGCTGCGTCTGGTGCTCGATTTGGCGCAGGCGGTCGAACCGAAAGCGTTCGCGCTGAAACCGTTTCAGCAATACGGCGATCGACTGGTCATCGATCTGAAAGACAAGCAGCAAATCAGCAAACCGCAGCCAGTGATCGAAGCGCCGAAAACCGATGACAGCCGCGATGTGATCATCGCGGTCGATGCCGGTCACGGTGGCGATGATCCGGGCGCGCTCGGGCCGAAAGGCACCCGCGAAAAAGATGTCACGCTGGCGATTGCGAAAAAGCTCGCGGCACGCATCAATGCCACGCCCGGCATGAAAGCGGTGCTGACCCGCTCCGGCGATTATTTTGTGCCGCACCGCAAGCGCACGGCGATCGCCCGCGAACAGCGTGCGGATTTGTTCATTTCGATTCACGCCGATGGTTTCAAGGACAAGCGTGCGCGCGGTTCCTCGGTCTGGGTGCTGTCGCACCGTGGTGCCCAGAGCGAAATGGGCCGCTGGCTGGAAGAAAAAGAAAGCGCGTCGGAATTGCTTGGCGGCGAAGATGCACTGAGCCTCGCCAACTACGACGACGATGTCGCCAAGGTGCTGCTCGATCTGTCGATGTACAACGCGGTCGGCTCCAGTCTGGACGTCGGCTCGCATGTGCTCAACGAAATCAAGGGCGTGGTGCCGAAGCTGCACAACAAGCGGGTGCAACAGGCCGGTTTTCTGGTGCTGAAGAATCCGGACATTCCGTCCATTCTGGTCGAAACTGCGTTCATCTCGAACCCGCAGGAAGAAGCGCTGCTGAAAGACGGCAAGCACCAGGACAAGCTGACCCAGGCGATTGTTGATGGCGTCAAAGGCTATTTTGAACAGCGGCCACCGGAAGGTAGCCGGTTTGCCCAGCTCAAGCGCAGCAAGCATGTCATCGGTCGCGGTGAAACCCTCGCGGATTTGGCCAGCCGCTACAAGGTCAGTGTCGAAGCCATCAAGGCCAAAAACGATTTGAAAAGCGATCGTCTGCTGGTTGGTCAGGTATTGATGATTCCCTGAGCCTGTGCCGGCAGCGTCAACGGCCCGCCATTGTCGGGCCGTTTTTTTTGCCGCCGTTTTGGCTCAGTGAGCCCGCGGCATTGCAGCGAATTCGGTACACTGGCAGCCGTCATTTCCTTGCTCGTCGCGCCCCGTGTCCACTGCCCGCATCCAGCTGCTGTCGCCCCGCCTTGCCAACCAGATCGCCGCCGGCGAGGTGGTCGAGCGGCCGGCATCCGTGGTCAAGGAACTGCTCGAAAACAGCCTGGATGCCGGGGCAACCCGCATCGACATCGAGCTGGAGCGCGGAGGCATTCAGCTGATCCGGATCAGCGACAACGGCATCGGTATTCACCCGGACGATCTGCCGCTGGCACTGGCGCGGCACGCCACCAGCAAAATCGCCAGCCTCGATGATCTAGCCGCAGTGATGTCGCTCGGGTTTCGCGGTGAAGCGCTCGCCAGTATCGCGTCGGTCGCCAAGCTGTTGCTGATCTCACGCCGCCGCGGCGAAAACGCCGCCTGGCAGGCGTTTGCCGAAGGTGCCGGCATGCAGGTTCAGGTGCAACCGGCCGCGCTCAGCGAAGGCACCCGTATCGAAGTGCGCGATCTGTTTTTCAACACGCCGGCCCGGCGCCGGTTTTTGCGCAGCGAAGCGACCGAATTTGCCCACATCGAAGATGTCGTGCGGCGCGTGGCGCTCGCCCGTGCCGACGTCAGCTTCAGTCTGAAACACAATGGCCGCAGCATTCGTCACTGGCGTGCCGGCCGCGCCGAACAGGCGTTGATCGAGCGGCTTGGTGCCGTACTCGGCCGCAGTTTTCTGGTCAGCGCGCAACCGCTGGAGCTCGCGCTCGATAACGTGCATCTGCATGGTTATGTCGGTCACCCCGACCAGCACCGTGCCCAGGCCGATGGTCAGTTCGTGTTTGTCAACGGCCGTGCCATTCGCGATCGGGTGGTCAGCCACGCCATTCGCGCTGGATTTGCTGATCGGATCCCGCCCGGTCGTTCGCCGTGTTACGCGCTGTTTCTCGAATTGCCGGCGACCGATGTCGACGTCAATGTGCACCCGACCAAGCACGAAGTGCGGTTCCGCAACGCGCGCTGGTTGCACGACTGGCTGACTCGCGCGGTCGCCGAAGCGGTTGCCCGCACCCAGGAACACATCGACACCGACACCGGCGAAGTGATGGCGATGAGTTATCCCGCCGTGACGCCGACCGCAGCGGCGAGTGCGTTGGCGGTGCGGGAAGCGAGCGCGGCGTTTTCATCACCACAGCCAGCGTCTGCTTCGCCACGCCCGGCGTCGACAAATTTCGCTGAACGGCTTCAGGTCGCGTCGATGCCCTCCGCAGCCAACGCGATGTCGAAAGCCGATACGGTCAGCGCTGTTGCAACGACATCTGGCGCCGAAACAACCGGTAGCAGCGCACGCATTTCGCGAGCGCCGGTCGCAGCAAATGATCGCGCCGATGAGCGCTGGTTGCAGCGGCTCAGTCCGACACTGCTGCTCGATGCGAGGCAGCCGGTGCGGCTGTGGCCGGTTGCGCCCTTGTTGCGGGTCTGGCTGCAACAGCATTGGTTCACTGCCACGCCGGTGCCGACCTTGCCGCTGCTGTTACCCGTGACCCTGCCGGCATTGCCCGCAGCGAGCCGTGAACATTTGGCGAGTCACGGCTTTCACTTGCACGACGATCGTTTGCTGGCGGCGCCGGCCTGTCTGCGCGGCGCGAATTGGCTGCAGTTGGTTCCAGCGCTCGCCACGGCGCCCGTCGACAGTTGGCTGACACTCGCGACAACGCACGTACTGGAACAAGCCAGCAGCGCGTCGCTGTCGTTCTGGCAGGCCATCGTCAGCTGGGCGGACTCCGCTGCCGCCGAGCTCGCGGTGGTGCCGACCCGCGCGCAATGGGAGGCGCTGTGTCCGGGCTGAATCACGCAGATCATCACGGTTCTGACCGCGAACAAGCACTTCCCCATCGGCCACCGGTGCTGTGCCTGATGGGGCCGACCGCTGCCGGCAAAACCGCGCTCGCCGAAGCCATTGCCGATCGGTTGCCGGTCGATCTCATCAGTGTCGATTCGGCGCTGATTTATCGCGGCATGGACATTGGCACCGGCAAGCCCGATGCCGCCGAGCTTGCCCGCTATCCGCACGCGCTCATCGATATCTGCGATCCACGGGAAAGCTATTCGGCCGCGCGTTTTCGCTCTGATGCGCTGGCGCTGATCGCGCGCGCTCATCAGCGTGGCCGGCTGCCGCTGCTGGTCGGCGGCACCATGCTGTATTTCAAGGCGTTGATTGAAGGCATTGCCGATCTGCCCGATGCCGATCCGGCAGTGCGGGCGCGGCTGGAACAAGAGCGCGATCAGCTCGGGCTGAGCGCCCTGCACGCGCGTCTGCAGCAGCTCGACCCCGCCGCGGCGGCGCGGATTCACCCGAATGATCCGCAGCGGCTGCTGCGGGCGCTCGAAGTCATCGCGGTGACCGGCCAACCGATGTCGGTGCTCTGGCAGCAGGCGACCCAATCGGACAGCCAGCCGGCCGCACATCGGTTCGTCCAGGTTGGCCTGCTGCCGGACCGGGCCTGGCTGCACCAGCGCATCGCCGAGCGCTTTGATGCCATGCTGGCCGCCGGGTTGATCGAGGAAGTCGAGCGGCTGCGTCGCCGTGGCGATTTGCAGCCGGAGCTGCCGTCGATGCGCTGCGTTGGCTATCGCCAGTGCTGGGAGTGGCTGGATGCCCGCGATCGCGGACTTGCCCTGCCGCTGGCAGAGCTGCGCGAGCGTGGCATTGCGGCGACCCGGCAACTGGCCAAACGCCAATACACCTGGCTGCGCGGCTGGCCGCTGGCATTGAGCCTGAACGAGTACACGGGCGAACGGTCGGTCGCCGCGCTGGAGCAAGTGCTCACTTTGATAAAGACCTGAGGCAAAACAGGGCTTTAGTCCGATCGGCCGTTGATATGACTGATCTTGAATTCAGTCACGGCCGTACCCATCTCACCGGCAGCTGGCCAGTCCATCGGCTACAATTGCGCAGCGGCGCCCGATTTGCGCCCGTGGCATTTTATTGTTTATCCAGTCTGCAAAAAGGCCCGCGCAAGGCGGTAAGCGCGGCGACAACACAATCAACAAGGAGAATCCCATCATGTCCAAAGGGCAGTCGTTACAAGACCCTTTCCTGAACGCCTTGCGCCGTGAGCGCGTTCCGGTTTCGATTTACCTGGTCAATGGCATCAAGTTGCAGGGCCAGATTGAGTCGTTCGATCAGTTTGTCGTGCTGCTCAAGAACACGGTCAGCCAAATGGTTTACAAGCACGCCATCTCGACGGTTGTGCCGGCCCGCAATGTCCGGCTGCCGCATCATGGTGGCGCACCCGGTGCCAGCGGCACCGAAGCGACGGAAGATGAAGTCAGCCAACCGGGCAACGAATAATCCGTTACCACACAGCCGGCGGTTTGACCGCCGGCTGTCGCTGATGCCCTCAGCGACATTTCTCTCATTGATGAAGTTCCTGCATGTTTGACCGTCATGCCGGTGGCGAGGCGGCCGTCCTCGTGCATCTGGATTTTGCCAACGGCGATTACGCCGAAGACGTGGCCGAGCTGAAAGAGCTGGTCCGTTCGGCCGGGCTGACGGTACTCGAATTGATCACCGGTTCGCGCAAAGTGCCGGACCCGAAGTACTACCTCGGTGAAGGCAAGGCCGAAGAATTGAAGGCCGCTGTGCAGGCGCATGGTGCCCAAGTCGCGATCATCAATCACCAGTTGTCACCGGCCCAGGAGCGCAACCTGGAAAAGCTGCTGCAATGCCGGGTGGTCGATCGGGTCGGTCTGATTCTCGATATTTTCGCCCAGCGTGCCCAGACTTTCGAAGGCAAGCTGCAGGTCGAGCTGGCCCAGCTCAAACACATTTCAACGCGGCTGGTCCGCGGCTGGACCCACCTCGACCGTCAACGTGGCGGTGGCGTCGGTATGCGCGGCCCCGGTGAAACCCAGCTCGAAACCGACCGCCGCCTGGTCATGGCAAAAATCGACCAGATTGAAAAGCGGCTGGAAAAAGTCGCCGAGCAACGTGAACAAAGCCGGCGCGCGCGCCGGCGCAACGAGGTGCGCACGGTCGCCTTGGTCGGCTACACCAACGCCGGCAAATCGACGCTATTCAATGCGCTGACCACCAGCGAGGTTTATGCCGCCGATCAGCTGTTCGCGACGCTCGACCCGACCCTGCGCAAGTTGCCGGTCGATCGGGTTGATGCGCTGCTCGCGGATACGGTCGGTTTCATCCGCCATTTGCCGCACGATCTGGTCCACGCCTTCAAAGCGACGCTGACGGAAACCCGGGAAGCCGATTTGATCGTACATGTGGTCGATGTGGCTGACCCGATGCGCGATGACAAGATCCGTTCGGTCGAAGGCGTGCTGGAAGAGATCGGTGCACACGAAGTGCCGCGGTTGACGGTGTACAACAAAATCGATTTGCAATCGGAGCTGAGCGCGCGGGTCGACCGTGATGAAAACGGCGTGCCAGTGCGCGCCTGGGTGTCGGCACACAGTCGGGCAGGATTGCCGGCATTGCTCGATGCCATCGCCGAGCGTGTGGCCGACACCGAGTTGACCTTGACCCTGTCACTGCCGCCTGCCGCTGGCAAAGTGCGCGCCCGTTTGTACGCGCTGCATGCGATCCAGTCCGAGCAGATTGACGAGCACGGTGTCAGCCACCTTTCGTTACAGATTAAAGCGGTCGATTGGGCCCGGATGCAGCGGGACCCGGACTTGCAGCCATATATCCCGGCACCGCACAATTCCGGCTCCGATGCGCCGGACGATGCGCCGGAACCCGCACCTGAACGTGCACAGATTTCACCCGCTTCAACAACTGAAGCTTTTGCCTACGTGGAGCACTAGCCATGCCTTGGAATGAACCCGGTGGCGGCAACCAGGACCCTTGGGGTCAGCGCCGCAAGCCGCAGGGAGGTCCGCCGGATCTGGACGAAGCGCTGAAACAATTCAGCAAGAAACTCGGCGGCATTTTTGGTGGCGGCAACGCCGGCGGTAACGGCAGCGTCGGCAAAGGCGGTGGCGGCGTGATCGGTGTTGCCGGTCTCGCCGTGGTCGCGCTCATTTACGTCGCGGTGGGTTTCTATACCGTCGATGAAAAAGAAAAAGCCCTGGTGCTGCGTTTCGGTGAATACAACCGCACCGAGGGCGCGGGTTTGCATTGGCGGGCGCCGCTTATCGAGCAAAAGGAAATCGTCAACACCAGCTCGGTGAACCAGGAATTGATTCGCGGTCGGATGTTGACCGAAGACGAATTCCTGGTCGACGTGTCGCTGTCGGTGCAGTACCGCATCAGCGACCCGCAGGCGTTCAAGTTCAATCTGGTGGATCCGGATTTCACCGTGACCCAGGCGGCCGAATCGGCGCTGCGTTCGGTGATCGGCCGGTCCACGCTGGACGACATTCTGACGGTCGGCAAGGCCGCCATTCAGAGTGAAACCCGCGAGGAAATGCGCTCCATACTGGAGCCTTACAACGCGGGTATCGATCTGGCCGACGTGAACTTCCAAGAAGCGAAAGCGCCGGATGCTGTCCGGGCCGCATTCGACGACGCCATCAAGGCGCGCGAAGATCAGGACCGGGTGGTGAAAGAGGCCGAGGCCTACCAGAGCAAGAACATTCCGCTGGCCGAAGCGCAGGCACAACGCGTGCTGCAGGAAGCCGAGGCGTACAAGCAGCAGGAAATTGCCCGCGCCAAAGGTGAAGTGCAGCGCTTCGAAAAACTGCTGCCGCAGTATCTGGCGGCGCCACAGGTCACACGGGATCGCCTCTACATCGAAACGATGGAAGAGATCATGAGCAAGGTCAGCAAGGTCATGGTGGATGCCGAGAAAGGCAACAACATGCTGTATCTGCCGCTCGACAAGATGTCGGGCCGGCGTGACAACGCGGCCGCGGCCGCTGCTGCCGAAGGAGCTCGCTGATCATGGGTACGCGTACACTTTCGCTGCTGCTGTTGGTCGTGGTGCTCGGCCTGATTGCGGCCAGCACCTTGTTTGTTGTCGATCAGCGTGAACGCGCGCTGGTGCTGGCGTTTGGTGAAGTGAAACGGGACGCCGAAGGCAAACCGACCGTGTTCGGTCCGGGCTTGCACTTCCGCATGCCGTTTGTCGACACCGTTCGCCGTATCGACGCTCGTGTGCAGAACCTGGAAGGCGAGCCGGACCGGGTGGTCACGCAGGAGAAGAAGGACGTCATCGTCGATTCGTTCGTCAAATGGAAGGTCGCTGACGTGTCGCGCTTCTATCTCTCGACCAACGGCGATATCCGCCGCGCCGAGGATCTGCTTGAGCGCAAGATCGACGCCGGTGTGCGAGATGAATTTGGTAAGCGCAACATCCGTGATTTGGTGTCGGCAAATCGTCTGGAAGCGATGGGTTCGCTGCTGGAAACGGTGAAGAAAGATGCGGCCGATTTGGGCGTCGAGATTGTCGACATCCGGATCAAGCAAATTAATTTGCCAGAAGAAGTGTCGGAATCGGTCTACAGCCGCATGCGTTCGGAACGGCAAAAGAAGGCCACCGAGTTGCGTTCGGACGGTGAAAAGCGCGCCAACATCATTCGCTCGCAGACCGACGCCAATGTGAAGATCATCTTGGCGCAAGCAGATCAGGAATCGCGCCGGATCCGCGGTGAGGGTGACGCCCAGGCCGCGAAGATCTATGCGGACGTCTATCAGCGCAATCCGGAGTTCTACTCCTTCCTGCGTTCGCTTGATGCTTACAAGGCGACCTTCAAGTCCGAGCAGGATGTGATGGTGCTGAACCCGGACAGCGATTTCTTCAAATACCTGAAGAACAAGAGTGGTCGCTGATCTCGCTTGGCCGCAGCTGGTGTCAGCCTGCGGCCAAACGCTTTTCTTCTCTGACTTACGGTACGGACCATGAATGTCTCATGGTCCGATCTTTTTGCCGGTCTCGCGCTCGCCATGGTGCTGGAAGGTCTGCTGCCATTTCTGAGTCCGCAGCGCTTTCGCCTCAGTCTGCTGCGAGCCGCGCAACTCCCCGACAACGCCTTACGTTGGCTCGGCATGCTGTGCATGCTGGCGGGTGTACTGTCTTTGTATTGGATACGCTGATGAACGCTTTGCTGGCGCGCGCGCCGGATGCCGAGCAATGGGAACGGCTGCCATGGATCTGCTGATCATCCTCTTCCTGATTCTGCTCAATGGCGTGTTCGCCATGTCGGAAATCGCCGTCGTGTCGTCGCGTAAAGTGCGGCTGCAGCAACGCGCGGAGGCCGGCAGCCATGGTGCCGCCGCGGCGTTGAAACTCGCCAATGAGCCGGGTCATTTCCTGTCGACGATCCAGGTTGGAATCACCACCATCGGTATTTTCTCCGGCGCTTTTGGTGAAGCGACGTTGGCTGCGCCATTGGAAGCTTGGTTGCTGCAATTCCCGCTGCTCGCCGATTACGCCCGGCCGGTTGCCGTGGTGCTGGTGGTCATGCTGATCACTTATCTCTCGGTGGTGCTTGGTGAACTGGTGCCAAAGCGCCTGGCGCTGCACAATCCGGAAGGATTGGCGACCATTTTCGCACGCCCGCTGAATGCGCTCGGCCGCATCGCTTCGCCGCTGGTCGCGCTGTTCAGCAAATCGAGTGAGCTGTTGTTGCGCCTGCTTGGCTCCAAACCGGACAGTGATGCCCCGGTGACGGACGAAGAGATCAAGGTGCTGATGCAACAAGGCACCGAAGCCGGCGTATTCGAATCCAGTGAAGGTCAGCTGGTGGCAAATGTGCTGCGCATGGATGATTTGAACCTGAATCAGATCATGACGCCGCGCATCGATGTGTCGGTCATCGATGTTGCCGATTCGCCGGAGCAAATCCGCGATCAGATTCTGGCCTGCAATTACTCCCGGCTGGTGGTATGCCGGGACGGACTCGATCAGGTGATCGGCGTGGTCTATGCCAAGGATTTGCTGAACCAGTTGCTGAGTGGCAAAACCCTGGATGTCCAGGCTGACATGCGGACGCCGCTGTATGTTCCGGAAACCGTGGCGCCGATGCAGTTGATGTCCTTGTTCAAGCGGCACCGGGAAACTTTTGCCCTGGTGGTCGATGAGTACGGCGACGTGCAAGGTGTGGTGACGCTGGCCGACATCATGGAAGCCATCGTCGGCGATTTGCCGTCAGAAGACGCGGCAGACGATGCCGATATCGTGCGCCGTGAAGATGGCTCACTGCTGGTCGACGGTCTGCTGGCCATCGATCGACTCAAAGAGGTGCTCAAGCTGAGCGAACTGCCAGACGAGGAAAGTGGCGATTACCACACCGTTTCCGGCTTTGTGATGACGGTGCTTGGCCGGCTGCCGAAAACCGCCGACCACTTTGACTGGCAGGGCTACCGCTTCGAGGTGGTCGACATGGACCGCAACCGGGTCGACAAGGTGCTGGTGGTCCCGCCGCCGGCTGCCCGGCAACCGGAATAACGGCAGCCACCCGCCAGATCCGGGCACAAAATTTGTACAAGCGCGCCAATAATGGCTCACCGACTGCGCAATTGGCTTATTCCGGTCTGACCTGCGGGCTCAAAAAGCAGGCATCCGGCAGCAAGAAGGCGTAAAATCCGCCCCTTCGCCTGCCGGGTCAGCTGGCAGGCGACTATTCTCTTTTCCGTTTCAGCTAAACGAGGTTTCAGTCCGGTCATGGCCAAATCCGTCGTCGTTCTCGGCACCCAGTGGGGTGACGAGGGCAAAGGCAAGATTGTCGATCTCCTTACCGACCGCGCCCAAGCGGTGGTGCGTTACCAAGGCGGCCACAACGCCGGCCACACCCTGGTGATCGACGGCAAGAAAACCGTGCTGCACCTGATCCCGTCCGGCATCCTGCGCGATGGCGTTGCCTGCTATATCGGCAACGGTGTGGTGTTGTCGCCGGCGGCGCTGCTGAAAGAAATGAACGCGCTGGAAGCCACCGGTGTGCAAGTGCGCAGCAAGCTGCGCATTTCGCCGGCCACGCCGCTGATCCTGCCGTATCACGTTGCGCTCGATAATGCCCGCGAAGCCAAGCGCGGCAAGTCCGCCATTGGCACCACCGGTCGCGGCATTGGCCCGGCTTACGAAGACAAGGTCGCGCGTCGCGGCCTGCGCCTTGATGACATGTTCAACTTCGTCCGTTTTGAAGAAAAACTGACCGAAGTGCTGGACTACCACAACTTCGTCCTGACTCATTACTACAATGCGCCGGCGATCGACAAAGCCCAGCTGCTGGCCGATTGCGAAATGTGGGCGAAAGAATTGTTGCCGCTGGTCGCCGATGTGCCGGGCCTGCTGCACGATGCGCGTGTCCGTGGCGACAACTTGCTGTTCGAAGGCGCGCAAGGCACCGGTCTTGATATCGATCACGGCACGTTCCCGTTCGTGACCTCGTCGAACACCACCGCCGGCGGCACCGCCACCGGTTCCGGTTTCGGCCCGCGTTATATCGACTACGTGCTCGGCATCACCAAGGCCTACACGACTCGCGTCGGTGGAGGTCCGTTCCCGACCGAACTGACCGATGCGCTCGGTGAGCAACTGCGTCAGACCGGTCACGAATTCGGCGCGACGACCGGACGGCCGCGTCGCTGCGGCTGGCTTGATTTGGTCGCGCTGCGCCGCGCCATGCAGATCAACTCGGTGTCGGGTCTGTGCCTGACCAAGCTCGACGTGCTCGATGGCATCGAGACGGTGAAAATCTGCGTGGGTTACAAGTGCTCGAAGAACGGACAGCTGACCCATCCGCCCGTTTCGGCCGACGAGTTCGCCAGCATCGAGCCGGAATACATCGAAATGCCGGGCTGGAAGCAGTCAACCGTTGGTGCCAAGAAGCTCGAGGATCTGCCGAAGCAGGCACGCGCATATATCCAGCGCATCGAGCAGGAACTTGGCGTGCCGGTCGACATCATTTCGACCGGTCCGGATCGCAACGAAACCATTCTGTTGCGTCATCCGTTCGACGCCTGAGTGGGATTGCAGCACAACAAAACAGCGGCCACGAGCCGCTGTTTTGTTTTTGCCTTGCCATCCGCTACGTTTAGCAGAGCACGACGCATGGAGTGGCGCCGATGACCGAGCCGGTCCCAATAAATTGTCCTCATTGCCAACAACCGGTTCACGGCCGCTTTTGCGCGCACTGCGGCGAGCGCCGGCCGGAACCGCTGCGACTTGGCCATTTGCTCGGACCGTCATTGGAGCAGCTGGGTCAACTCGATGGTCCGATTGGTCGCACGCTGGCGGCACTGGCGCGTTCGCCCGGTGCATTGTTGCTGGCGTATTGGCAAGGTGATCGCAGTCATTACAGTCACCCGCTGAAACTGTTGTTCTGGAGCGCCACGCTGTTCATCGCCGCGTTATCCGTTTCCGGTTTGTTTGACCAGGTCACGTTGGTGGACCCATCGGCAAAGGAATGGATGCCGCTGGTCATGGCGTTGAACAACTACATGGTGTTTGTCTATCTGCTGGTGCCAGCGGTGCTGGCGCACTGGCTGTTGACGCCACGGCGCCGAATCATTGAGTGGTATGTCGCGCTGAGCTTTGTGACGGCACTGTCCAATTTGATCAAGACGGCGGTTTTGCCGGTGGGGTATCTATTCCCGGATCCGGTGTTCTGGGTTCACCGCTTGTTGCCGCCGATGTTGTATGCCTGGGCGCTGTTTCCGTTGCTGCAGGGCCGTGCCGGCTGGCGCATTGGCCGCACGCTACTGGTTTACGGTGCGTATTTTCTGATGTCGATTTCCGGCAATGCATTGATCATTGCCATCGGTGTCGCGGTCGAGTCGTGGCTCAACCCCGTTTGAGCTGACAAAAAAAGGGCGGGATCGCCGCAACGCCATCCCGCCCTGACAAGCTGTCCAATCGCAAAGCATCGACAGACAGACTGGGAAACTCGCTGACTCAGGCCGCCGATTTCAGCGTCGAGGATGCGGCACTGCCTGCCGGTATCGCCGTGGAGGCAGCTGCAGAAGACGTCGCGGTCGTCGCTGGTGCGGCGCTCTGTTTGCTGCGACCGTGCAGAATCAGGAATTGACCCAAACCGATCGCCAGCACACCGAATCCGCTCGACAGGTGCCACTGCATGTCTTCGAAAAAGGTCGAGATAATCAGCGCGACAATTGGTGTCAGCACGGCGATGTATGACGCACGCGAGGCGCCGATTTTGCCGACCAGCGCCAGATAGCAACTGAACGCAATCACCGAACCAAAAATCGCCAGGTACAGCAGCGACAGCACATAGCCGGCGCTCCATTCGAACGCGAATTCTGCACCCGACAACGGCACGGCAACCGCCATGAAGCCGGCACACCAGAGCATCCACCAGGCATTGGTGGTCAGAACCGGCAGCCCGACCTTGGCGTTGCGCATGGCGACCATGTTGGCGCACGAGGCGCCGAACGAACCGATCAGCGCAAACGCCACGCCGAGCGTGCCGTCGCGACCGGAAAACGCCGCCACTTCCGGCCAGAACACCAGCAACATGCCGAGCACCCCAAGACCGGCGCCAATGGTCAGTTCGCGGGTGATGGGCGAACCAAACAACCAACGCGACAGCACGATGTTGAAAAACAGCATCGCGGAACCGGCGACGGCAACCAAGCCGGAGCTGATCTGCATTTCGGCGCGGTAAATGAACGCGTAGTTCACCGCATAAAACAAGCCGAGCAGGGCCATCCACAGCTGCTGACGACCGTTCAGTGCCAGCGACTCGCCTTTCAGCCGCGCCCACAGGAACAAGGCGCCACCGGCGAGCAGAAAGCGATAGGTCACCGATGCTTCCGGCGCGACGCTGCCGAGCTGGAAGGTGATGGCGATCCAGGTGGTGCCCCAGATCAGGGTCGAAATCAGGAATTGCTGGGCGGTGCTCATGATGAAAGCCGGCTTGCAGGTGTCGGTGCCGTCAAGGACGGCGGGCGCTACGGGATAGGGCAAAGTCTAGGCAGGCTTGGGCGGCCAGTACAGATGCAGTATTCTACAAATTGAACCGGTACAGTTTGGCCGGGTAACAACTGTACTGCCAGCCGAGGACAAAACTGTGCTGTACGAACACATTGCGGAAACGGTGCGTCACCAGATCCAGTCCGGTCTGTACGGACCGGGCGACCGGCTGGTGTCGGTGCGCAAACTGGCGAATGAGCAGGGCATCAGCGTCAGCACGGCGGTGCAGGCTTACCAGCTGCTGGAAGACGAGGGCGTCATCGAGGCGCGACCGCAGTCCGGCTATTACGTCAAATCGCGGCAAGCGCCGCCAATGCCGACCACTCGCCTGCCAAAGCCAACCAGCCGGCCGATGAAAGTCTCGACCGGTGAGATGATCATGGACGTGCTGGAAACGCTGAAAAATCCGTCGCTGGTACCGCTCGGTGCGGCCCAGCCGGCAGCCGAGCTGTTGCCGGTGGCGGCGCTGAATCGCTGCGTCACGGAGGTGCTGCGCCAGGAACCGAATTGCCTGTTCCGCTACGAAGGCACCACCGGCAATGCCGAGCTGCGCCAGCAGATTGCCCGGTTGATGCTGCAAGCCGGCATCGATTGCAGTGCCGATGACATCGTCATCACCAACGGTGGTCAAGAAGCAATGCTGCTGGCAATCCGCGCGGTCGCCGAACCCGGCGATGTCATCGCCGTGGAATCACCGACCTATTACGGCGTCCTGCAGGCGATTCAGTCGCTCGGCATGAAAGCGCTGGAAATTCCAACCGATGCCAAGGAAGGCATGAGCCTTGATGCGCTGAAACTGGCGCTGGAGCAATGGCCGATCAAGGCGGTGTTTGCGATGCCGACCTGCTCCAATCCGCTCGGCTCCAGCATGCCCGAAAGCAAGAAAGCGGCGCTGCTGCAATTGCTGAAAGAACACGACCTGCCGCTGATCGAAAACGACGAACACGCCGAGTTTGCCAGCGCCGGCAGTCGGCCACGCGCCGCCAAACATTACGATGCCGATGGCCGGGTGTTGCTGTGCACGTCGTTTTCCAAAACGCTGGCACCCGGCTGCCGGGTCGGCTGGATCGTGCCGGGCCGTTATCTGGAGCAAATCACTTATCTGAAATACGTCAGCAATCTGGCCACACCGACACTCACCCAACGCGCCATTGCCCGCTTTCTTGATGGCGGCGGCTACGAGCGTCATGTCCGCAAACTGCGCCAGCTGTATGTGCGGCAGCAGGAGCGGTTGTCACAAGCGATATTTCATTGCTTTCCGCCAGGTACCAAAAGTTCGCATCCGGAAGGCGGCATGGTGACCTGGGTCGAGCTGCCCAACAAATTGTCCGGCTTCGAGTTGTATCAGCGGGCGCTGGCGCGCGGCATCAGCATTGTCCCGGGGCGGCTGTTTTCGGTGCAGAACAAATACGAACATTTCATTCGCCTGAGCTGCGGTGGCAGCTGGTCGCCGGCAATTGAACGGGCGGTTGCCACACTGGGCGAGCTGGCGCAGCAAATGTTGAGCGAGCCTGCGCGTAACGGTTGAATTCAGTCGGCGCGCACGACCCGCGCACGTCCAGCGGCTTTGGCCTGATAAAGGGCGTGATCGGCGCGGCTGAAACTGTCTTCTGGCCGGTTGTCCGCTGTGGCCAGGGTGGCGATGCCAAAACTGGCCTGCAGTGGCACGGCCCTTTCGCCGTCGCGTACCGCGTTATCGCGCAGCTGCTGCAAACAATCCCATGCCAGCTGTTCGGCATCGGCTGCGATGGTGCCGGGCAGCAGCACCGCAAACTCCTCGCCACCGATGCGCATCACGTGATCGCTGTGGCGACGGAACTGCTGCTGCAACACGCCGGCAAAATGCTGCAGGCAGCGATCACCAAACGGATGCCCGTGGCGATCATTGATGGTCTTGAAGTGATCCAGATCGATCAGCACCAGCGTCAAGGCAGTGTCGGTGCGCTTGGCCTGATGCCAGAGCGCCGGCCACACGTCGTTGAACCGGCGCCGGTTGTAAAGCCCGGTCAGGGCGTCGGTTTCGCTCAGTCGCAGGATTTCGGCGCGACTGTGCAGCAGCGAGTACTCAAGATCGAGCTGATTGCGGAAGGTGCGACTATAACGGCGACCGGCCGCGGTCAGATACAGCAGGAACACCAGCAAGGTGATCGCAACGGATGGCTTGTCGAGCACCAGATGTTGGCCAATCGACGGCAGAAACAAGATGCCGATGGCGAGCATGTTGCGGGCAAAATCGAGCGCAAATGCGCTGGCACTGGCGGCACCAAACGCGACCGTACAGAGCGTCACCACGGTGCTGGCGGCACTGTGGTCCGGCGCTTGCTGATTGATGAGTACGGCAAAGCCGGCCCAGCTCGCGCAGCCCAGCCAAATCAACAGCCAGTGTCGGTTATACCACTGTCGGTATGCGGAGATGACGGTCGTGTCTTGTGGCGCTCGGTTGCGCCAACGCAGCGCGACCAATGCCGCCATCAGCAGCGGAAAACCAAGACTGAGCCACAGCTGCTGGCGCAGCAGCGCGGTGCTCTGGGTGGCAACCACACAGCCCAGCACATAGAACACCGGGCCGACCAAGGCTTGCTGGTAAAACTCGCTGGCAATACGACTGCGCGCATAGGCGTCCGCATCGGGAATCGACGTGCTGACCGGTGGTGCCGTGTGCGCGCTGGCAGGGGTCATGGCGTCGGCTCAGAACGGAGAGCCGAGGAACAGATAAATGGCATCATCACGGGCTTCGGTTCGGCCATAACCGAGGTAGAGCGGACCGAACGTGGTGTCGATACCAAGATACAGCGTGCCGGCGACCAAGGCCTCATCGGCGCTGATGTCGTCGCGTTCTTCCCAGACATTGCCCCATTCGAGTGTGCTGCCAAGATAGACCGGCGTGTCGAGGGTTGCGCTGATCTCGTTGTCGAGCCGGTAGCGGTAAATCACATTCATGAAGCGCAGATGCGGGCCGACAAGATTGTTCTTGGCGATGCCGGACAGGCGCTGGAAACCGCCCAATTGAAACTGTTCCTGGAATGGCGCTTCGTCAGTGATGAAGCTGCCGGCGAGCAGTTGCAGGCCGAGCGTGTGCCGGTCACGCGATGCCACCTGAATCCAGTCCAGCGTCCACTTGGTGTAGGACTCGTCGGCACCGAGGCTGGTTTCACCACGCGCGTAAGTGATGGTGCCAGCGCGGCCTTTGCGCGGAAAATAGCGATGGTCGAGTTTGTCGATGCCGAACTCGAGATAGGATTCGCCGATGTCGAGATTGCGCAGTGCCAAATCGGTGCTGCCGATGCGTTCGTCGAGATCGCCGGTGCCGGTGCGAAAGCCGATCAGGCCGTGACCATCACTGCTGAACTGGCGGCCAACATTCAACCGTGACTCCCAGCCCGAGTACTGCAGTTCGGCGATGATTTTTTCGTTATCGAGATCAACCACCGGCACCCGCAGTCGCTCCCATTCCAGACTGGCACCGACAAACCAGGCGCCGTCGCGGGAGATGGGCTGGAACCATTCGGTGAACAGCCGCGGGTTATCACCCATTTGCGCTTCGTTGCGCCATTCGCCGCCGTAGCCATTGGCCGGCATGTAGGTGTGGCGCAGGCCGAGGTTGTATTGGTTGTCACCGCTGAAATTGTCTTCCAGCTCGACGCCGAAACGGAAATAGTGCGGCCCGACCGGGTTGTCCGGCAGCTGCAGATGCAGCGCGACATTTTCATCGTCGCCATCGAGTCGGTAACGGGTGACACCGAATTGGCCGGTGCCATACAAATCGTTCAGGTCACGGTGCAAATGACCTTGGCTGAATGGCTCGCCAAGTTGCTGGCGTACGCGCGCCAGAATGACATCGGTATCAAGGCCGCTGCTGTTGTCGACAGTGATTCGGTTGACCACCGGCTGGCTGACCGGCCGGGCCTGCCGTAGTGGTGCCTGCACGCCAGTTTCGGCCGCCAGCTTGGTCAGTGCATGCGGAATGGCTTGGGCAGCGGCGTGGCCGCGATCGATGGCCGTGCCAATCTGGCTGAAATCGCCGGCGAGAATGCCGTTGAGATCCGGGCGAATCAGCAGATCGCGAACGCCTAGCGAGGCGATGCTGGCATCGGTATTGCGCCGGGTCATAATGGTAGAAAGCTGATCCAGCACGTCGACCACGGAATCAAGTTCGGTGCGGTTCAGCAGTGGTGATCCGACATCAACGGCGATGACGATATCGGCACACAATTCGCGCACGGTTTGCACCGGCAGGTTGTCGGCGACACCGCCGTCGACCAGCAAGCGGCCGTCGCGCTCGACCGGATTGTAAACCCCGGGAATCGCCATGCTGGCGTGAATGGCATCGGCCAGATCACCGCTCGCGATTGGCACCGCTTCGCCGGTTTCCAGATCGGCGGCAACGGCGCGGTAGGGAACGGCCAGGCGATCAAACTCATGCACCATCGCGACCGGACGGGTCAGCGTTTTCAAGACCTGATTGAGGTTCTGGCCTTCAAGCAGACCGCGCGGCAGCTGGAATTCACCATCGCGAAAACCAATGTCGATGTCGACCAGATAGCGGCGATCATCTTGCTTGCGGCGAAAACTCAAATCGCCGCGCTGCGGCTTGTCGCGAAAGCCGCTGCTCCAATCGAGCTGGCGGTAAATGGTGTCGATTTCGTCGATGGAATAGCCGGCGGCGTACAGACCGCCCACCACCGCGCCCATGCTGGTGCCGGCAATGCAGTCAATCGGAATGCCGCGGGCTTCGAGTTCGCGGATGACGCCGATGTGGGCCGCGCCACGGGCGCCACCACCGGACAGCGCCAAACCGACTTTCGGCCGCTCGGCGGCGACCGCGTCAGCACCGAGGCCGGTCTGCAAGACCAGTGCGACCGCCGTGAGGAGCAGGCGGGGGGCAAGCAAGCGGGAGACAAACGAACGGGCGGTGCGCACGGAACACGTCTGGCTACGGACAATGGCGCCGATTGTAGCAGCGTAGAACGTCACCGGCGGCGGCCCGGACGACAGACGCAGAAAACAAAAAACCCAGCGGTTTCGCTGGGTTTTTTGTTTGATAGTGGTGCCGAGAAGAGGACTCGAACCTCCACGGGTCGCCCCGCCAGTACCTGAAACTGGTGCGTCTACCAATTCCGCCACCTCGGCACAGAGGCCGCGCACTATACCGATGGCCCCCTACCTTGTCAAACCCTCCGCCGCGAAATTTCTGCCGGACAAATTGGCTCGCGCGTGCAGAAGCGGCGACGCAAGCGCCGACAGCCTTTACACTTGTCAGCAGCAACAAACCAAGACGGAAATTCCATGGCGCGTAAGCCACCGGCCGACCCGCATTTCGAGCGGGAAAAAGCCAAATATGACAACCCCATTCCGAGCCGCGAGTTCATTCTGGCGTTCCTGACCGAGAAAGGCGCACCACTGCCGTTTCCGGCCATCCTGAACGGGCTCGGGCTGTACAGCGAAGAGCACGAGGTCGCCCTCGAGCGCCGGCTGCGGGCGATGGCCCGTGACGGCCAGCTGGTGCAAAACCGGCGTGGCCTGTGGTGCTTGCCCGGCAAGATGGACGTCAAAGCCGGTCGGGTTGAAGGCCATCGCGACGGCTTTGGTTTTGTCATTCTCGACGAAGGCGGCGACGACTGGGTGCTGTCCGAGCGCGAAATGCGCAAAGCCCTGCATGGCGACCGGGTGCTGGTGGCCGCACAGGGGCGCGATCGCCGTGGCCGCATCGAAGCGCTGATTGTCGAAGTGCTCGGCGCGGCACCACGGCACGTGGTCGGCCGCTATTTCCGGCAACGCGGCGTGGCGTTTGTCAAAGCCAGCGACCCGCGCATCAGCCAGGAATTCATTGTGCCGCCGGGTGACGAACTCGGCGCCAAGGACGGCCAGATGGTGGTGGTTGAGCTGGCGCCGCGGGTGTCGGCGCTGACCCAGCCGCTGGCGAAGGTGGTGGAAGTGCTCGGCGATCACCTGGCACCGGGCATGGAGATCGAGGTGGCGATTCGTCAGTTCGATTTGCCGCACCAATTTCCACCGGCGGTCGACAAGGAAATTGCCGCGCTGGCCCCGGTGGTGCGCGACGAAGACAAGGCCGGTCGTATCGATCTGCGCGCGCTGCCGCTGGTCACCATCGACGGCGAAGACGCCAAGGATTTCGACGACGCGGTGTATTGCGAACGCAAGAAAGCCGGCGGTTGGCGGCTGTGGGTGGCGATCGCCGATGTCAGCCATTACGTCCGACCCGGTTCCGCACTCGATGCCGAAGCGCTCAATCGCGGCAACTCGGTTTACTTCCCCGGCTTTGTCATCCCGATGCTGCCGGAGCTGCTGTCGAATGGACTCTGTTCGCTGAAGCCGGACGTTGACCGACTCTGTCTTGTGTGCGAAATGACCGTGTCGGATGCCGGCAACTTGTCCAGTTACCGGTTCTACCCGGCCGTCATGCGCTCGCAGCAGCGCTTCACTTATACACGGGTCTGGGCGCTGCTGAACGGTGAGCCGGCGGCCAACGACAAAGAAGGGCAATTGCTGCCGGGCCTGCGCGAGTTGCAGGCGCTGTATCAAACGCTGGCCGAGGCGCGCCGCCAGCGCGGTGCCATCGAACTCGACACCCGCGAAACCAAGGTGCAATTCAACGATCAGCGCAAGATCGAGAAAATTGTGCCGGTGGTGCGCAACGATGCCCATCGCTTGATTGAAGAGTGCATGATTCTCGCCAACGTCGCGGCAGCGCGCTTTCTCAACAAGCACGAAATGCCGGCGCTGTTCCGGGTTCACCAGGGGCCGAATCTGCGCAAGCTCGAAATGCTGCGTGAGCAACTGGCCGTGCTCGGTTTGCGACTCGGTGGCGGCGAAGACCCGACGCCAAAAGATTACGCCCAGCTGATGGCGCGTATCGCCGAGCGGCCGGATGCCGACACCATTCAGGTGCTGTTGCTGCGCTCGCTGACCCAGGCCGTTTACCAGCCGGACATGGAACCGCACTTCGGTTTGGCACTGACTGCGTATGCGCATTTCACCTCGCCGATTCGGCGCTATCCGGATCTGGTTGTGCACCGTGGCATCAAGGCCATTCTCGCTGCCACCGACAAGGCGATGGTTGGCAACGACGGCGCGGTTCGTTATGACGCAACAACGCTGGCCGCAGTCGGTAGCCAGAACTCGATGACCGAGCGGCGCGCCGACGAAGCCAGCCGCGATGTCACTTCCTGGCTCAAATGCGAATACATGCGTGACAAGCTCGGCGAGAGTTTTGCCGGCCGGGTGACCGCAGTGGTCGGCTTCGGCCTGTTCGTCGAGCTGGAAGAGATTTTTGTCGAAGGGCTGGTGCATATCAGCAGCCTGCGCAATGACTATTACCATTTCGATGCGGCCCACCAGACCCTGACCGGCGAGCGCAGCGGCGAACGCTTTGCGCTCGGCGATCGGATTCTGGTCCGGGTGGCCGATGTCGATCTGGAGCAGCGCAAAATCGATTTTCAGTTCGTGGAACGCGTGCATGAGCCGGCGGCCGATCGTGCTGGCACGCGGCGTGCGCGCAGCAATGAAGTCGAGCTGAGCGATGCCGAAATGAAGGCCCGGCGCATGGCCGCCATTCGCAAAGCCTTGGTGCGCGATGGCGGCGGGCCGGTGCCGGACAAAATTGAGCGTGAGAGCAGCCGTGGCGGCGACGCCGGCCGCCGGCGCAAAGGTGCAGCCAGCGAACGTGATCGCGACAGCCAGAGCGCTCGCTCGCTACGCGGCAGCACCGGTACCACGAGCAAAGGCCGCAGCACCGGAACAGATCGCAGCACCGGAAAAGACAGTGCGGCGTCGAGCCGAACGGGCAAATCGGCCGATCGTGGCAGCAAAAAGTCCAGCGACAGCAGCCGCTCCGGCAGCGCCGCCAAAGCCGGTAAAGCGCCGAGCGCCATTCGCAAACAGAAAAAACGCGGTCGGCGATAAATCGCGATCGGACGGAGAACTCAGGTGGAACGAATTTTTGGCGTGCACGCGGTCAGTTCCTTGCTGGAAGCCGCACCGGAACGCATCATCCGGCTGTATGTATTGGATGGCCGGGACGATCACAAGCTGCAGGCGTTGCTGCGCCGGGCCGAGGCGCTCGATGTCAGCATCAGTCGGCGCGACCGCAAGGCACTGGATCAACTGACGGACGGCGCCGTGCACCAGGGCGTGGTGGCGGAGTGCAAACCGGCGCCACAACTGCGCGAGGACGATCTGGAAACGCTGCTGGATCGGCTCGATGCGCCGCTGCTGTTGGTGCTGGATGGCATCACCGATCCGCACAATCTCGGTGCCTGTCTGCGCACCGCCGATGCGGCGGGTGTGCACGCGGTGATCGCCCCGAAAGATCGCTCGGCCGCGCTCAATCCAACCGTGCGCAAAGTCGCCTGTGGCGCTGCGGAGCGGGTGCCGTTCATCACCGTGACCAATCTGGCGCGCACGCTGCGCTTGCTGAAAGATCGCAATGTCTGGGTAGTCGGTACTGCCGGTGAAGCGAGCGACTCGATTTACCAAACCAAACTGAGCGGGCCGCTGGCGCTGGTGATGGGCGCCGAAGGCGAGGGCATGCGTCGACTGACCCGTGAGCATTGTGATCAGCTGGTCCACATTCCGATGTTTGGCACGGTCAGCAGCCTGAACGTGTCGGTGGCAACCGGGGTCTGCCTGTTTGAAGCGGTGCGGCAACGGAGTCCGCGCGGATGAATCGGATCGTCTGGCATCGCGTGATGGCGGCAGCGCTGCTGGTGTCGGCGCTGCTGGCGGTGCTATTGCTACAACATTTGCACAGTTATTGGCAGCAGCAGGCGCTGTTGCGCAGCAGCCAGCAGAATGAGCAGCTGGCACTGCACATGGAGACGCTGCTGGAAGGGTTGCAGAATCACGTCAAGCGGCTGCAACACAGCGCCCATTTGGCGTTGCACAGTGGTAACGAGCCGCCAGCCTTGCTGAGGTTTCTGCAGCCGTCGCTGCCGCCGACTGCCGGTGGCTATTCCCTTGATGTGTTGCAGCAGACGACGCCGACGGCCCAGATTGGTAACGTGTATCTGGCGGCCGATCCGAATCTGCCGGCGATTCAAGATGAACTCAAAATCATCTGGGCACTGTTTCCGTTGGCGGCGTCCAGCCATTTGACCGACAGCGCCTTGCAATGGAGTTACTACAACTCGTTGCAATCGCCCCTGCTCGGCGTGTTTCCCTACCGCAGCACCGAGCGCTTGCTGCGTGACAACAACATGGCCGATCTGCCGGCGTTTTTTGCCCGTTTCATCGGCCCGGACTCGCAGCGCGCGCTGATCCGTCAGCTGGCGGATCAACATGAGCCGAGTTGGCGCAAGCCGCACGTCGATGCGGCTGGTGCCGGTTGGGTGGTGCCGTTGGCCGCACCGGTGCGGCAAGACGGTCGCATCATCGGGGCGGTATCGGCGGACGTACGCTTGCCGTTCCTGTCAGAGCATCTCGCCAAGTTGACTGCGGCACCGGAGCGGACCTTGTTGATGAACGACGAGCAGATAGTGCTCGCCGACAGCCGCTTGTCGCTGGAAACCAGCAACCGGCTGGCGAAACTCAGCGAACGCTTGCCGGCGTCGCTGGTGCCGCTGGTGCCGCAACTGACCCGGACCCAACCCGGTTGGTCCAGCGCCGCCGATTATCATGTGATGCTGCGACCGCTGGCGCACAGCCAGTGGTCGCTGGTTCGGCTGACGCCCAGTGACGAGTTGTTGTTTGATGTCCGGCTGCGGGTGTTGGTGGTGACGTTGCCACTGCTGCTGCTGTGGCTGCTGGCCGGTTTCTGGTGGTGGCGTCGTCGCGAACGCCACAAATATCATCCGGATTGAGAGGCTGGTTGGATGAAGACGGTGGTGCCGCCGCGCGAATACCGCTCGCCCTATATCACTCGTGAAGGCGCTGAAGCCTTGCGCACGGAATTACTGCATTTGCTCAGCGTCAAGCGCCCGGAAGTGACGGCGGCGGTCTCGGCCGCCGCAGCGCTCGGTGATCGCTCCGAAAATGCCGAGTACATTTACGGCAAAAAGATGCTGCGTGAAATCGACCGCCGCATCCGCTTTCTGGAAAAGCGCCTGCAAGAACTGAAAGTGGTCGATCAGCTGCCGGCCGAGCGCAACAAGGTATTTTTCGGCGCCTGGGTGACGCTGGAAGACGAGGCGGGTGAACAGCGTCGTTACCGCGTTGTGGGGCCGGATGAAATCGACACCGAGCGCGGCTGGATCAGCATCGATTCGCCACTTGCCCGTGCTTTGATCAAGAAATCGCTGGACGACGAGGTCAGTGTCCGCACCCCGGTCGGCGAAACCGTTTACGTCATCGTGGCCATCGCCTACGGCGCTGCGCCGGAGTTGCAATCGCCATGATTCAGTTCCTGATTATCCGGCGCCTGATTGGCGCAATGCTGATGATTTTCGGGGTATCCATGCTGCCGCCGTTGGCGGTATCACTCCTGTACGCCGATGGCAAATGGACGGTGTTCTTTGCCTTGATGCTGCTGACGCTGGCAATCGGATTTCTGTTGTTCCGCAATACGCCGCATCAACGCGAACCGAAAACCCGCGATGGCATTGTCATTGTTGTGCTGATTTGGGTCGGCTTCAGTCTGGTTGGTGCGTTGCCATTCGTCTGGGCCATCAACATCAGTTATACCGATGCCGTGTTCGAAACCGTGTCCGGATTGACCACCACCGGCGCCACGGTTCTGTCCGGGCTCGACAGTATGGCGAAGTCGATACTCTGGTATCGCATGCAGCTGCATTTTGTCGGTGGCATGGGCGTCATCATCTTGGCGGTGGCCATTCTGCCAATGTTCAATATCGGCGGTAGCCGCTTGTTCAAATCGGAGGCCACCGGGCCGATGAAAGAAGACAAGTTGGCACCGAGGATTGCTCACACGGCGCGGTTGTTGTGGTTGGTATATGTCTGTCTGATTGGTGTTACGGCGTTTGCCCTCTGGCTTGCCGGCATGACCGTGTTTGACGCGGTTTGCCATGCTATCTCGGCAATCTCGACCGGCGGTTTCGGTAATTACGATGCCAATATGGGTTATTACAGCAGCGATGCCATTCACTTGATCACCATCGCGGCGATGCTGGCGGGCGGCATCAACATGGGTTTGCATTTCGCGGTCTGGCACCACAAGAGCGCCGAACTGTATGCCCGCGATCAGGAAACGCGAACCTTTCTCGGTATCGTGCTTTTCGTCACCGCTGTGACCGCTGCGGTTCTGTTTGCCAATTCAACGTTCCCGACGCTCTGGCAGACGGTGAAGATGGCGTTGTTCCATGTCGTCAGTGTGATCACCAGCACGGGCTACGTCATTGCCGATATGTCGGTTTGGCCGGTGTTTGCGCCGCTGTTCGTGATCGCCTGCAGCTATTTCGGCGGCTGCTCGGGCTCCACGGCTGGTGGTATTAAAATCCTGCGCGTGTTCTTGCTGTTCAAACAGGCGAGCCGCGAAGCCAAGCGCTTGGTCCAGCCCGGCATTGTCGCGCATGTCAAATACAACGGTCGCATCGTTCCGGAAGGGGTTGCCGACTCGGTCTGGGGGTTCTTTGCCCTGTGGATCCTGACCGCTGCCATCCTGACCCTGCTATTGGTAGGCGTTGGCCTGAGTCCGGTCGGTGCTTTTGGTGCCGCCGCTGCCGCCTTGAACAACATGGGCGTCGGCCTCGCCGAGGTGGGCTCCACTTTTGCCGGGGTTTCGGCGGCCGGCAAATGGCTGCTGTCCTTCGCCATGCTGCTGGGCCGGCTGGAGATCTTCACCTTCTTCGTGCTGTTTACCCCGATTTTCTGGCGTCGGTTCTGAGTCGTTAGTGCCAAAATGGGTCCGAACCGTTGATTTAGCGCCGGTTCGGGTTTGCCAGCCCTGCTCGCGCTGCGTACAATACGCGCCCCTTCTGCCCGCCCGGGTGGAAGGCATCCTTGCTGCGGCGGTCCGCTCTCACCGGGAGAGCCGGCCAACCGACCGTGGCGAAACCCACAAGGACTCACCATGCGCCATTACGAAATCGTGGTCATGGTGCACCCGGACCAGAGCGAGCAAGTGCCCGCGATGGTCGAACGTTACCAAGGCGTTATTACCGCCGCTGGTGGCAAGGTGCACCGCTTTGAAGACTGGGGCCGTCGTCAGCTGGCCTACAGCATCCAGAAACTGCACAAGGCTCACTACGTTCTGATGAACGTCGAGTGCCCGGCTGCCGTGGTCGATGAACTCGACAACGCCTTCCGTTACAACGACGCCGTCATCCGCTACATGATCATGAAGATGGATGCCGCCGTTACCGAACAATCGCCGCTGCTGAAAGCCAAAGACGAAAAAGATGGCGCCCGTCGCCGTTTTGACGACGAAGCTGCCGGCGACGTCGACGCGGCCTAACGGACAGGAGCACAGCACATGTCACGTTTTTTCCGTCGTAAGAAGTTCTGCCGTTTCACCGCCGAAGGCGTTGAGCAGATCGATTACAAAGATGTAGCGACCCTGAAAGCCTACATCACCGAAACCGGCAAAATTGTCCCGAGCCGCATCACCGGCACCAAGGCCAATTACCAGCGTCAGCTGGCCAGTGCGATCAAGCGTGCGCGTTACCTCGCGCTGCTGCCGTACTGCGATGCCCACGAATAAGGCGAAGGAGCACATCCCATGCAAGTCATTCTGCTGGAAAAAATCCGCCGCCTCGGCGAGCTGGGCGACACCGTCAAGGTGAAGTCGGGCTATGGCCGCAACTTCCTGATCCCGCAAGGCAAGGCCGTGTCGGCCACCGAAGCGAACAAGAAGTTCTTCGAGCAGCGCCGCGCTGAACTCGAGAAGAAGCAGGCTGAAATCCTGGCCGCTGCCCAGGCCCGCGCCGAGAAGTTGGCCGGTCTGACCGTTACCGTCGCCTCGAAGGCCGGTGACGAAGGCAAGCTGTTCGGCTCGATCGGTACCCGCGACATCGCGGACGCCGTGAGCAAGGCCGGCGTCGCCATCGAGAAGTCGGAAGTGCGTCTGCCGAACGGTGCCCTGCGCATGGTCGGCGAGTACGACATTTCGATCGCGCTGCACAGCGAAGTGACCGGTACCGTCAAAATCGCTATCGTTGCCGAATAAGCAACGCGCGAACGCGGTTCCCGCTTCAACAAAAACGCCACCTTCGGGTGGCGTTTTTGTTTGTGGCGTTCATTCGCTGCAGGTGGCGCGTGAGCCGCGATGCTCGAACTGGCTCGCAGTGCGAGCGCACAACCGTGTGCTTACAGCTTCGAGCCCCAATTCAGTTTCGTCCGCAGCACCTGGTAGTAATCGTGATCGTCCGGGTGCACCAGCCACAGCTGCTCTTTCTTTTTGCTGATCAGGATCGAGTCACCGGCCGCCACCTTGATGTGCACCTGACCGTCGCATGAGAGCTGCGGGTAGGTGCGGTTGTTGGCGCCGATGACGATTTCGATTTTCGAATCGCCGTCGAGCACGATCGGCCGTGCGGTCAGGGTGTGGGCAAACATCGGCACCAGCACCACCGCATTCAGTGACGGATGCATGATCGGGCCGCCGGCAGAGAGCGAGTACGCCGTCGAGCCGGTCGGCGTTGCGACGATCAAGCCATCCGAGCGCTGGCTGTAAACAAACTGGTCGTTGACGTACACCTCGAACTCGATCATCCGGGAGATTTCACCGGGGTAGAGCACGATGTCATTCAGCGCTTCGCTGGCAGCGACCGGGTCGTCGTGGCGCAGCACGCGCGCGCTGAGCAGAAAGCGCTTCTCGACAAAGTATTTGCCGTCCAGCACGTCGGCGACTTTCTGCCGGTATTCGGTTGGCCGGATGTCGGTCAGGAAACCCAGGTGGCCGCGGTTGATGCCGAGCACCGGAATGTCGAAATTGGCGAGCGTGCGGGCAGCGTGCAGCATCGAACCGTCACCGCCGATGACGATGACCAGCTGGCAGATGTTGCCGAGGTTGTTGATCGGCACCAGTTGCCGCGGCGGCAGATCGAGCGAACGGCCGCAGACTTCTTCCACCACGACCTGATGGCCGCGCTCAATGAGAAATTCGCGGAGACCCAGCATGGTGTCGGCGGCGCCGGCGTGATGCGGCTTGCCGATGATGCCAATCACCGGAAAGCGTTGGTGGGCGGAAATGGGCGGGGACGAGGCAGATCGGTCGTTCAAGGCGGGCCTGTGCGTCTACAAAGGAATTGGATGCGGCAACGGATGGGCTTGAGTCAGCGCGACCGTGCAATGTCGGCAGTGTAGCGGATGGCTGCCGAGCCGCCTACCGAGCAGGCCGGCCCAGCAACACGGTTGAATCGCCTCGCTAGGTTCTCGCCAACCATTCCGGGCAGGCCCGCCTTCTACACTGTCATGGTCAAGCGTGTTCAAAATACCGTCCCAGATATTGCTGACCTTTGGTCAGTTATGAGTAAAATGGCGGCCTGCCGTCGACCCGACCTGCGGGTCGTTGCCGTTTCTTGTGCCCGAGAATGCTGCCTTGCGAGGGATTCATGCTTACGCCCCGTTCCCGTTTTGATTGGTTGTTGCCAGCGCCGCTGGCCTTGCTGCTGACCCTTTCGGCCTGTGGCGCGCCGGAGCCGACGCAGGCGCCGCCACGACCGGTGCGCTCGACCATCGCCAAAGCCGAATCGCTGGCGCCGAGCGCCACCTATTCCGGCGAAGTGCGGGCGCGTTACGAAACGCCGCTGGCGTTCCGGGTGGCGGGCAAGCTCGCCGAGCGTCGGGTTGAAGTCGGTACCGTGGTGAAAAAAGGCCAAGTGCTGGCGCGACTCGACGAAGCCGATCTGCAATTGCAGGCGGCGGCGACCGAAGCCGGCAAAGTCGCCGCGCAGGCGCAACTGGCGCGCGCGAAAGCCGATTACGAACGCTACAAGGCGCTGCGGGAAAAAAATCTGGTCAGCGAGTTCGATTTCAAAAGCGTGCAGACCAATTACGAAGTCGCGCAGTCGCAATACCAGCAAGCGGTGGCGCAAGCACGGGTCGGCGACAATCAGGCGGCGTACACGACGCTCGTCGCCGATGCCAATGGCGTGGTGACCGCGCTGCAAGCGGAAATCGGTCAAGTGGTGGCGGCCGGCCAGCCGGTGATCACGTTGGCGCGCAGTGGTGAACGCGACGTGCAGATCGCCGTGCCGGAATCGCGTGTCGATGAGCTGCGCCGCGCCACCGATATTGCGGTCCGGTTGTGGGCCAAGCCGGAGAAAACCTATCGCGGCAAGGTGCGCGAAATTGCCCCGGATACCGATCCGATTACCCGCACCTATAACACCCGCATCACCGTGCTCGATGCCGACACCGATCTGAAACTGGGCATGACGGCGACCGTGACCCTGACCGGCGCAGGTGCGCAGGCCTTCCGGTTGCCGCTGACGGCGATTTACCAAACCGGTGAGCAGCCCAACGTCTGGATTGTGGATGGCACCGGCAAGGTGTCGCTGCGCGAAGTCACGCTTGGTGATTTTGTCGAGAACGATGTCATCGTCCTCAGCGGTTTGACGGATGGTGAGCGCGTCGTTACTGCCGGCGTCAACCGGTTGGTGACAGACCAGACCGTCAAGCTGATTGAGGGTGAATGATGCGCGGGCCAAACCTGAGCGAATGGGCGCTCAAGCATCAGACACTGGTGCTCTATTTCATGCTGCTGATTGCCGCCGCCGGCGTGTTCAGCTATTTCAAACTTGGCCGTGCCGAAGATCCGTCGTTCACGTTCCGGGCGATGGTCATCAACATCGCCTGGCCGGGTGCCACCGCCCGTGAAATGGAGCAGCAGGTCACCGACCGTATCGAAAAGAAACTGCAGGAAACCCCCGGCATCGATCACATCAACAGCTTCTCCAAGCCCGGCGAAGCTTACATTTTTGTGTTCCTGCGCGATAACGTCGATCCGAAAACGATTCCGAACTCGTGGTACCAGGTTCGAAAGAAGCTGTCCGATATTCGCCACACCTTGCCGAGCGATGTCATCGGCCCGTTTTTCAACGATGAGTTCGGCGATACCTTCGGCAACATCTATGCACTAACCGCCGATGGCTTCAGCCCTGCCGAGCTGCGCGTGTACGCCGAGAAAGCCCGGCAGGAATTGCTGCGGGTGCCAGACGTTGCCAAGGTGGAATTGCTCGGCGTGCAGCCGGAAAAAATCTACATCGAGCTGTCGGACAGCAAGCTCGCCACGCTTGGTCTCGACCCCGGCCTCATCATCAACACGCTGCAAACGCAAAACGTGATGACCTCGGCCGGTGATGTGGTCACCGACAGCAATCGGGTGTATCTGCGGGTCACTGGCAATTTCGAAACCGTTGATCACATCCGTGAGATTGGCATCCAGGCCAACAATCGCAGCTTCCGGCTCGGCGACATTGCCCGCATTTACCGCGGCTACGCCGATCCGCCGGGAGTGCGCATGCGCTTTAAAGGTCAGGATGCCGTCGGCTTGTCGGTGTCGATGCAACCGGGCGGTGACATCCTGAAGCTCGGCGAGCGGCTCGATGCAACCTGGGAGCGGGTGCTGGCCGGACTGCCGATCGGTATCGATGTGCACCGGGTTTCCGATCAACCGGCGGTGGTGAAAACCTCGGTCAACGAATTCATGCGCACACTGTTTGAAGCGGTCGCGATTGTGCTTATCGTCAGTTTCTTCAGCCTCGGCGTGCGCACCGGGCTGGTGGTGGCGCTGTCGATTCCGCTGGTGCTGGCGGCGGTGTTCCTGTGCATGCGCCTGTTTGGCATTGATCTGCAAAAAATTTCGCTCGGGGCGTTGATCATCGCGCTTGGTCTGCTGGTTGACGACGCCATCATCGCGGTCGAGATGATGAAGCTGAAGCTGGAGCAGGGCTGGGATCGGGTGCGGGCCGCCACCTTCGCCTACACCAGCACCGCGTTCCCGATGCTGACCGGCACGTTGATCACGGCGGCCGGCTTTCTGCCGGTCGGGCTGGCTGAGTCCGCCGCCGGCGAATACACCTTCGGGATTTTTGCGGTGGTCGGGCTCGCGCTGATGATCAGCTGGATCGTCGCAGTGATCTTCACGCCGTATATCGGTTACAAGCTGCTGCCGGAAAATCTGGCGGACAGCCATCACGGTCACGAAGTGTATGACACCCCGTTCTATAACCGCTTTCGGGCGACGGTTGACTGGTGTGTGCAGCACCGGCGCACCGTGATCGCGGCCACCGCGCTGGCGTTTGTGCTGTCGGTGCTCGGGTTCCGGTTTGTCCAGCAGCAGTTCTTCCCCGATTCGACCCGGCCTGAGTTGATTGTCGATCTGTGGTCGCCGGAAGGCTCGTCCCATCTCGCCACCGAAGCGCAGGCGCGCAAACTGGAAGCGCTGTTGAAAGATGATCCGCGGGTGGACAACTACGTCGCATACCTGGGCGGCGGCAGCCCCCGTTTTGTGCTGGTGCTCGATCAGCAGATGCCGAACACCAATCTGGCCGAGTTCGTCATTCTGGCCAAGAGCCTGAAGGATCGGGAGTCGTTGCTGGCGGATTTGCGCAAACGATTTGATGAAGATTTTCCGGGCGTGCGGGCACGTGCCTCACGCTTGCCAAACGGTCCGCCGGTCGGCTACCCGGTGCAGTTCCGCGTGATGGGCTATAACCCGGAAAAAGTGCGCGAGTACGCGGCGGAAGTGGCGGCGGTCATGCGCGCCAATCCGAATGCCGTTGACGTCAATTTTGACTGGTTCGAAAAAACCAAAGTGGTCCGGTTGGAAGTGGATCAGGACAAGGCGCGCACGCTCGGCATCTCGACCCAGGCACTGTCGAACAACCTGCGCACGCTGCTGACCGGTCTGCCCATTACCCAGTATCGCGAAAACGATCAGCTGATCGACATTGTGGCCCGTACCACCGATATCGAACGCGGCGATCTGTCGCGGCTGAAAGACATCAACGTTCACGTCGGCGGTGGCCGCTTTGTGCCGCTGTCACAGGTCGCCCGCATCCGCTATGAAGCGGAAGACGGGCTGGTCTGGCGCCGCGACCGGCTGACCACCATCACGGTGCGCTCCGATATTCCGGATCACGCGCAGGCCCCCGATGTGACCAAGCAGATCGACCCGTTGCTGCAGCCGATTCGCGATCGGATGCCGCCCGGTTACCGCATCGAGATCGGTGGTTCGCTCGGCGAGAGCGTCAAGTCGCAGGCGTCGATCAACGCCGAAGTGCCGCTGATGATCGCGGTCATCGTGACCTTGCTGATGTTGCAGCTGCAAAGCTTCTCACGCACCACCTTGACGCTGCTGACCGCGCCGCTCGGGCTGATCGGTGTGACCGCGTTCCTGCTGATCTTCAATCAGCCGTTTGGTTTCGTCGCCATGCTCGGTGTCATTGCGCTGGCTGGCATGATCATGCGCAACTCGGTGATTCTGGTCGATCAGATCGAACAGGACATCGCCAGCGGCATTGCACCGTGGGAAGCGATTGTCGGTTCGGCGGTGCGCCGGTTCCGGCCGATCATGCTGACCGCGCTGGCGGCGATTCTGGCCATGATTCCGCTCGCCCGTTCGGTGTTCTGGGGCCCGCTGGCGGTGGCGATCATGGGCGGCTTGCTGGTCGCCACGGCGCTGACCCTGCTCGTGTTGCCAGCCATGTACGCCGCCTGGTTCAAGATCAAGCGTCCTGCTTGAGTCAATCTGCTCACCGGCGCTGCCAACCTTCTGCTTGGTGGCGCCGGTCATCGGCTCGAAGCCGACGACCCTTCTCGCGGAATTGAGCGATGGCCGGCGCCGGTCCGGGCGCTGACTATACTGGTGCCATGAACTCAGCGGCAGGTGTCGTCGGCGATGAAGTGGGCTTTCGGTAGCCAGTGGTTGGCGAGCGTCGTTTTCGGATTGTGGTCTATCAGTGTGGCCGGGCAATCATCGACGGATGAGCTGTTTGAGATGGACCTCGCCGATCTGCTTCAGGTCGATGTTCGCACCAGCATTGCCACCGGCATGCCGCTGCCGCAGCGGCAGACCCCCGCCATTCTGAGCATAATCACCGCCGACGACATCCGGGCGATGGGCGCGCGCGATCTGATCGATGTTATCCAGCGTATTCCCGGGTTCAATGTGGCCAAGGACATCGACGTTGCCGGTTTGGTTGTGCGCGGCCTGTTCGGTTTTGAAGGCCGGGCACTTTTTCTGCTCGATGGCATGCCGCTGACCGAGTTGGCATTCGGCGCCTACCCGCTTGGCAATGATTTGCCTGTGCATTTGATCGAACGTATCGAGATTGTCCGCGGTCCCGGTTCGGTGCGCTATGGTGGCGCCGCCGAAACGGCGGTGGTCAACATCATAAGCCATGCCGATGGCGATGAAACTGCACTGCGATATGGCCAGTTGCCAGACGAATATGGCCACCGCGATGTCGGTGGCCGATTCGCCGGTCAGCACGGCGAATGGCGCTGGCAAGGCTTGCTGTTTGCCGGCGATGGCCGCCGTTCCGATGCCTCGTATCACTACTTCAATGAGCGACCGGCGTTTGACCACAACGAACAATCCGCTGGTATTCGCAGCCGTTTCCTGAGCACACAACTGCACTGGCAGGATTGGTCCGCCAAGCTGCTGTGGCAGCACTATGAAAACAATATCGTTCGAGGCTTTGCTGTCGATGACTCGCTGCCACCGGACGCGCAGCAACAAGCGTTGCAAGATGGCATTGCGGCCAATTTCTCGCCGCTGCGGTTTGACAATGCCGTGCTGGAACTGAACGGCGCGGTGTATGAAACCGAAGTCTTCCGCTCCACCGTTGTTGCCAGTTTGCAGCGCAACGTGCCGTTTGAGCGGCCGCGCCGCGACGATGTGGGCATTCGCCGGCTGAAGCTGGCCAGCCAAAACAGCTGGACGCTGGGTTCGCAGCAATGGTTGCTCGGCGCCGAATGGTTGCAGGACGAAGCGCGCATTCTGCGCACCGATGAGCTGGCCGCACGCGACCCGAATTTGGTGCTGCGCGTCGAGCCGGAGGATGCCGGCAGCAATCGCGTCACGTTGGACAGCTCCGCTTTTTTTCTCAACTGGCAGCAGCAATGGCAAGCGCTGACCATGTTTGCCGGCGGTCGTTATGATGATAGCGATGTCTATGGCAATGAGTTCAGCCCGCGCCTTGGCGTCACCGGTGTGTACGAGCGCTGGCATTGGAAGCTGCTGAGTCAGCGAGCATTCCGGGCGCCGTTGATCGCCAATAGCGCGTTCAGCCGGTTTGGCTACGACCCGAGCAAGCCGCATCGCGAGCCGGTGACGTCGGAAACGATCCGGGTGCACGAATTCGAGGTGGGGCTGCGGGTTACCCCAAATCTGTTTGTGGTCGGCAACCTGTTCTACCAAACCGTCGATGACATCATCGAGTTTCGCTACAACCCCGGTGCCGATGATCTGTACTCCGACAACGGCGGCCGCTTCGGCAGCTACGGCGCCGAATTCGAGTTGCGCTATCAGCAAGCGCCGTGGCGGTTCACTGCCAATCTGTCTTACGCCACGCCGCGACTTTATGACGACGTCAACCCGTTCGCTTACGCCACCGACCCGCAAGGCGGCGATACCTATCTGGCGCTGCACGAACCAGACGAGCTAATCGGTGTACCGGAATGGAAACTGTTCGCCAACGTGCACTACCAGTTCAGCGACCGCTGGCGCGGCTTTGCCAATCTGCTCTGGTTGTCGGAAAAGAACGCCGCGGCCGAGCAGCCGTTTGGTGTCACCAGCACGTTGCCGGCGCAAACCCTGGTTGATTTGGGGTTGCATTACGAGACCGCCGGCTGGGCGCTGACCGTGAGTCTGCACGATGTCGGCAACGAGCGGCTGAACATCGTCACCCCGTATTACGACAGCACCTTCGATACCTTGCCCTACAAGGGCCGGGAATGGAGTCTGGATTGGCGGCTACGGTTCTGACCGGCATCGTTCCGCCGTATACTGGCACTTCCCGAGTCGTTGCCGTCGTCAGCCAAACCCGCCATGAGCCGAACTTTTAGCGAGCGCGCCCAAGTCCTGATGAAAGCGCTGGTCGAGCAATACCTGCGCGACGGCCAGCCGGTGGCCTCGAAAACGCTGGCCGAAGTCAGCAACCTTGGCGTCAGCTCGGCGACCATCCGCAATGTGATGATGGAGCTGGAAGACCTTGGCTTCGTCCAGACTCCGCACACCTCCGCTGGCCGCATTCCGACTGCGCTTGGTTACCGGCTGTTTGTCGATCAATTGCTGACTGTGCAATCGCTCTCTGAGCAGGAAGTCGCGCAGATCCGCGCCCAGCTGAAACCGGAACTCGATACCGGCT
>DASUEK010000177.1:0-2728 GCA_036275115.1 Permianibacter sp. | reverse complement strand
TGCTGCACCAGCGCCGCAACGACCGCTTGCTGCTCCATCGCCTGCACCGTGCAGCCACTCGCGGCGAGCACAAAACTGTCGCGAGCGAGGCCGCCGGTGCCGTCAAACACGGTCGGCGCTTGCCGGTTCTTGCCCCAGACGGCGCGCACCACCGGTTCGCCACGACCGCCACCGTGCTTGCGTCGCCAATCCAGTGCTCCGGTGAGAAAATCCGGCTGCAACCGCACCGTTTCGCCATCGATCTGCGCGCACAGGCTCAGCGTGTCACCGAGCTCCAAAACAAATTCAGCCTCGCCAACGGGTAGCTGCAGTTCGGCCGCCAACGCGTCAGCTTGCAGTTGAAATGCCGGCGCACTGGCGCGTACGGCGATGATCGGAACAGACATGAAGTAAACACATATTGAGTTGCCGGAGCGGGCTTGCTGGCGATTCGCTTCAGCACGGAAAGTGCCGTGAAAAAGTCGTCAGCAAGCTGGTTCCGACAAGGTGAATGGATTCAGATCAGGCGCAGGGTCGCCTGGACCGCTTTCTCGATGCCATCGGCCGCTTCACCGATGTTCTGCGCCAGCATGTAGGCCGGTGTCGAGACAATTTTGCGCGGCTCATCGACCACGAACTCACGCACCGGGCAGCTGACATGCACGCCGCCCATCGCTTCGATGGCAGCAGCGGTGTCGGCATCGGTGCCAATGGTGCCGCGGGCACCGGAGCCGTAAATGCGCGGGATCATCGCCGGCGCAATGCAAATAAAGCAGACCGGCTTCGTGGCACGGGCAAAGGCCTGGGCAAATTTCAGCACATCCGGCTGCACCTGACAGTCAGCGCCCTTGAACGCGAAATCGCAGAGATTTTTCGCCGCGCCGAAACCGCCGGGGAAAAACAGCGCGGCGTAATCGGCCGGGTTGGCCTTGGCGACATCGAGCACCTGACCGCGGGCAATGCGCGCCGCTTCCACCAGCACATTGCGCGACTCGCCGTCGCTGACGGCGCCGGTCAGATGATTGACGACATGCGCCTGCGTCATATTGGGTGCCAGACACTGGTAAGCAACACCGGCTCGCGCCAGCGCCAGCAGCGTCAACACCGCTTCATGGATTTCGGTGCCATCGTAGACACCGCAACCGGACAACATCACCGCGACTTTCATCGTTCACCTCCCAAGGCCTGACGCCAGCTTGTCGGAGCCAGCAAAGGATAGCGCCATTGCCGTATACTGCGGGCACTTTTCTGGCCGCGTCTCCGCTCCAATGACTGCCCCGCTCCGTATCGTGCTTGCCTCCGGCAACGCCGGCAAAATTCGTGAACTGACCGAATTGCTGGCGCCGCTCGGCATCGAGATCCTGTCCCAGCGTGAACTCGGCGTCGATGATGCCGACGAGACCGGCTTGTCGTTCGTTGAAAACGCCATCCTGAAAGCGCGCCATGCCGCCCGGCTGACCGGCCTGCCGGCGCTGGCCGATGATTCCGGTCTTGAAGTCGATGCGCTCAATGGCGCGCCCGGCATTTACTCGGCGCGCTATGCCGGCCTGCCATCTGATGACGCCGCCAACAACGCCAAACTGCTCGCGGCACTGCACAACGTACCCGAGTCGCAGCGTGGCGCCCGCTTCTGTTGCCTGCTCGCGTTCGTGCTGCACGCCGACGATCCGACACCGCTGATCGCCGAAGGTTATTGGAACGGCCGTATCCTGACCGCGCCACGCGGCAGTAACGGCTTTGGTTACGATCCGCTGTTCTGGGTACCCGAATTGCACTGTGCGTCAGCGGAATTGAGCAAGGCCGAGAAAGGCCGGCACAGCCATCGCGGCCAGGCGCTGCGGGCCTTGCTCGAACGCTTGCCGGGCAAGCTCGCGCACCGGTCGCAACGAGGCGACTGAGCATCATGTTCCAGCATTTCCAGAATCCCTTGCCGCTCGCGCTGTATGTGCACATTCCATGGTGTGTGCGCAAATGCCCGTACTGCGATTTCAATTCGCATGAAAGCAAGAGCGAGATCCCGGAGGCGCAGTATGTCGATACGCTGCTGCGCGATCTCGAACAGGATCTGCCGCGGGTTTGGGGCCGGCGCATCAGCAGCATTTTTTTTGGCGGCGGCACGCCGTCCTTGTTTTCGCCGGACGCGATGGATCGCCTGCTGTCCGGCATCCGCGCCTTGCTGCCGTTCATGGGTGACATCGAGATCACCTTGGAAGCGAATCCGGGCACGGCCGAAGCACGCAAGTTCAAAGGCTTTCGCGAAGCGGGCATCAATCGCTTGTCGATCGGTGTTCAGAGTTTCAATCCTAAGCAGCTGGAGCGGCTCGGCCGCATTCACGGCGAGCTGGAAGCGCGGCGCGCGGCCGAATGGGCGATTGAAGCCGGCTTCGACAATTTCAATCTCGATCTGATGCACGGACTGCCCGGGCAATCGGTAGCTGATGCCCTGCGGGATCTGGAAATCGCGATTGCATTAAAGCCAACACATTTGTCGTGGTATCAGCTGACCATCGAGCCGAACACCCGGTTTGCCTTTGACCCGCCGGCGCTGCCGGACGATGACGTGCTGTCCGACATTCAGGACGAAGGCCACACGCTGCTGCAGGCCAGTGGTTATCCGCGCTATGAAGTCTCGGCCTATGCGCCCGCTGCGCGACGTGCGCTGCACAATCTGAATTACTGGCAGTTTGGCGATTACCTCGGCATTGGCGCCGGTGCCCACGGCAAGATCACCGATCTGCAGCAGCAGACC
>DASUEK010000176.1:0-4330 GCA_036275115.1 Permianibacter sp. | reverse complement strand
GCCGCGGCGAAATTGCCAACCCCGACCAGCGTCAAGCTGAAAGACGCGAAAGATTGGCAGCGCATCGGCAAACCGACCAAGCGCCTCGACACCCCGGAAAAAATCACCGGCAAAGCGGTGTTCGGTATTGATGTGCAATTCCCGGGTTTGCTGACTGCGCTGGTGGCGCGCGCACCGGTGTTCGGCGGCAAGGTGAGAAGCTTTGATGCCAGCGCCGCCAAAGCGGTGAAAGGCGTGCGGCAGGTGGTGCAAGTGCCGAGCGGCATCGCCGTGGTCGCCGATCATTATTGGGCCGCCAAGCAAGGCCGCGAAGCACTGAAGATTGACTGGGATCGCGGCCCGGTCGGCACGCTCGATTCCGAGGACCAGAGAAAACAATATCAGGCGCTGGCGAAAACGCCCGGCGCTATGGCGGCGAATGCCGGCGATGTCGACAGCGCACTGGCCAAGGCCGGAAAGCTGCTGGAGCTGGAATATCACGTACCCTATCTTGCGCACGCACCGATGGAGCCGCTCAATTGCACGGTTAAGATCGGCAAGGACGCAGCAGGTCAGGACCAATGCGAGATCTGGACCGGTACCCAGTTCCAGACGCTCGATCAGGCGGCGGCAGCAAAAGTGCTGGGTTTGAAACCGGAGCAGGTGCAGATCCACACCACGTTTCTCGGCGGTGGTTTTGGCCGGCGCGCCAACCCGGCCTCGGATTTCGTCATCGAGGCGGTGCATGTCGCGAAAGCGGCAAACGCGCCGGTGAAAACGGTGTGGAGCCGCGAGGATGACATACACGGTGGTTACTACCGGCCAATGTATGTTCAGCGGGTGCGGGTCGCGCTCGACAAATCCGGTTTGCCGCAGCTTTGGGATCACCAGTTGGTCGGCCAGTCGATTCTGACCGGCACACCGTTTGAAGGTTTTGGCGTCAAGGATGGTGTCGATCACTCGTCGGTAGAAGGTGTTGCCGATTCGCCGTATCTGAAGCATGTGCCGAATGTCCGGGTCGGTTTGCATTCGCCGACCCCGGGCGTGCCGGTGCTGTGGTGGCGGTCGGTCGGCCACAGCTACAACAGCTTTGTCATGGAAAGCGTGATCGATGAACTGGCGAAACAGGCCGGCAAGGATCCGCTCGCCTACCGGCGCGCACTGTTGAAAGATCACCCGCGCCATCTCGGTGTGCTCAATCTCGCGGCCGAGAAAGCCGGCTGGGGCAAGCCGCTGCCGAAAGGCCGTGCCCACGGCCTCGCGGTGCACGAATCGTTTGGCAGTTTTGTTGCGCAAGTGGCGGAAGTGTCGATCGAGAACGGCGCCATCCGCGTGCACAAAGTGACCTGTGCCATCGACTGCGGCATCGCGGTCAATCCGGATGGCATCCGTGCCCAGATTGAATCCGGTGTCGCGTATGGTTTGTCGGCCGCACTGCACAGCAAACTCACGTTCAAGAACGGTGAAGTGCAGCAATCGAACTTCCATGATTTTCCGGTGCTGCGACTGAACGAAATGCCGCAAGTGGAAACCCATATCGTCAACAGCACAGAAAAGCCGGGCGGCGTCGGTGAACCGGGCACCCCGCCGATTGCACCGGCGGTGGCCAATGCCGTTGCGGCATTGACCGGCAAGCGGCTGCGCGAATTGCCGTTGGTGCTAACGAGCTGATGGCGTATTGGCAGAACGGGTAGCAGCGCGTGGCGCCGCTACCCGTTTTGGTTTTTGCGCGATGGGAAGCCTCACATCGGCGTTGCCGGTCGCGCAGTCGCGGACGGGCTCAACCGCGCCGCACCATACCAATCGCCGTCGACCAGCCGGCAAGCAATGGCGCGACTTGCGCAGCACTTTGTTGGGGAGTGAACCGCCGTTCACTCTGCCAATGCACGCCGATGTCGCTCAGCGTGCGCCACAAACCAGCGCCCAGACCCGCCAGCAGTGCCGCACCACGCGCGGTGCTTTCGACCACTTGCGGTCGCAGCACCGGGCGTTGCAAGACATCGGCCTGGAATTGACAGAGCAGATCGTTGACGGCCATGCCGCCATCGATGCGCAGCTCAGGTAGCGGCATGCCGGCATCGGCTTCCATTGCGCACAGCACATCGACGTTTTGATAGGCAACCGCTTCCAGCGCGGCGCGCGCGATATGGGCTTTGTTGCTGCCGCGAGTCAGACCACAGATAAGGCCGCGCGCGTCGGCATCCCAATGCGGCGCGCCAAGACCGGTGAACGCCGGCACGATGTAAACACCACCGTTGTCCGGCACCTGCTGCGCCAGCGCTTCGATGTCACGCGATTTTGCGATCAGGCCGAGATTGTCACGCAGCCATTGAATCAACGCGCCGGCAACAAAAACTGAACCTTCGAGTGCGTAAGTCCGCTGGCCATGGAGTTGCCAGGCGACCGTGCTGAGCAAGCCGTGTTTCGACTGCACGATGTGTTCGCCGGTATTCATCAGCATGAAGCAGCCGGTGCCGTAGGTGTTCTTGGTCAGGCCGGGCGCAAAGCAGGCTTGACCGAACAACGCCGCCTGCTGATCGCCAGCCATGCCGGTGATTGGCAAGGCGGCGCCGAAATGGCGGGCATCGATCTCAGCCAGTTGGCCCGCGCAATCGACGATTTGCGGCAAGCTGGCACGCGGAATACCGAACCGTTGCAGCAACCCGTCATCCCAATCACCACTATGCAAATTGTAGAGCTGGGTGCGCGAGGCGTTGCTGGCATCGGTGATGTGCTGTTTGCCGCCGCTGAGTTGCCAGACCAACCAACAATCGACGGTGCCGAAGCGCAGCCGGCCGGTTTGCGCCGCCGCCTGCACTGCCGGCACTTCATCCAGCAGCCAGCGCATTTTGCTGGCAGAGAAATACGGGTCAATCACCAGACCGGTGCGCTGGCGAATATCGGGCTCGTGGCCGTGTGCTTTCAGCTGCGCACAAAAATCTGCGGTGCGCCGGCACTGCCAGACGATGGCGTTGTACAGCGGTGAGCCCGTTTCGGCGTCCCAGGCGATGACCGTTTCGCGCTGATTGGTGATACCGACGGCAAGAATGTCGCGGGCCGAAATGCCGGAGGCATTCAAGACACCGGTAACGGCATCGCGCTGCGATCGCCACAGCACGTTGGCATCCTGCTCGACCCAACCGGGTTGCGGAAACACGCAAGCGAACGGCACGGCATGGCTGGCGACAAGTTGCGCGTTGTGATCAAACAGCAAGGCGCGTGAACTGGAGGTGCCTTGATCAAGTGCGAGCAGGTAGCGGGACATCGTTACTCCTTGCAGAGATCTTCGTGGCGTTTTGTGGCAGCGGCTTTAACCGCGAGGTCCGGAAAAACGTCGCGGCTAAAGCCGCTCCCACAACAGCTTAATCACCGAGGTGACAATTTCGCTGCTTGCCATCGCGAGCAAGCTCGCTCCTACACAATTCCGTTCGCTCCGGTTTACCAGCGACCGCGCGGTCGATACGGTTTTTCTGGCAGGTTTTCTGCCTGCGCTTTCGCGCGCTGCACCGCAATTTTCTGGTTGGCCCCGAGCAGCAAACGCCATTGCAGCAGCGTTTCGCGCGCCAACACCGCACGCTCGCGCGGCGACCAGGCGTAATGGTAAAGCCGCTTCGCCGCAGCAACGCTGTCGGGCGAACGGGTAACAAAGCTTTGCGCGAGCGCCTGCGCGGCGGCATACGGATCTTCGGCCAGCGCGGTCAGCAAACCGAGTTCGTGGGCTTGCTCGCCGCTCAACAGCTCGGCGGTGCTGGCGAGCCGCAGGGCGACATCGACCGGCAACAATTCACGCAGCGCCAGTGTGCCGCCCATGTCTGGAATGATGCCCCACTTCGCTTCCATGATTGAAAGCGAGGCGGCAGGCGTCGCGATGCGGTAGTCGGCGCCGAGCGCAATCTGCAAACCACCACCCCAGCAGCGACCTTGAATTGCCGCGATCACCGGCACCGGCAACCGGCGCCATCCAACGCTGACCCGCTGCGCCAGATTGGCATTGCCCGGCAACCACTTCCACAGCAGCCTGAGCCCCTGCAGCGGATCGCCGAGTACCGACTTGATATCGAGCCCGGAGCAAAAGTCATCGCCCTCGCCGCGAATGATGATGGCACGAACTGTTCGATCACGTCTCAACCCCCGAATGGTTCGATCAATCGCCTGGAACATCTTCAGATCCAGTGCGTTGCGCTTGTCGGGGCGGTTTAGCGCAACGGTGGCAATACCGTTGTTGAGGGTTGTAATTGTTCGCACCGTGAAGTCCTGTGGGATCAAAATCATCTGATGACTATCGCTGTTTGGGCAACGCTTTGCCAGCGCCCGTCGGCACATGGCGGTACGACAAAGAAAAGTCTTGGCC
>DASUEK010000175.1:0-6391 GCA_036275115.1 Permianibacter sp. | reverse complement strand
ATCGGGAACTGCTTGTGCAGCGCGTAGCGGGCGATGTCTTTTTCCCGGCTGTAGGCGAGCGGGCGGATGACGACGTTGCGGCCGTCATCGCTGACCAGCTTCGGCGGCATGCTCTTCAGTTTGCCGCCGTAGAAGAAGTTGAGGAAAAACGTTTCCAGAATGTCATCGCGGTGGTGGCCCAAGGCAATCTTGGTGACGCCATGCTGGGCGGCGAAGTTGTACAGCACGCCGCGGCGCAGCCGTGAACACAGCGAGCAGGTGGTTTTGCCTTCCGGAATGAGCCGTTTGACCACGCTGTACGTATCTTCTTCGATGACGTGGAACGGCACCCCGATGCTGGTCAGATAATTTGGTAACACTTCTTCCGGGAAGCCCGGTTGTTTCTGGTCGAGGTTGACCGCGACAATCTCGAACCGGATCGGCGCGGCTTGCTGCAGGCTGCGCAGGATGTCGAGCAGGGTATAGGAGTCCTTGCCGCCGGACAGGCAGACCATGACCTTGTCGCCGTCTTCGATCATGTTGAAGTCGGCAATGGCCTGGCCGACTTCGCGGCGCAGGCGTTTTTGCAACTTGTTGAACTCGTATTGGTCTTTGCGCTGGCGGGCGGCGTCGGCGTCAGTCGCCGAGAGGGCGGCCGGCGCGGCGGTATGCAAGTCGGACATGGCGGGAATCAGGCTGTCGGCGCCGGCGACGGGCCGGCAAAACGGGCGGCGATTATACGGGAGTGGATGATGACAGGACAGTTTCTGAGCAAGTTTCCGGGCCGTTGGCTGGCCGTGGCCCTAGCCACGCTGGCGCTGACCGGCTGTACGCTCGGCCTGATTTACCCGCGGCTCGACAGTCTGGTCGGCTGGCAGGTGGACCGCTATTTGCGGCTGGAAAGCGGCCAGGAACGCTGGTTGGACGAACGTCTCGAAGAACGGCTTGGCTGGCACCAGCGCGAGCAACTGCCTGCGTGGCGCAAAGCCTTGGCGCAACTGCGTGATGACATCGCCAATGACCGGATGACCGACGAGCGCCTCAGCGCGCTGAACGATCAGACCGGCGACTTGATCAAGGCCAGTGTCAGCGGCCTCATCGACGACACCGTGCAACTCGCCAGCACGCTCACCGAGCCGCAAATCGAGCACCTGCTCGCGCATCTGGATGAAGAAACGGAAGAGTTTAAGGAAGAGCTCGCCGAGCGCCAGCAGGACCCGGACGCCACCGAGCGCGAGCGGTTCGACAGTTTGCTGGAAGATGTCGAGCAATGGCTGGGCAGTGTCACCGACGAGCAAAAAGTGTATTTGCGCGATTGGCAGCAGCGCTCGATCCGCTGGAGCGATTACACGCTGGACTCGCGCCAGCGCTGGCGCGAATTCATCGTCGCGTCACTGGCGCAGCGCAGCGACCCGGTGGCCACGCGCGCGGCGGTTGAGCGCATGTTCCTGAATCCGGCCAGTTTGCGCAGCGAGGCTTATCAAGCCGCCATCGCCCAGCAGACCGGGCACCGCCGTGCCTTGCAGCTGTACCTGCTGCAAACCATGACGGCAAAGCAGAAAGCGCATTTGTTGGCCGAGCTCGACGATTTTCTGGAAGACATCGACGAGCTGCTGGCGGAAGCCCGCTGAGCTTTTTAGGGAAGGCGGTGTGCAACCTGCGCGGCGGCAATGCCGTCAGCGCGGTGCGAACAAGAGTTGCAAGCCGTCGCCGCGTTGTAGCACTTCTGCCTCAACGCCATAGACCGCCGCCAGTTGCGCGGCGGTCAACACTTCAGTCGGACTGCCTTGCCCCACCATTTCGCCGTGCTGCAACAACAGCACGCGATCGCAATAGCGCGCCGCCAGATTCAAATCGTGCAGCACCAACACGGCGCCGCCGCCGCGCTGGCAATGCTGACGGAACAACTGCATCAGCTGATGTTGATGCGCCAAATCGAGTGCGGCAGTCGGTTCGTCGGCGAGCAGCAACGGCGCTTCGGTGGCAAACAAGCGCGCAATCAACACGCGCGCCCGCTCTCCTTCCGACAACGCGGTGACAGGCCGCTGCGCCAGCGCGTGAACATCGGCTGCCTGCATGGCCCTGTCAATGCAATGCTCGTCGTGCGGCGTCAGCTGCCGATGGCCGTAAGGCAATCGCCCCAGTGCGACCACTTCGCGCACCGGCAGTGGCCAATGCACCTCGGCCTGTTGGCCGAGATAGGCGCGCTGTTTGGCAAGCGCATCGGCACGCCACGCCGACAGATTTTTGCCGGCGATGGTGATGGTCCCGGCCGTTACGGGCAAAAGTCCGGCCAGTGCTTTCAGCAAACTGCTTTTGCCAGCACCGTTCGGCCCGAGCAGGGCAACGCATTCACCCGGCGCAATGCGGAGCGCGATATCGCGCAGCACCGACCGCGCGCCGTAACCGGCGTGCAAGCCGTTGGCGTGCAGCAAAGGCGCTGTCGAGGCATCTTGCGGTGGCGTGCTGACCACCCACGATGATTGCTGCTCGCTCATGTCGACAGGCTCCGGTGGCGCAGTACCAGTAGCAAGAAAAACGGCGCGCCGACCAACGCCGTGATCACGCCCACTTTGAGTTCCTGTGCACTGGGGATCTGCTGCACCAACAGATCCGCCGCCAGCAAAAACACCGCACCGGCGAGAGCGCTGAGCCCGAGCAGCCGGCTCGGCTGCTGACCGACCACCGGTCGCAGCAGATGCGGAATGAACAAGCCGACAAAGCCGATGCTACCGCTGACCGACACCGCTGCGCCGACTGCGAGCGCAACGCCGAGCAACAGCAGCAAGCGTTGGCGGTTGACGGCAAAGCCAAGCGATTGCGCGGTGTCTTCGCCGAGGCTCAAGGCATCGAGCAAGCGGCGCTGGCGCCAACAGAGCAGCAGACCGACCACGATAAACGGCAACACCAGCTGCAACTCCGCATGGCTGCGATTGGCGAGTGAGCCGAGCAACCAATACACCATCTCCGACATTGCATAGGGGTTCGGTGCCAGATTGAGTGCCAGCGCAACGCAGGAGCCGGCAAACGCATTCACCGCCACGCCAGCGAGCAGCAGAGACACAGTTGCGGCGCGCCGCCCGGCCAGCAGCAGCATCGCTGTCACGCCGAACAACGCGCCGACGATCGCCAACGTCGGCAAGACAAACCAAGCCATTTGACTGAGGCCGTAATAAATGGCCAGCACCGCACCGAGCGAGGCGCAACTGGACACGCCAATCAAACCCGGCTCGGCGAGCGGATTGCGAAACACGCCCTGCAACGCGGCGCCCGCCAGCGCGAGTGTCGCGCCAACCAGCGCCGCCAGCAGTGCCCGCGGCAAGCGTATGTCGACCACAATGGTGCGCACCAGCGATGGCGTGTCATCGCGCAGCGACTGCACGATCTCCACGGGCGTGAAAGTCACTTTGCCCAGGCTGATGGCAAGCAGCAGCAACAGCAGCAGCGCCACCAGCAGGGCTGTCGCGACTTTGCTTGCACGGTCATGATGCGTGCTGGGTGAACGGAGGCGGGCGTCAGTTGCAGCAGTCATTGTGGCGGCTCCGTTTCGGCTGCGAACAGCGTGTCGCGCGCGTGCGCCAACTCGGCTGCCATCGCAGCGACGCCAAGCCCGGGGCAAAGCCAGTCGGCGCTGGTGACGGCGACGCGCTGCAGGTGGCTGTGCTGCAGCGCCGGGTGCTCCAGCATGCGGTAGGCGAGCGCATCGCGGTTGCCTTGCTGCTCTTCCAGAAACAGCACATCCGGTTGCAACAGCACGATCTGCTCCAACGTCAGTTCGCTGTCGTAGCGCAAGCCGAGCTCGTCGGCTGCGGTGCGGTAACCGGTCCAGCGCAGCACTTCATTTTTCAGTGAAAGTTGACCGGGGCTGTACGCATTCGGTGCCAGGCTGAGCGCCAGTGGCATTGGTCTGGTGTGGCTCAGTGAGCTGACATGCTTGTTCGTTGTAATCGCGTTGTGTTTGGCGGCGTCCAGCGTGTGTTGCCACTGAGCGAGCAAGCGCTCGGTCCGCGCCTCCGTGCCTAACCAGCCGGCGAGCAGCCGCAGCGAGGCCGGCACGTCGGCAAGTGTGCTCGGGCTGGGCAGCGTGCGCACTTCAATGCCCAGCTGGCGCAACAGCTCCGTGGTTCTGCCGTGCTCGAAACTGGCGGCGATCACCAAATCGGGCTCAAGCGCCACCACTTGTTCAGCCAAGCCATCGTGCCGTGGCAGCACTTGCGCCAGTTGCCAGACGCGGCTGTAGCGCGGATCTGCCGCAAGCCGCGACACTGCGCGAACCTGTGCCGGTTCGGCTAGCGTCAATACCAATTCATCGACGCACAGCGACAATGAAACCACGCGCCGTGGCGGCTCACGGCTGTGAACCATCCCACCGAAGAAGACGCTTGCCAACACTGCGCCCGATAGCACGCGCCAAAGGGCTGTCCGTGCGGAAGCAACATTCCGTTTGGGTAAAAGGCTGCCGAATCCTTGCATGATGTCGATTCAGTAATCCACGCCCGGCCGTGCCTTGATGCCGGCGCGGAAGGCGTGCTTGATGTCCTGCACTTCCGCAACCGTATCGGCCAGCTCGCGCAGCGCGCTGCCGCCACCGCGTCCGGTGATAACCACGCTCTGGCCCGGCGGCCGTTCGCGTATCGCAGTGAGCACGCGCGCTTCATCCAGATAACGAAAGCTCAGCATGTAGGTGAGTTCGTCGAGCACCACCAGTTGCAGCGCCGGATCACGCAAGTGCTGTTCCGCCACCGCCCAGGTGCGTTCAGCCGCCGCGATATCGCCACTGCGATCTTGCGTGTCCCAGGTAAAGCCGGTGCCCATCTGGTAGAACGGCACATCCGGCCGCTGCTCGCGCAGGAAAATTTCCTCACCGGACAGTTGCACGCCTTTAATGAACTGCACCACTGCCACCCGGTGACCGTAACCCAGGCTGCGCAGCACCATGCCAAACGCCGAGCTGGTTTTGCCTTTGCCATCACCGGTCAGCAACAGCACAAGGCCGCGCTCCTCGTTGGCAGCGGCAATGCCGGCATCGACCTGCGTTTTCAGTTTCGCCATTTTCTGTTGGTGGCGGGTATTGCTGTCTTCGGTCATCAGCATTCTCTAATGGGAATTATCACATCAAGTTGTGGGTGAGCGTTCCGGACACGTAATGCTCGGCAATCCGGAATCTTTTAAGCCCCCACAACCCCACTCAAAATTCCGCTGTCACTGTTACTTCGACCTGCCGCCCTGCCGCCGGATAATAGTACGCCGGCCCCCAGGCGGACACGCCGGCGAAACCGTCGTAGCGCTTGTCGCTGGCATTGTCGATGCGCAGGGCGAGTTGGTAGTGCGACCACGACCAGTTGGCGGCGACATTAAACAGCGTGTAGCCGCCGAGTAGCGGCGCGCTGTTGGCGTTGTCACCGGCGAAATGGCGCGGGCCGCTGTACTGCGCATCAACGTAAAACTGCAACGCGTCACTGGTCTGCCACGACAGGCCGGCGCCGACTTGTCGTTTGGCAACGAACGGCACCCGGTTGCCGGAAAAACTGCCGCTGTCGTAGCGCGCATCAACAGCGCTCGCATTGAAGTGGCCCCACCAACGTTCATCGAATTGCCAGCCACCGCGCACGGTGAGGCCGTCACGCCGGCTGGCATCGAGATTCACGTTCGCGCCGGTGCCGGGACCGAACGGGCCGTCGGCGCTCGGGTCGTAGAAAATTTCATCCTGCAATTGCACGCGGTACAGTGTGATCGTGCTGTCGAGACGTGCGCTCTGCCATTGCCAACCGAGTTCCCATGAGGCGGCTTGCTGTGGGTCCAGTCGTTCTTGATCCGGTTCGATGAAACCGTTTTCGTCGGCGCTCGGCCAGCGAAAGCTGTCGTCGCGGCGCAGGAACAGGTGCTGGCTGTCGCTCAGCGTCCAACGCGCCGCGAGTTGCCAGGCGTTCAAGGATTGCTGCACGGACTCGGCAAGATTGTGGTCGGCTTCGAAGCGGCTGTGACGACCACCGGCCATGAGCGCCACGGCATCACTCAATGGCCATTGCAACTGGCCGTACAGATCGCGGCTCTGCTGATCGATGTGATTGGTGCCAAAGCCGTAATCGGCTTCGGTTTCGGCATCTTCGGCATCGATGCCGAACAGGAGATCGATTTCTGCCAACGTGCCGCTGATGCGAGTTTGCCATGCCGACAACGCGGTGCGGCTGCGATAGGGCGACGCATAGAGCGCGCCGGTGCCGTTTTCTTCGCGCTGGTTACCATCAACTAACAGCTGCCAGTGTTCGCTGAGGTCAACGCGCGCACCGAGATGCCAGGCATCGGTATCACGCTCGCCGAAATCCGCTGGCGTCAGGCTTTGCCGGCGGTCGGCGTCGCGCTGGTCACGGCTGAGGCTGCCGGGCAGGCGCAACTGTTCGTCGCTGGCTTG
>DASUEK010000174.1:0-4243 GCA_036275115.1 Permianibacter sp. | reverse complement strand
CGACATTGGCCTGCGCCAAGGCAATGGCAACCGCCATGCGTGCGTCATCGGTCGGGTAGCTGCGGTCCAGGGCGACCTGTGCCGGCAGCCAGTCCGGCAGGCTCAATTGCAGATGAGTCAACATGATTGCTCGCTTGCGAGTGGCTGGCGCTACAATCGGAGCGTAGACGAGCCGAAGGTAACTGGCGATGGAAGGCGTGTTCGAAGTGGTATTTGATGGCCGCACGGTGCCGGGGCGCGACCGTGCCGAAGTCATGGCCAATGTCGCCAACCTGTTCAAGGCCAAGCCGGAGGCCGTCGAACGCTTGTTCAGCGGCCAGCTGGTGACCATCAAGAAAGACCTCGATTACCAGGGCGCGCTGCGCTACATCGCTGCGCTGAAGGAAGCCGGCGCGCTGGCCCGATTGCGTCAGGCCGATGCCGGCGCGGCAGCGCCGGTAGCCGCGTCTGTCCCTACCCCTGTTGCCACGCCTGTCGCGACAACCACCGTCAGCGCCGCACGCCAAGCCGCCAGTCCTGCTGCCGCGTTGGCCAGCTCCGCTGCCGCCGCGGCGACCGGCAACTGGGGGGTCGCTCCGGTCGGTGCCGATCTGACCGATCGCAAGGCCCCGGCCGCCGCGCCGAAAGTTGATCTCAGTGGCTATTCATTGGCGCCGGTTGGCAGCGACATGGGCGAGAAGCGCGAAGTGGTGCCGGTGGTGGTCGGTGATTTGTCGGCACTGTCCGTGGCCGAGGTCGGCGCCGATCTCGGCGTGCCGCGCGAGGTGATTCCGCTGCCGGAGCCGGATCTGTCGGCGCTGTCAGTGGCCGAAGTGGGCGCCACGCTCGGGGCGCCACGCCAGCTGGAGCCGGTAAAAATTGGCGACATCTCCGGCATCACGATTGCCGAAGTCGGCGCGATGCTCGATACCAGCGAAAAGCAAGCGCCACCACCACCGCCGAAGACCGACCATTTGAAATTGGGTTAGGGCAAGAATAAAGGGATCGTTCGGTCCCTTTTTCATTTCTCAATTCGTCGCATCGGCGGATCGTTCTGGCCACTGCAGTGGTAACACGTTGTCGGGATGGCGCCGCAGCCAGCGCAACAGAATCCGGTAGGTATCCAGATCGAACTGGCGTGGGGTGTCCAGCAAATCTTCGATGTCGGTTTGATCGCGCGCCGTGCCGAGATAACACCAGTGATCGATCACATGCCATTCGCTGCGATCACCATCAGTCTCGGTCAGCGCAATCGGGCCCGGCCATGGCCAGCTGCGGGTTTGCAGCGGCTTCAGCGCCAGTTGCAGGCGCAGGTTGTACAGCGCGCTGGCTTCCTGACCCGCGCAGGCGCCGTTGCAGCGTTTCAATTGGATATCGAAGCAGGCGCCTTTGCCGGCTTCCAAGCCCAGCAGTTTTTTGCACAGTCGGTGCTCCTTGGCGAGCGCAAACAGTTTTTCGCGTGCCTGGCTGCGGGTGCGGAACAGCGCATAGCCGATGCCGTTGTCGGCCCTGGTGGCGCGGATCTCGCCGGTGGCGAAGCGGGTGCGCAGGTAGCCATGTGAGTCGGTATACGTTTCGACGGCAACGAGCTCACGGACGCGCCGTTGCCGGCGGTTGAACAGTGGTACCTCAGCCTTGATGGCGGCATTTTCTTTCAGCAGCGCGCCGAGTTCACCGGCGGTACGCTCGACGCTGACATCGCGCAGGCGTTCGTGCAGTTTCTGGTTGCGCGACAGGACCGGATCGGCGCCGAAATGCTGCAGCACGCGGGCGCGCAGGTTGTTGCTCTTGCCGATGTAAAGCAGGGCGCCGTCGTCGCCAAAAAAGCGGTAGACGCCGGGCGCCTCCGGAATGTCGTCGATGCGCTCCGGCGTCAGCGCTGGCGGCAACGACGGCTTCTTCAGTTGGTTGACCAGTGCGGCATGGCGTTGCTCGGCACTGATCTGCGTGCAACTGAGCGCGAGAAATTGCCAGGTCGCTTCGGCGTCGCCAAGCGCACGGTGGCGGGCGGCATTGCCGATACCAAAGCGTGTGCAAATCGCGTCGAGGCCATGGCCTCGGACATCGGGATAGAGCTGGCGCGACCAGCGCACCGTGCACAGCCGATCCGGATTGAACGCGAGGCCGAGCCGGGCAAACTCGGCTTTCAGAAAACCGTAATCGAAGCGGGCGTTGTGGGCGACGAACAAGCGATCCTGCAGCAGCGCCAGCACATCGTCGGCGACCGCGGCAAACGCCGGCGCGCCGACCAGATCGGCGCTGCGGATGCCGGTCAATTGCTCAATGCCGTAAGGGAGCGCGAAACCGGGATCGACCAACTGCTGCCAGCGCTGCCGGATCTCGCCGCCATCGATCAGCAGCACACCGATTTCGATCACCCGATCGAACTGGGGGTTGCCGCCGGTGGTTTCCAAATCTACCACCGCCAGCGGCCGGTCGAGCGGTGCTGTCAATGGAGTCGGCAGTGGAGCCAGTGCGGTCATCGCGTGGGGTGATCCTCAGAAAAACACTTTGTTTGGTCTACGCCGGTGAGCCATCGGCGTGCCAGCTGAACAGCCGCTGTTGCAAGGGAAAATACAGCGCGAGCCGGACCGGTCGTTGTTCCAGTCGTTGCAGCAGGGTGGCATAGCGCTGCAACTGCGGTTTGTATTCGGCGACCCGTTCGGCCAAAAACGCTTCGCCGTCGGCGCCATCGTGGCGCGCAGTTTTGTAATCGACAATCCAGCGCACGCCGTCTACGTCGACAAAGCTGCGGTCGATCACGTGCTGACGCAGCTTGCCAGCCAGCTCCGCTTCGGTAGACGTCAGCGCCCATTCGGCATAGGCGGCGTTGCGATGCTGCAACAACGCGAGACCTTGCGGATCGGTCAGCGTGTTGCGAAGTGCGGTTTCCAGCTCGGTCAAGGCGGCCGTGAGTTCATCATCGGTGATGCCGGCCCAGCTCAGTTGCTTGCGCCACAACGGCCTGAGCGCCGCCAGTTCGGCGACGTTCGGTGGCGTTTGTTCCGCCCATTGCTGCAACCAGCGGTGCACGAGCGTGCCCACTGCACGCGCGCTGTCGCCGGCCAGCAGTTCCGGCAAGCTGCTGCTGGTGTCGACCAGCGCCGGTGGTGCGGGCGGCAGTGGCGGAGCCTGCAGTTGAAATGACGACGGCAAGCGTTGCAAGGTGCTGGCTGCCACTGCTGCGCTGTCCTCTGTCTCTTGGTCAGCAAGCGTTGTGAAGTTGCTGAGAAAGTCGGCGCTGCAACCGGGCCAGAGCGTGGCCAGCAAGCTGCTGCCGGCCGGGCCTTTTTCTGGTTGTTCGGCCGGCAAGGCCGCGAGCAGATGCAGCTGCTTTTTGGCGCGGGTCAGTGCCACGTATAGCAGACGGGCGCGTTCGTGATCGGCGCGCTCCTGTTCGAGTTTTTTCAGGAACGGATTGGCGCCGCTGCTTTCGCTACGGGTGCCGGCAATGGTACCGATCAGCAAACGGTCACTGCCGGCGATTGGTAACAAATCCCAGCGCAGCAATGGCGTCTCGTCGCTTTTTGCGGTAGCGGCCAATCGCGGCAGAATGACGGTATCGAATTCCAGCCCTTTCGATTTGTGCATGGTGAGCAGCTTGACCGCGGCACCACTGCTCGGTCGCGCGTAGAGCTTGCCGAGTTCGCGTTCCAGATCGGTCAGCAGATCGTCGCTGTTGCTGTCGAGCTGTTCGAGCACTTGCAGGTATTGCTGGGCGACCGCGAACTCGTCATCGCTGAGGCAGGCAGCCGGGCCGCCCAGTTGCAACCAGCAATGGCTGACCGCAGTGGCAAGCGGCAGCCGCACACGCTGTTGCAAAGCTTCAAGCAGCACGGGCGCGCAGCGCGCGAGCCGATGTTGGCCATCTGCTGACAACGCCGCATGTTTTTCTGTTGCGACGAGCAGGGTCGGCAATGGCGTCTTGTCGTCAAACCCACACAGCGCGTGCAAATCGTGCAAGCTCAGGCCGCACCATGGCGCCCTCAGCGCGCACAACCAAGCCAGCCGATCGGCCGGGTGCAACAGTGCGCGGGTCAGTTGCAGCAAATCGACGACAACCGCCTGTGCCGCCAAGGGTTCGGTGTCGACCGCTTCCATGGCGATGCCGGCCGCGCGCAGGGCCGCGGCAATCTCGAACAAATGACTGCGCGCACGCGCCAGAATGGCCACCGAACCGTGGTCCAGCGCCGCTTGCACCAGTTGCACGACGCGCGCCGCTTCGGCGTCTGGATACGACGCGGTTTTACTGAAGCCGTGGCAT
>DASUEK010000173.1:0-5462 GCA_036275115.1 Permianibacter sp. | reverse complement strand
TCGGCCGACACATGGCCTTCGAACTGCGGCGCGATTTTTTCCACCAGCGCCCATTCGCGGGCGCTGCGCGCCGGAAACGTCACATGACCACCTTCGGCGGGCAAAGCTTGCCAGTGACCGTGGTGATTCGCGAGGCTGGCGACACCCAATCCGGTGCCAGGACCAATGACCGCCTTGACCGCTCCGATCACCGGTTTGCTGCCACCGAGCTGGCGCAGATCCGCAGCCGGCAAAAACGGCAGACTGAGCGCCAACGCCTCGAAATCGTTGATGACATTGAACACGGTCAGGCCGAGTTCACCGCGGGTTTCGCTGATCGAAAACGACCAGTGGTGATTGGTCATCTGGATCCGATCACCGAGCACCGGATTGGCAATCGCAATGGCCGCGCGCGCCGGCTGGACATTCTGGCTGTCGCAATAATGCCGGAACGCATCGGCGAACCGGCTGAAGTCATTGCAAGGCAACACCTGCTCGCGCAGGAACTCGCCGACGTGATGAATGGCAAAGCGGGCGTTGGTGCCGCCGATATCGGCAACCAGATCACAGCCGGTCAATAATGGCAAAGCCATATGCACTCTCTCGAACAAGCGATGCCTTGACCCAAGCGCATCGGTAACAGTTGTGAAGTTTGTTTGCAGTTGCGTTCGGCGATTGGTTACTGCGTGCGGTAAACGTGCACCGGCACCCGGTTCTGGTGCAGCACGGCACGAACAGGCAATTCAGCCAGCGGCTCAGCTTGTTGTTTTGCACGCAGGTAAACCGGTTGTTTGTTCGCACCAGGAATCAACAATTGGATCAGCCGACTGTTCAAGACGGCGTGGCGAGTCAAGGTCAACCGGACATGCGGGGCTTTTTGCGGATGCGCCACCCCCAGAAGCGAAAAATTGTCGGGCGAGAGCAACGCGCCAAGTTCCGGCGCGTCGGGGAACCAAGATGCGGTGTGGCCGTCTTCGCCCATGCCCAACACGACCACGTCAAACGGCAGCGGCCACTGACGCAGCTCGCCCTGCACGACCTCAATCGTTTGCTCAGGCGTCAGTCCAGGACGAAACAATGGCAACCAGACGGCATTCGCCGCCTTGCCCTGCAGCAAACTTGCCTGCACCAACCGCGCATTGCTGTCAGCATGTTCAACCGGCACTGCACGTTCATCAACCAGAGTCACACGCACCCGTGACCACGGCAACAACAAGTTCGACAAGCGTTGAAACAGCGCCTCGGGCGATTTGCCGCCAGAAACGGCAAGCAACGCCTCACCGCGCTGGGCAACAGCGGATTCGATGACTTCTGCCAGCTGTTCTGCTGCCGCATCGTAAATTCCATTGGCATCGGCACTGACGAATTCACGCAGCATGATCAGCGTCCGTCCTCATGCAGATACCATTCACGACCATCCCGCGCCATCAGCATCATGGCACCAGTCGGCCCCCACGAACCGGCCGGATAGCTCTCCACCTTGCCGGACTCCGCTGCCCAGCATTCAAGAATCGGCATCACCCATTGCCACGCTGCATCCAGCTCGTCGCGACGCATGAATAGGGTTTGCCGACCGACAATCGAATCCACCAGCAGCCGTTCATAGGCATCGGGGGAGTTCCCTGCACTGGCCATCGCCAGACTCAGGTTGACATCGCGTACGTGCACGCCAGAACCCGGCTGCTTACCCGACAAGGTCAGGGTGATGTCTTCTTCCGGTTGAATGCGGATGACCAGCTTATTGGGCTGCAATCCTCGCCCCTGGGTGTCGAATATGGAATGCGGGACGGCTTTGAACTGGACAACGATTTCGGAAACGCGCGTTGCCAGGCGTTTGCCGGTTCGCAGATAGAAAGGCACCTTGCCCCAACGCCAGTTTTCAATTTCGGCTTTCAGCGCAACAAAGGTTTCGGTCTGGCTGCCGCTGGCAACGCCTTGCTCCTGTCGATAGCCCGGCACCGCCGTGCCGTTGATGGCGCCGGCGCCGTATTGACCGCGGACCACATTGTCACGGACATCGACCGTGGTCAGCGGCTTCAGTGAGCGCAACACCTTCAGTTTTTCATCGCGGACCGAATCCGCATCCAAATCGGCTGGCGGCTCCATCGCAACGAAACAGAGCAGTTGCAGCAAATGGTTCTGCACCATGTCACGCAATGCCCCGGCTTTGTCATAGAAGCCGGCGCGCGCTTCAACGCCTATCGATTCGGCAACGGAGATCTGGATATGGTCGATATATTTCTGATTCCACAGGGACTCGAAGATGGTGTTGCCGAAACGCAACACCAGCAGGTTTTGCACGGTTTCCTTGCCCAGATAATGGTCGATCCGGAAAATCTGCCGCTCCTCAAAATAGCGGCCAACCTGTTCGTTGATCATCCGGGATGACGACAAATCGGTTCCGAGCGGTTTTTCGAGCACGACGCGGCTGTTGTGGTTGACCAACCCGGCGTGGTGCAGGTGATCGCAGATCGGACCAAACAGGCTGGGTGCGGTCGCCAAATAAAACACCCGAACACGATCGTGCTGTTGCGCCAGCAGCTCCGCGAGCTGCACAAAGCCGGCCGCTTCACCCGCATCAATGGCGACATAGTGCAAACGCTGGCGAAAACTGGCCCACTCTTGTCCAGCCCGCTGACTCGCCGGCACAAAGGCGTCGATCTGGCGCTCCACCTGGTCCAGGTACTGCTCGCGGCTAAAGCTGTTACGAGCCGTGGCGATGATGCGCCCGTCGGCCGGCAATACGCCGGCACAATGGCGATGGAACAACGCCGGCAGCAGCTTCCGCATTGCCAGATCACCGGTTCCACCGAAGATCACCATGTCGAATTCAGGTACGGCAGCTTGCATAGATCACCATGCACTTTTGTAGTGCAGCATTCGCCTCAATTAGGTTCAGCAACTCTGCCGCAGAATGGCAGCACTGACAAGGGCGACGCCCGGCTATGCTTTCGTATTCATTGGCGTTTCTGGTCTTGCACAGGCAGAATCTGGCCAATCTTGCGGTCGGCCTCGCTGTTGAGTCGCGCACTATAGTTGTGCATGGCGCAGAATTTTAATGCCAAAGCGTGCTGCCCCATTTTGGAGATCACATGCTCAAACTGCACCCACGTCTCACCGAAGTCACGGACCGGATTCGCGCTCGTTCGGTCAGCAAACGGGCGGAATACCTCGATCATGTCCGGGCCAGTTACGCCCGTCAGCCGGTCCGCAGCCGCCATGCCTGCGCTAACCTCGCCCATGGCTTCGCCGCCAACACACCGGATGAAAAGGTGTTGCTGCGCAGTGGTCACAGCACGCCGGACATTGCCATTGTCTCGGCCTACAACGACATGCTGTCGGCACACCAGCCGTTCGAACAGTATCCGGCCCAGCTGAAGGCGGCCGTGCGCGCCGCTGGCGGCATTGCCCAGTTCGCCGGTGGTGTGCCGGCGATGTGCGATGGCATCACCCAAGGCACCGGTGGCATGGAGCTGTCACTGTTTTCGCGCGACGTCATCGCGATGAGCACGGCGGTGGCGATGAGCCACGCGATGTTCGACGGCATGCTGCTGCTTGGCGTCTGCGACAAGATCGTACCTGGCCTGGTGATGGGTGCGCTGCAATTCGGTCACCTGCCGGCGATTCTGGTGCCAGCAGGCCCCATGACCAGCGGCATTTCCAACAAAGAGAAAGCCAAAGTTCGTCAGCTCTACGCCGAAGGCAAAGTGGGCCGCGAAGAACTGCTCGAATCGGAAGCGCGCGCCTACCACAGTGCCGGCACTTGCACGTTTTACGGCACTGCCAACAGCAACCAGATGTTGATGGAGATCATGGGCCTGCATTTGCCGGGCAGCGCCTTCATCAATCCAGGTACACCGCTGCGCGAGGCGCTGACCGCCGCGGCCGGCCGACGCATTTGCGAAATCACTGCGCTGGGTGATACCCCGATTGGCGTCGGCGCCATGCTCGATGAACGCAGCTTTGTTAACGCGATTGTCGGCCTGCTGGCCACCGGCGGTTCGACCAATCACACGCTGCATCTGGTTGCAATGGCGCGTGCCGCCGGCATCGTGATCAACTGGGATGACTTCAGCGATTTGTCAGCGGTGGTGCCGCTGCTGGCGCGTGTCTATCCGAACGGCGAAGCCGATGTGAATCATTTTCACGCCGCAGGCGGTTTGGCGTTTGTGATCCGGGAATTGCTCAACGCCGGTCTCTTGCATGGCGATGTGCAAACGGTGATGGGCGACGGCCTGCACGCCTACACCCGCGAGCCCTGTCTGCAAGAGGGCAAGCTCATCTGGAAGAGCGCGCCGAACGACAGTCTGGATCGCAACGTGGTGCGCCCGATCAGCGAACCGTTCTCGCCGGACGGCGGCTTGAAACTGCTGCAAGGCAAACTCGGCCGCGCCGTAATCAAAACCTCGGCCGTGCCAACGGATCGCCACGTCATCGAAGCGCCGGCGGCGGTGTTCGACAGCCAGGAAGCGGTGGATGCCGCGTTCAAAGCCGGCCAGCTCGATCGCGATGTCGTCGTCGTTGTGCGCTTCCAGGGTCCGCAAGCCAATGGCATGCCGGAGCTGCACAAACTGACGCCGCCGCTCGGCGTGCTGCAGGACAAAGGTTACAAAGTGGCTCTCGTCACAGACGGCCGCATGTCCGGCGCCTCCGGCAAAATTCCGGCGGCGATCCACGTCAGTCCGGAAGCCTTGGCCGGTGGTCCGCTCGCCAAGCTGCGTGACGGCGATCGGGTCCGGCTCGATGCGACCCGCAATACCCTCACCGTGCTGGTCGATGACAACGACTGGCAACAACGGCCCTTGGCAACCAAAGCACCAACTACGGTGCGCGGTTACGGCCGCGAACTGTTTCAGCTGTTCCGTCAGCACAGCAGCGAAGCCGAATCCGGCGCGTCGCCATTGCTCTGATTCAGTTCGGCGAGCCTAGGCAGTCAGGCGCCTTGGCTCTCACCAGACAACAACGACGCATCGAAAATAAAGAATGAATGTCCATGAACGTCACCCAGATTCTTGCTCAGGCTTGGCCGGTCATGCCGGTCATTGTCATTGATGATCCGCAACACGCGCTGCCGATGGCCGAAGCCCTGCGCGAAGGCGGCGTCACCGTACTCGAAATTACCCTGCGTACCGAGGCCGCCCTGACGGCAATGCGCACGATCAGCAAAGCCATGCCGGACGTTATCGTCGGCGCCGGCACGGTGTTGAATGAAACCCAGCTGAGACAGGCAGAAGATGCCGGTGCCCGTTTTGCGGTCAGCCCCGGCCTGACCGAAAAGCTCGCCATCGCGGCCCAGAAAAGCGCCGTTGCGCTACTGCCCGGTGCGGTAACGGCCAGCGAAATCCAACTCGCGCTGGAATATGGTTTCACCACGCTGAAATTTTTCCCGGCAGAAGCCGCAGGTGGCGTGCCGGTCTTGAAAGCCTTGCACGGTCCGTTCAGCCACATCCGGTTCTGCCCGACCGGCGGCATCAGCGTGGCGA
>DASUEK010000172.1:0-10015 GCA_036275115.1 Permianibacter sp. | reverse complement strand
AGTCTCAGTAGCATCAACGCCAGTGTTGCCAGTATTTATGACGACCGTGTAGTACCTCTGAAACAGTTAAAGCTGATTGCCGATGCCTATGCCGTGTTCGTGATCGACGCGGTCAACAAGGGCAATGCCGGCGTCTTCACGTCCGAGCAGGTCAACGGCGAGCTCAATAACGCCAACAAAGTGATTAGGGAAGAATGGCAGCGCTACACCGCCACCAAGCTGACGGATGAGGAACGGGCGTTGGTGCGTGAAGCCGAACCGCTCTTTCGTGCAGCGGACCAAGCCATCGTCGCGGTCCAGACCAGCATTGCCGGCACCCAGGGCAACGCCAGTAGCCAGCTGAGCCAGTTTGACGGCCCGCTGTATCAGCAAATCGATCCGATCAGCGCTCACATCACCAAACTCATTGACTTGCAGTTGCGTGTTGCAGCCGAACAGCGCGAAACCGTGGCCGCCGATTACAACTCGCTGCGCGTGTTCTTCATTCTGATGAGCATGATGATTACGGTAATACTGCTGGTCGCGGGCTGGTGGCTGTACCGCAGCATTTCCGGCCCGTTGCTGGCGCTGAATGACACCATGAAGCGAGCCGAGCAACAACTGGACCTGACCTTGACGGTCGACAGCAATCGTGACGACGAATGGGGGGAAGCTGGCAAGGCCTTCAATCAGATGCTGGCGCGGTTTCGCGATGTGCTGCGCAGCGTCGGAGGCGTGGTCGAACAAACCGCCAAGCAGGCCGGCGCCGTAACCAAAGAAATTGGCGAAGCGACCAATGCCTGCATGGAACAGCAGCGCGAATCGGATCAGGTCGCGGCCGCCAGCACCCAGATGAGCGCGTCCATCACCGAGGTGGCGCGCAACGCCAGCGCGGCGGCCGAGGCCGCGAAAATCGTCAGCCACTCCACGGAAGGCGGCCGGCAAGCGGTTTCCAGTGTGGCCAATGCCATGCAGGAGTTGCAGCACCATATTGAGGAAGCCAATAGCGTGATCACCCGGCTCGACCAGCAGGCCGGTTCTATCGGTCAGGTGCTGGAAGTGATTCGCGGTATTGCCGAGCAAACCAATCTGCTGGCACTCAATGCGGCCATTGAAGCGGCGCGTGCGGGTGATCAAGGCCGCGGCTTTGCCGTGGTTGCCGATGAAGTGCGGAACCTTGCCCAGCGCACCCAGGAATCGACCAAGGAGATCGCCGCCATCATCGAGCAGTTGCAGCGCGAATCGCAGGCCGCGGTTGACAGTATGCAGACCAGTCGCAGCAGTGCCGGCAATTCGCTGACCATTGCCAACCAAGCTGGCTCACAGCTCGATGAAATCGATCGCGCCAGCCACACCATTGCAGAAATGACCACCCAGATCGCCACCGCCACCGAGCAACAAGCGGCCGTGTCGGAAACCATCAGCCGCAATATGGTGCGTATCCACGAACTGAGTGCAACAGTGGCCCGCTGTAACGAGCGGGTGCGGCAAGCCTGTGGTGAAATGCGTAAGGAAGTGCAGGAACTGGTCGGTCTGTCGGCGCGATTTACCGTCTGACTGACGCCGCTCAAATAAAAAAAGCCGGCATTGCCGGCTTTTTTTGAAGCGGAAATCTCACTTCTGGAAGCGCTGCATCACCAGCGTGGCGTTGGTGCCGCCAAAACCGAAGCTGTTCGACAGCACGGTATTGAGCTTCACGCCGTGGCGGGTTTCGCGAACGATCGGCAGATCGGCGGCTTCCGGGTCCAGCTCTTCAATGTTGGCCGAGGCACAGATGAAATCGTTCTGCATCATCAGCAGGCTGTAGATGGCTTCCTGCACGCCGGCGGCGCCGAGCGAGTGGCCGGACAGTGACTTGGTCGAGCTGATTGGCGGCACTTCCTTGCCGAACACGGCGCGGATGGCGCCCAGCTCGGCGACGTCGCCGACCGGCGTCGAGGTGCCGTGGGTATTGATGTAATCGACCGGCAGCTTGCAGGTGGCGAGCGCCTGCTGCATGCAGCGGGCAGCGCCCTCGCCGCTCGGCGCGACCATGTCTTCGCCGTCCGACGTAGCACCGTAACCGACCACTTCCGCGATGATGTTGGCACCGCGCTTCAGCGCATGCTCCAGCGACTCCAGCACGACAATGCCGCCACCACCAGCGATGACGAAACCGTCGCGGTTCTTGTCATAGGCACGCGAGGCTTTTTCCGGGGTGTCGTTGTACTTGGTCGACAGCGCGCCCATGGCGTCGAACATCATGCTGAACGACCAGAAGCACTCTTCGCCGCCGCCGGCAAACATCACATCGGCCTTGCCGAGCTGGATTTGCTCCATGGCATTGCCGATGCAGTGCGCGCTGGTGGCGCAGGCCGACGAGATCGAATAGTTGATGCCCTTGATCTGGAATGCCGTGGCAAGGTTGGCCGAAATGCTCGATGCCATCACGCGCGGCACCATGTACGGGCCGACCCGGCGCAGACCGCGCTCTTCCAGCGTTTTGACCGCGTCATATTCATTGCGCGGCGAATGACCACCGGCGCCAGCGATAAGGCCGGTGCGCACCGAACTGACCTGTTCCGGGGTCAGGCCGGCTTGCTCGATCGCTTCTTTCATCGACAGATAGGCATAGGCCGCACCGTCGCCCATGAAGCGCTTGAGTTTGCGATCGATCAGCGCGTCGAGATCGATCTGCGGCACACCGGAGATCTGGCTGCGGAACTGCTTGTCGATGTGGCTCTGGTCTTTACGGATACCGGACTTGCCAGTCTTCAGCGACTCGAGCACTTCCTGCTGGTTGTTGCCCAGGCAGGAGACGATGCCCATGCCGGTAATCACTACGCGTTGCATCAGGCAAACTCCGCCATGTTGCTGAACAGGCCAACCCGCAGATCGGTGGCCGTATAGATTTGCTTGCCATCGACGCTGACGCTGCCGTCACCGATGACCAGATTCAGTTTGCGGGCGATGACCCGCTTGATTTGAATGCGATACTCGACCAGCTTGGCAGTCGGCAGGATCTGGCCGAAGAATTTCACTTCACCGACACCGAGCGCGCGACCGCGACCCGGCAGGCCTTTCCACGGCAAAAAGAATCCGGCCAGCTGCCACATGGCATCCAGACCAAGACAACCCGGCATCACCGGATCGCCTTTGAAATGGCAACCGAAAAACCACAGATCCGGTTTGATATCGAGCTGGGCAATGATCTCGCCCTTGCCATGCTCGCCTCCCTCATCGCTGATGTGGGTGATGCGATCAAACATCAGCATGTTGGGGGCCGGCAGCTGAGCGTTACCCGGGCCGAACATGCGGCCTTCAGCACACTCCAACAATTGCTCCCGGTTGAAAGACGACGGTCTGGACATCGAAGACTCCGGCGGCGCTACGTTCATCAAGTTGAAACAATCGCCGTCTGATACGTGGACAAAGTCACCAAGGCTCAACGATGTAGCCCCGGCAATGGACGCGGTATTATGCCAGTCAGGGTTTTTACGCTGGTCTGACCAAACCTATACAACTGGCCGGACCGCAAACTGCACAACAGGAGAATCGCCCGTGACAACCGCCGCCCATTCGATTCCCGTGTTCCTGGAAACGTTCTGGGAACAAGAGATTCTGCCCACACTCGCCGACTACATCCGCATTCCGAACAAATCGGTGCATTTTGATCCGGATTGGGCAAAAAACGGCCACATGGATCGCGCCATCGAGCTGGTCGCGGACTGGTGCCGCAAGCATCCGCTGCCGGACATGAAACTGGAAGTGCACCGGCTGCCGGGCCGCACACCGGTGCTGCTGGTCGACGTGCCGGGCAATGGCCAGGGCAATACGCTGGTTTACGGGCACCTCGACAAGCAGCCGGAGTTCACCGGCTGGGCCGAAGGACTGGCGCCGTGGGAACCGGTTCGACGTGACGACAAGTTATATGGCCGCGGCGGCGCCGACGACGGCTATGCGATTTTCGCCTCGTTCGCCGCGCTGCATTGGCTGCTGCACTCCGGTCGGCAATTCGGCCGCACGGTGATGCTGATCGAATGTTCGGAAGAAAGTGGCTCGCCAGATCTGCCAGCCTACATGGAGGCGCTGTCGGCGCGCATCGGCAAGCCGGAATTGGTGGTCGCGCTGGACTCGATGTGCGGCAATTACGATCAGTTCTGGTCGACTACCAGCTTGCGCGGCAACATGCTCGGCACGCTAAAAGTGGAAGTGCTGACCGAAGGCGTACACTCTGGCGCGGCCAGCGGCATTGTGCCGTCGTCGTTCCGCATTCTGCGCGAGTTGCTTGATCGGGTGGAAAACAGCAACACCGGCGAGATCCTGCCCGAGTTTCTCAAGACCAACATCCCGACCTACCGCGTTGCCGAATCGGCCTACGCCGCCGAAGTGTTGAACAACGAGATCGCCTCGTCCTATCCATTTGTCAGCGGCATGCGGCCGGTCACCCGCGATTACAGCGAACAATTGCTCAACAACACCTGGCGCACCACGCTGTGCGTCACCGGCGTCGACGGCATGCCGGCACTCGCCAATGCCGGCAACACGCTGCGGCCTTATACCGCAGTCAAACTGAGCCTGCGGCTGCCACCGGATCTGGACGCCAAACACTGCGCTGCCGAGCTGAAAAAACTGCTGGAACGCGATCCGCCCTACGGCGCCAAAGTCACCTTCGACATTACCGGCGCGGACACCGGCTGGAACGCGCCGGCGTTTTCTCCGAAGCTGAATGAGCAGCTGCAGGAAGTCTCGCAGCGCTATTTTGGCAAGCCTGCAGTCGCCTACGGCTGCGGCGGCACGATTCCGTTCATGCGCTTTCTGTCCGACAGCTTGCCGGATGCCCAGTTTGTCGTCACCGGCGTGCTCGGCCCGCACTCGAACGCGCACGGCCCGAACGAGTTCCTGCACATTCCGATGGTGAAAAAAATCACCGCCTGCGTGGCCGATTTGCTGGCCCGTTGAACCGCTGTTGTCGTATCAGGTGTCAGCCTAGCCCAACAAGACCGGCCGCTCGACGGCCGGCAACCGGAGGAGAACATGCGAAATGCTGCTGTAGCGCTTGCCGTAGGCCTGGCGCTGATGTCCGCACCCGATGTTGGCGCCAGTGCCAATGCGAATTCGGCCGTTACCGTGCTCCACCGCAGCGACAGCGGCCAACCGCGCTATGTCCGCTTTGATGGCATTGCGGTACCCGGTGCTGGCGTGCTGAACAAATCTGCTACCGCCGCACAAGCCGAACAACTGAAACAGTTCATCGCCCCGATACAAGGGCTGGATGACAACGCCAGCCGCGCACTCGGCGCCGCCCGCACCGAAGCCTTGCGCAACGGCGCCACCCGTTACAGCTGGCAACAAGCCTTCGATGGCATTCCGGTATTACACGGCACACTCACCGCGTTGGTTGATGGCACGGCGCGTTTGCGCGTGGTCAGCGGCGAGCCGGCGGCACAGGCACCGGTTCGACAACACAGCCAATCCCCTGCACAGGCCTCGCGGCTAATGCCCCTTGTAGCAGCGGCAGTTGACGCCCCTACACCAACGGTTACGCGCTGGCAATCTGCCGGCGCCACATTACATTGGCAAAGCCAATCCGGCGCGATTCGCGATGTGCGCGCCACGGCAGTCTACGCAAAGAAGGACGCGTCACTGCTGCCAGCCTGGTCCTACGAAATCGAAGTCAGTGACGGCACTCGCCGCACGCGTTTGTGGCAAATCGTACTGAGCGACGAGGGCGAACTCTTGCTGCGCCGCTCGCTCACCAAAGATGCCAGCCACAGTTACCGCGTTTATGCGCACCCCGCCAGTCATCCGGACAATGCCCTGCGCCCCATCGACAGCCCGTATGGTGATTTGACACCGCTGCCAGCCGGCGATCTGCAACCGGCATACATCACAGCCAACGACGTCAGCATCGGGGAACTGGCCAGCACCCACAATGACCCGTGGCTACCGGATGGCGCTACAACGCTTATCGGGAATCACGCGGAGGTCTATCTCGACATCAGTGGCAACGATGGTTTCGACGCCAGCGATCGCCGCGGGCCTGCCAGTGCCGCCGGCCAATTCCACTGGAGCTTTGACGGCGAAGCGGATGTCCGCAGCAGCACCAACAACCAGAATGCGGCGATGACGCAAGCGTTTTACGTGGTGAACTGGCTGCACGACTATTTCCACGACGCCGGCTTCACCACCGGAACTGCCACCGACAGCAACCGGATGCGGGTCGAGCTCCAGGATTTCGACGGCAGCAACAATGCCAACATGAGCGTTCCCGCTTTCGCGTCGCCGCGCATGCAGGTATTCCTGTTCGACGGTCCGACAGAATCGTCAGTCACGGTCAGTGGCGCCCTTGCCGCAAGCTATGCCTCCGGTCACGCGAGTTTTGGCCCGGACAATTTCAGCGTCAGTGGCCAATTGGTGGTCGTACAGGATGGTGCCGGCGTAAACCCCACGGATGGCTGCGAGGCGTTAACCAATGCGGCCGCGCTCAACGGCAAGGTCGCCTTGGTTGACCGCGGCAATTGCAATTTTATCGACAAGGTTGAGCGGGCACAGGCCGCCGGCGCCATTGCAGTGCTCGTCGCAAACAACACGACCGGCACACTGACCATGGGATTGCCGGATGGCAACACCACCGTCATTAACATCGGTGCTCTGTTGGTCAGCCAAAGCGATGGCAACGCGATCAAAGCCGCGATGACCAGCGGCAGCGTCGGCGCTGCACTCAGCCGCAGCACCGCCACACCGATCGATGGTTCGCTGGACTCCGCACTGGTGGCCCATGAATGGGGCCACTACCTCACCAACCGGCTCATGAATATCGGCAACGCCAGTCAGGCCAATGGCATGGATGAAGGTTGGTCGGATTTTGTCGCCATGCTGGCTCTGTCGGCGGCAAGCGATGCCGACAATTGGTCCGGCAGTTACGGCTTTTCCGGTTATGCGGTCAATGACTTTGCCAACGGCCTGCGCCGCTTCCCTTACAGCAGCGACCCCGACAGCAATGCACTGAGCTTCCGCCATATCAGCAATGGTACTGTGCTACCGAACGGTGGCAGTGGTAGCAACAACAGTGAAGTGCACAACACCGGCGAAATCTGGGCCAGCGCACTCTGGGATGCCTACGTCAATCTGCTGCGCAACCGGGGCTACCAGGAAGCGCAGTTGCGGATGCGCGAATATCTCGTGCAAGGCATGAAGAACACAATGATGTTCGAACCCGACTTCGTCGAAGCGCGCGATGCCCAACTTGATGCTGTTGCCAGCCTGCAACCAAACGCCGAAACACCGAGTGATCTGCAGCTGTTCCGTGAAGCCTTTGCACGGCGCGGCCTCGGCATCAATGCGGTAGCGCCGGCCAAAGCTGACGATACGCAATCCAACGTCGTCGAAAGTTTCGTCTGGACAGCAACGTCTGTACCGAGCGTCAATGCTGGTGCCGATCAGACAGTCGTTCAGGGCGATACTGTGAATCTGTCGGCAGTCGCTGCCGACAGTGATGGCGCCATCGCCAGCTACCGGTGGCAGCAACTGTCCGGCCCGACCGTGACGCTCTCCGGCAATAACAGTGCTGACGTCAGTTTCACGGCACCAGATGTGGCGCTCAGCACAACGCTGATCTTTGAACTGACCGTCAGCGACACCGCACAAGAAAAAGCCAGTGACCAGATTGCCGTTACCGTATCACCAGCCCCCAATCAGGCCCCGACTGCCAATGCTGGTACCGATCAGACCGTGACGGAGGGCACCACGGTGACACTGAACGGAAGCGGTGCAGACAGTGATGGTAGTGTCACAAGTTACCGTTGGCAGCAATTGAGTGGCGCATCGGTGACGCTTGCAAACGGCGCCGCAGCAAGCACCACGTTCACGGCACCGAATGTCGATAGCGATTCGGCGCTAAATTTCCAATTAACCGTTACAGATAACCTGGGTCAATCGACCACAGATACCGTAACAATCACCGTCCGCAACAGCGCACCGCCAGCCAATGGCGGCGGAGGTGGGGGTGGCGGCAGTTTGGCGTATGCGACACTCGCCTTGCTCGGGCTTCTGGCATACCGTCGACGCCCGCAGTGAAAACAAAAAGCCCGGCAATGCCGGGCTTTTTGCTGTTGCTACGATGTTGGCAGCCGCCTCACCGCTAGTGCTCACTCGGTTTCCAGCACCGCAAATGCCAGCGCATGGTCACGCTCATCGCTGATGCTGAGATGGCAGTGACGGGCACCCATTGACTGCAAACGCTGTTGCGCGCCGCCATGCAGGCGCACATGCGGTTTGCCACGCTCGTCATTGGCGATCTCGATATCGTTCAGATTGACGCCCTCAGCAATGCCGGTGCCGAGCGCCTTGGAGACCGCCTCTTTGGCAGCAAACCGCTTGGCGAGATAACGGGCCTGGTGCTGGGTTTCCTGAAACCGCAGCAACTCATTCGGGTGCAGCACTCGCTCGACAAAGCGATCACCATGTCGACCGAGCACTTCCTCGATGCGTTTGATTACAACGAGATCGGTGCCGATGCCGACGACGGCCATGGCCTCGCCTCCTCCATCAAGCGCTTGATTTCACGTACCGCCTGCTCCAGGCCGACGAACAGGGCACGAGCGACAATCGCATGGCCGATGTTGAGTTCGTACAGTTCCGGCAAGCGGGCAATCGCCTGGACATTGTGATAATTGAGACCGTGGCCGGCATTGACGATCAAGCCGCGGCGCGCCGCAAACTTGGCGGCCTGGGCGATTCGCTGCAGCTCCCGCTTTTGCGCCTCACCTTCGCTCTCGGCATAGGCGCCGGTGTGCAGTTCGATGTAGGGCGCGCCGCAACGCACGGCCGCTTCGATCTGTGCTTCGTCAGCGTCAATGAACAAGGAAACCAGAATCCCCTGCGCCGCGAGCCGCTCGCAGGCCGCCTTGATTGTTGCTTCGTGACCGGCAACATCCAAGCCGCCTTCAGTGGTCAGCTCGGCGCGTTTTTCCGGCACCAGGCAGCAATAGGTTGGTTTGATCTCGCAGGCAATCGCCAGCATTTCCTCGGTGACCGCCATTTCGAGGTTCATGCGGGTGCCGAGCGTTTCTTTCAGCACGCGGACATCGCGATCACGAATGTGGCGACGGTCTTCCCGCAAATGCACGGTGATGCCATCGGCCCCGGCCTGCTCCGCCAGCAAGGCGGCTTGCACCGGTTCCGGGTAACGGCCGCCGCGGGCATTTCGCACCGTGGCGATGTGATCGATATTGACGCCCAACAGGCAGGGGCCACGGTGAATCGTATTGACGTTCATTTCACTCGCTTCATTTGTTTTGCACGATCGTAGCCGTATCGCACGCCGACATGTTGTCAGCAAGCCGCGTCGCATCAGCGACGGCAACCGGCTCATCGGCCAGTTGCTTCAGCACTTGCCTCGCCCGCCACAGCTCGCGCGTTTGCAAGGGTTTTGTTCCGAGATGGGCGGCAAGCAGCAGACGCAGCAGACGTTTGGCTTCACTCGGCTGGTGCGCCCAATTATGGTCGGCGAAGGCCAGCAAGTCACGGCCCAGAAAGCCGGATTGCGCGGCATCCACTGGCAGAATGCCGTGTTCCGGATGCACCTGATAACGACGATCTGGCAAGAGGGTATTGCCGGTCTCGTCGCAATCGAGCGCAATGCCATAACCCAGCTCGGACAGCAGCGCCCATTCAAACGTCCGCAACACCGGGCCGGATTGCGCTTCATCCGTGGCAGCAACGCTTAGCGCCTGCAAACTGCGCTCATAACAGTCAAACAAACTGTCATGGCCGTCATGCTCCGGCAGCAAACGCAGCAACAGCTCGTTGCAGTAGAGCGCGCAGAGGGCGGCATCACCGGGCAGTGACCATGCGGGCGCCAGCGCATCGGCATCGGTGAGGTAGTAATAATCGCGCCGCTGGTTGAGCTGAATATGCAGTGGCACAAAAGCTTGCAGCACGCCGGCCATCGGCGAACGTTTCTTGCCCTTGATGCCCCGCGCTGCAACGCGCAAGCGGCCGCGCTCGCGGCACAGCACATCCATCAGGACACTGGTATCGCGCCACGGCGTCA
>DASUEK010000171.1:0-12818 GCA_036275115.1 Permianibacter sp. | reverse complement strand
CGGCCCATTTGCTGCTGATGGCGCCACAGGCGGCGCAGGCATAGACGGTTTTGGCTTTGGCCATGACGGTGACAGACCCGAATGACAAGGGCCGTCAGCTTAACGGGCTTTGCAGCGAAAACAATGCGCCCATACGTCGCGGTTCCGTCCTCGGCAACCAAGCCGAGGCACCCTCGGCGATCCCATTGCTTGGCACCGATGGAAAAAAAATGGCGACCCGGAGGTCGCCATTTTTTTCTCTGAAGCAATCGCTTATTTACGACGGGCACGCAGCGCCATCAGGCCGAGGCCGAACAATGCCAGCGAGGCCGGCACCGGCACTTCCACCGGCGGCTCCGAGCCACCGAGCTGGCTGATGTACGCCACGCTGTCGAGCTGGGCATCGCCCGAGTCGGCGATGATAAAGGTCACGGTCACGTTCTGGGCGCCATCACCAACGAAGGTACCGAAGGTGTGGACCCACTGACCGAACTCGCCGGTCGAACCGCCGAGCACGCCGTCCAGCTCGGTGCCGGCCGGAGCGCCCATGCCCGGGTTGTTGATGTTGATCGGCGCGCCATTGGCAAAGGCAACGTTGGTGCCGTTGACGAACAGACCGAAGGCATCAATGAAGCTGCTGCCAGCCCACTCCGGATATTCATCCGAACCGAACACGACGTTGAAATAGACGCTGTCGAAACCGGCCAGCATGTTGAAAGTCAGCGTGATGCTGGTGACATCGTTGTGGTTGAAGCTGCCGCCGGTGATCGGATCCAGGATGGCTTCTTCAGCACCGGTCGCAGCCACACCATAAACAGTGCTGTTGCCCGAGGCCGTGTTGGCGCCGTCGCCGTAGTCACTGACGTCACCGCTCGACAGCACAATGCCGTTGCCGATGCCGTAGGTGTTCGAGGCGTTGGTGTAAACGCCAGTCGAATACGCCACGCCATTGTTGTGGCCGCTGACCGACACGGTCACCGAGCTCAAATCGATACCGGCGCCGCCGCCTGCGAGCAGGGCGTTGGCCAGTGCATTGGCGTCGTTCTCCGACGTGATCACAATGGCATGGGCCGGCGCTGCCAGCATCGTGCCGGCAGCCATGATGGCGGCCAAACCGAAATTCTTTACTACGTTCATCGTCCTTTTCCTCAAGCAGTGTCGCGGCCTGACCTAGCCCATGCCGCCGGACAGGCAAAAGCAATATGTGTTCCATCGCCACGACATCAATGAATTCAAGAACTTGGCCGATGCTGCTCGTACCAGCGAAGAGCGCACGTAAAGCCAACTGACACAGCGGTACGCACTGATACGAACTCGATACAAATCAATACATTGGTCAGACTCATCGCACCGACCGGGCGAGATCCGGCTATGCTTGAATCGCTACGCGCCGTACACGACGAGAACAACAAATGGCCGACCCGAAACCACCGGTCAACCGCAAACCGGTGCGCGATCCACTGGAAGCCCGCCGCCTCGAACAACCTTGCCTGCGCACCATCGATTTGCGCCCGGAACGTGGCAAACGCTGCCGCGCCTATCCGCACGGCGGCCGCACCCATTGGCTCGACGATGCCGCGATTGCGGCCTTTGAGCAGGCACTGACCGCGTACAACGGCCGCTACACCATTGGCGTATATGAACAAACGTTGGCGAGCGACAGCCAAACCACCGCGCCGCTCGCAAGCCAACGTGAAGTCGCTGTCGCCGCCGAGGAAAAAATTCGCCGCATTCCGTTCGGTTACCGACCGCACCGACACGAATCACGGATGAACTATGTGTCGGCGGTGACACTGGAAATCGACAGTGGCAACAGCACGAACCGACTGGCCGGCAAGACACTCGATTTGTCATTGCTCGGCGTGCGTGTCCAGATCGCACCGGAACACAAACTCAGCGCGCAAACTGATGTCCTGCTGCACTACGATGAACTGCAGCAACGCGCCGGTGAGCCGCTCGGCAGCATCGCCTATCGGGTGCTGGGTTGCGAGCGGGAAGGCGACCGGCAAATCGTCCGGTTGAAGCGGCTGATGCGCGGAGGTGAACACGCGTTTGATACCTTTGTGCCGGGCTTCATCGAACAACAGCTGGCACGTTACAAAATGGAACTGAAGGACGCGCTGCCAGCCACCTATGCGCGCATCTACGAGCGCCTGTACAGCCAGAGCGTCTGGTATGGCCAAGCGTATTTCAGCGCGGCGACCGCAGAAGCGCCGCGCGAACTGTTGTTTGTCACCACTGCCGCCAACTGGCAGCGCGAACACAATCTGCAAGCCTTGCCGCGCGTCGCCGAAAAACTGGCGGCCGGTTTGCCGGCCAGCAGCAGCCGACAGTCCCTGCCGCAGCTGCATTATTGGCTGCACAGCGTCAGCGGTGATTATGTGGTGCCGGCAGCCGCGTTGACCGCAACGCGGCGCGAGAGTTGGCTGGCGCTCTCACCACATGCAATTGCGCTGGCAGTGATCTGCCAGCCGCAGCGACCGCTCGACCCGGCGCTGGCGCAGCCGTTTCTTGAGCTGTTGCCGGACGAACTCGCCAGCGTTGTGCTCGGTTGGCAACAGCGACTGCAACAGCTGGACCTGAGCGCCAGCATCGTGCCGCTGGCACCGCTGCCGAGCGAGCCATACCCGCACCCTTTGCCCGATTGGCTGCGTGAATTTGCGCTGGTCCCCGACCGCCTGCAGGCACCGGGCGAATGCGCGCCATTGACGGCGATGGGTTTGCGCGGCGCTCGCAAGCAAGAGCGCTTCCGCTACCAGACACCGGTGCTGCTGCGGCGCGAAAACGGCACCGAACTGGCCGGCGAGTCGATTGATTTTTCCATCAATGGTTTGGGCCTCGAATTGCACAGCGACAGCGGCCTGAGTGCGCGCGAGTTGCTGCAGATCAGCTTCCCGGTCCTGCAACAAAAAGTGAAGGAGCCGGACGAGCTGGCCGACCAACCCTACCGGGTCGTCCGTCAGCTGGGCCGGCATCTGACGCTGGAGCGCGATTTCCGCGTGGTCGGGCACCGGGCCGCGCGTTTCTTTGCCCACATCATCCAGCAGAATCGCGGCCGCTTGCCGGCCTGCCACAGTGAACAACAGGAAACCGCCGAGTCGCAATTGTCCGAGCAGGTGCTGGTGCATGGCATCAGCGCCAGTCCACTTTTTTTTGCCCGCGACGAAGACAAGCATCCGCAGTTGCTGGCGCTCGCTCACCAGCACGGTCAGCCACCGGCGTCACCGTTCGCCGGCGACGACGGCCGCAGCGCGCTTGCGGCGTTGGCCGATCTGCCGGTGTTGTATGACGTACTGGCGAACTGCTGCAACGCGGTCGGCGCGGTTGAGCGGGTCACCCACCGCCGACTGCTGTTGCAAACGCAGCCAACCGTGCAATGGCAGGTGCTGACCGCTGACACACCAGCCAGCCAGCTGCGGGCCTTGCTGCAACAAGGCTGTCGCTTGTTCGCGCTGATCCTGACGCCGGTGCCGGGTTTGCCCGTGCGCGAACTCAACGACGCCTTGTTGCCGATCCTCGGCAACTCCCGCCACCGCGCCACCGCGTTTCGCAGCGAATTGAACCGTTTGGTCGGCATCGGCAGCCTGTTTGAGGTGACCGAACCGGCACAAGCGGCACTCGGCCAGGGCCTGACTTTCTGATGGCGCGCTGATCCGTGTCATGCAAATGCCAGGCTGGCGGAGTACCATGACGGCATTGATGAATTGCAGACGCGCGCTGCCCACGTCGTGAAATCCGCCGGCTTGCCGGTGGATGGCAGCCTCTCATGTGGCACCCTGATTCCTGGCAAGCTTTGCCGCTGCGCCAGTTTCCGCCCTACCCGGACCCGGACGCGCTCGCCGGCGCCACGGCCGAGTTGCGGCGCTTGCCGCCGCTGGTGACGGTCAATGAAATCGAGCAGCTGCAGCAACAGCTCGCCGACGCCGCGATCGGCAAACGCTTTCTGCTGCAAGGCGGCGATTGCGCCGAGAGCTTCAGCGACTGCACCAGCGAGCGCATTACCGGCAAACTGAAAATCCTGCTGCAGATGAGCCTCGTGCTGTTGCACGGACTCAATGTTCCCATCATCCGGGTTGGTCGTATCGCCGGCCAGTACGCCAAGCCGCGCAGCGACGACAGCGAAACCCGTGACGGCCTGACGCTGCCGAGCTACCGCGGCGATCTGATCAACGCGGCAGCATTCTCGGTTGAGGCGCGCACGCCCAATCCGCAGCGACTGCTGACCGGTTACAGCCTCGCCTCGCTGACCCTGAATTACATCCGGGCGCTGACCGACAGCGGTTTCGCCGATTTGGCCGAAGCCGAGCATTGGAACCTCGATTTCATGGCCGACAGCCCACGCGCGGCCGAATACCAGCAGATTGTCGAAGAAGTCCGGCGCGCCTTTGCCCTGCTGCAATCGGCTGGCGCCACGCCACCGCGCGAACGCAGCGAGTTCTTCACCTGCCATGAAGCCCTGCACTTGCATTACGAATCCGCGCTGACCCGCCGCGCCGATGCGCACGGCATGCCTGGGCGTTGGTACAACATGTCGACCCACCTGCCGTGGGTCGGCATGCGCACTGCTGCCTTGCACGGCGCCCACATCGAGTACCTGCGCGGCATCGCCAACCCGGTTGCCGTTAAAGTCGGTCCCGGCATGTCGGCAGCCGACCTGCGTGCGCTATGTGAGCGACTGAATCCGGGCCGGATCCCAGGCCGGCTGACCCTCATTCACCGGTTCGGCGCCGCCCGCATCAACGACCATCTGCCGGCCCTGATTGAAGCGGTCCGCCAGGAAGGCCAACCGGTGCTGTGGTGTTGCGATCCCATGCACGGCAATACCCAACTGACCAGCAGCGGCCTGAAAACCCGTCGGTTCGATGACATCCTGGCGGAACTGGAGCAGGCCTTTGCGGTCCATCGCGGGCTCGGTTCGGTCCTCGGCGGTGTCCATTTCGAACTGACCGGCGAAGCTGTCACCGAATGCACCGGCGGGGCCCGCGGCTTGGCAGAGCACGATCTCAGCCGCGCCTACGAAAGCCTGGTCGACCCGCGGCTAAACGGCGAGCAGGCGCTGGAAATGGCGCTGGCCATCGTTCGGCTGCGGCAAGGCCGGCTGTCAGCAGTTGGCAGTACGAGCGCGCAAGTTTGGTAATTTTGCCGACCAGTGGTGTGATCGGATCAGGGCGTAGGCGCCTACAATGCCCGGTGCGGTTGGAGTGGAACCGCCCGTTGTCCGGCATCCCTCGGATGGAGTCTGTTCATGAAACGCTTACCTGTGCTGGCCTTCCTGGCATTTAGTGCTGTCGGCGTACTGGCGGCGGAAAACTTGTGCCCGGCACCGGCACCTGACCAGCAACACAGCGCGCCGCCGCAAGGCGAGCAATGCCCGCAGCCGCCGCAAGAAGAGTGCAAGAAAAAACAGGACGATGTCAGCTGGTTTGACTGGGCGCTCGGTTCACATCAGATGCCGAGCCTGCACTTCATTGATTTCCTGGAGCTGTTTGTCCGCTAAGGCAGGACAACACGTCCGACAAAGCCGGCGATTGCCGGCTTTTTTGTTGCCTGCGCTCAGGCGCTGACCGCTATCTCGGGCTGGAAAAGGCGGTCGCCTGCAAGCCGGGCGCAGATCGGTAACAATAGCGCCATTACCGATTTGAGCGGAGCACCGTCACCATGTCCGAACCGCAAGCCAGCAACGTTTCAACCACACCCCCTTCGCCACCCGAAACCCCGCCAGAAGCCAAACGTCCCGGTTTCGCGAGCCTGCTGCAGAGCGTCGTGGCCGCCGCCTTTGGCGTGCAGAGCGAAAAGAAGCGCGAACAGGATTTCCAGCACGGCAAACCGGGAGACTACATCGCACTCGGCGTAGTTTTCGTGATTGTGTTCATCATCACCCTGGCCGTGATCGTCAACATGGTGCTGGACAGCGCCGCCAAATAGCCAATCGAGCAGTGAGATTGGCGCGCTCATGAATGGATTCGCGTGACCTGAGAAACGCTGGACTTGCTCGTGGCAACTCCAGCGCACCCGCTGTCCCCGCAAGTGGCCATATTGGTTCCAGAGCAATACGCCGCACCTCCCATCCTTGGGGCCGCCGGACTTGCGCCCGGCAACTCCGGCACGCCTGCTATCCCTGCAGGCGGCCGTATTGGTTCCTGACCAATACGGCATGCCCCCCATCCCTGGGGGGCAAAAAAATACCCCGGTGGCATGACGCCGACCGGGGCTTCGAGAAGGGATGGTATCCCGCAGACTGTCAGAACTTCAGAAGCTGGCATCACATCCTGTGCTGCCTTGCTGCGTGGCACCGGGTCAGGGCACGCAGACCTTACCAATACATCGAAACCAATACGTCGAGCCGGGAATTAAGCGGCTTTGCTGGCCTTGGCCGGCTTGGCCACAACCTCGGCAACCGGGAAACGCTCAGCCACGAAGCCGGTGATTTCCTTACGGTTTTCTTCAATCAGCGCGCCGAACTTGCTGGCGTCTTCGCTGACCTTGGCCTGCAACGACTGCAGCACTTCCAACTGCTGGCTGGCCAGCGTCTTCAGTTGCTCGGCATCACCAACCTTGGCAGCGGTTTGCAGCTGCTTGAGGCCGATCGCGGCATAGGCGTTGAAGCTTTCGAGCTGGGCTTGAGCCAGCTTTTCTGCCTGACGCAACACCAGCTGGTTAAACTCCACCACCGGCTGGTAGAACGAACGACCTTGTTCGTTGATCGAGTTAAACAGATTGTTCCACATGGCATTGCCTCCTTTCGGCAGTTTGCTGCATCGCAGCATAGACGTGATTTTGTTGCATTGCAACAATAATCTGCCAGCATGACAGTCTGAAAACGTCAGTCACGCGCCAGCGAGCGATTAAAAAGCACAAACGCACCAGATTGGCTGGGATAACCGGCCAGCAAGGAGAATGGAATGAGCAGCCCGAAACCGGACCACGCCGTTGCCAGCCCGGACCCGATGCAGGAGCAAGCCGAGTTGATGAGCCGGATCAGCAAGGCTTGGCAGCAACTGATTGCGATTTATGCCCAGGGCGGTGCCGATTTCAGTCAGGACATGGCCCGGCTTGCCGCGATCTGGGCACGCTGTTTCCAGGAAAGCTGGGCGCTCTGGCAGGCGCGCGGACCACAACATCCGAGCCTGCAGGCGTTCAGTGATCCGACAGTGTTGCAAAACCAGCTGGCGGCGCGAATGACACAGGCGGCCACCACGCCGAGCAGCGACAAGCGCTTCAAGAGCGAATCGTGGAATCAGGGCTACTACGCGCTGCTGCGCGAAACCTATTTGATGTATGCCGAGCAGGTGTTCAAGGCGCTGCAACCGCAAAACGCCAATGAACGCGATCAAACCGAAGCGCTGCGCTTCTTCACCCGGCAAGCGATTAACGCGTTTTCACCGAGCAATTTTCCGCTGACCAATCCGGAGGTCTGGGCCGAAGCGCAACGCACCAACGGTTTGAGCTTGCTGCGCGGCGTCGCCAATTATCTGGAAGACACCGTCCGTGGTGGCGGCCGCCTGAACATCAAGATGACCGATCTCGACGCGTTCACACCGGGCGTCAATGTCGCCGCGACACCGGGCGCCGTGGTGTTCCAGAACGATCTGATTCAGTTGCTGCAATTCACCCCAACCACCGACACCGTCTACAAACGTCCACTATTGATCGTGCCCCCGTGGATCAACAAGTTCTACATCCTTGATTTGCGGCCGCAGAACTCACTGGTGCGCTGGGCCGTTGCGCAAGGTCACACCGTGTTCGTCATCTCCTGGGTCAATCCGGGTGCGGCGCACAAGGACAAAGGCTTCGACGACTACCTGCGTGAAGGCACGCTGGCAGCCATTGAAGCAGTGCAGAAACTCACCGGCGAGAAAGAACTGAACGCGATGGGTTACTGCCTCGGCGGTACCCTGCTCGCCAGCACGCTGGCGTATTTCTCGGCACAAGCAGAAAAGCAGCCCAAAAAGAAAAATCCGATTGCTCGCGCCACGTACATGGCAACGCTGATCGATTTTTCCGAGCCGGGCGAGATCGGCGCCTACATCGACGAGCAGCAACTCGATCTGCTCGATGCCCAGATGGCAAAAGAAGGCGTGTTCAACGGTCGCAACATGGCAACCGCGTTCAACTCCTTGCGTGAAAACGATTTGATCTGGAGTTACTGGGTCAACAACTACCTGCTCGGCAAAACCCCGATGGCGTTCGATTTGCTGTACTGGAACTGTGACGCCACCAACCTGCCGAGCAAGATGCACAGCTTCTATTTGCGCAACATGTACCTGCATAACCGTTTCAAGGATCCGGACGGCATCACCCTGCTCGACACGCCGATCGATATCCGCAAGATCAAGACGCCGACCTATTTCCTGTCAACCGAACAAGATCATATCGCGCTCTGGACCGCGACCTACAAAGGCGCATTGCTGCACAGCGGCCCGGTTCGTTTTGTACTCGGCGGCTCCGGCCATATCGCCGGTGTCATCAATCAGGACGGCAGCGAGAAGTACGGTTACCAAACCAATGATGAGCTGCCGCAAGATCCGCTGCTCTGGCAAGCCGAAGCGAAACAAAACCCCGGCTCATGGTGGCGCGACTGGCACAACTGGGTCACCCAAGATGACAAGCAAAGCGAGCCGGCGCGCGCGATAAAAGATGCGATTGAACCGGCACCGGGAAGTTATGTGAAGGTAAAGGTCTGAGCGAACATTCCGGCTTTATCGAGTAATGCGCTCCCCGACAACAGCCCGCTCCGTCACTGGCGTGAGAGCCTAAAGCGCCTCCCCCTGCCAAGGGGGAGGCCCGGAGGGGGTGATGTGCGAGATGCCCTTGGCGAATCAGCGTTACCGCCACTCACTCAAATCAATCACCAAGCGTTCCAACCGAATATCGTCTTCCGGCCGCATCAATTCGATACCGTGCTCATTCAACGCAGCACGTGCCGAGCGGATCCGGCCGCGATTCTTTTGACCCGCCGTCGCGATCGCGGCATTGACGATTGCGACATGCTGCAGGTTGCTGGGGTTGAAACGACTGTGGGGAACGTTCATGGTCAGGCTCCTTGGCAAGCATGACCATGGCTATAACGCAGCCAGATGACATTCCAGTTTCAGTACCGCGCCAATAGCTCGCTGGCATTGTTGCGGCGGGTGCCGTTGCAGCTGATAAAGCGACGGACCGGGAACGCAGTGAGCTCGGCGGTTTGGTAGAGCTCGCGGGTAATCGGGGTATCGTGATTGGAGATCAGCACCGGCACGCTTTTGCGGCGCAATGCATCGGCAGCGGCGGCGAGGTCGAATTGTTCGGTCGGGCCGAAGGCCGAGCGCGCGTAGGCGGTGAAGCTGGCGGTGGCGGTCAACGGCACATACGGCGGGTCGCAGTAAACCACGTCGTGCTTCTTGGCTGCTTTCATCACGCTGCGAAAATCAGCGCAGACAAATTCGGCACGCTGGCTTTTTTCATGGAAGGCGCGCATCTCCGCGGCCGGGAAGTATGGTGCCTTGAATTTGCCGAACGGCACATTGAAACCGCCATCGCTGTTGTAGCGACAGAGGCCGTTGTAGCCATGCCGGTTCAAATACAGAAACAGCGCGGCTTTCTCGCGCCGGTCTTTGTCTTTGTTGATATCGAGCTTGTTGAACTTTTCCCGTAGCGCGTAATAGCGCTCGGCGGAATTGTTCTTGGCGGTGAACCAGCGCTGGGCGTAGTCGATGAAGGCATCGCCCTGACTTTGCAGGGTCTGATACAGACCGATCAAATCCGGGTTGATGTCGGCGAGCCGGTACGCATCAAACGTGGTGTTGAGGAACACCGCGCCGGAACCCACGAACGGTTCGACCAAACGTTTGCCCGGTGGCAAGGCCAGCAGGATGTGCGGCAGCACCCGGAATTTGCCACCAGCCCATTTCAGGAACGGTCGCTGTTTCGGCACCGATTTGGCGGGCGACTTGGCCGTCGCATTGGCAACAGCGAGACGGACAACGGACACGATAACGGGCAGCCGGCGAAAGGGGGAACGCCGGCAGTGTAAGGCAGTTGATCGGGAATTTCAGCTGCCAGCCGATCAACGGCAGACTGTGTTTGGATCACACCATCGGCGTCGCGGCACTGACTGATCAAACTTTGATCAACCGTGTGCGCCTAAACGGCGCCGTCAGGCGCTGGCGCGAAAATCACGTGCCGAATAATCGGTGACGCCGAGCGAGCGCAGGCGATCAGTCAACGAAAAATTGCTGGCGAGATTGCTGCTGCTCACCGGGCTCAGGTGCGGTTTGCTGCACATCGGGCAGGGGCTGCGCAGCGGCGCGTTCGGATAAACGGTCAGGCCCGAATCGGTCGGGCTGGCGAGTTCACCGTCGGCGCCAAATACCGCCTCGGATGCGCTGTCGCTGGCGAGTCTGACCTTGCCGGCATTGCTGGCACCACCGGTTGCCGATTCTTCCCGCAATTGAACCGCCAGTTGCCGGCGCGCTTCGGCGATCAACGCGGTGGCGCGGGCAGCCACTTGCCGATCCTGCGGCGAGGGATCGGCCGGGGCCAACGCAGCAGCGCGCACCGTTTCCAGTTTGCGGATCGTGGCTTGCGGGTTGTCCGGCACCGGGCTGGCGTCGATGCTGACTTCGCCACCGACCGCGTAACGCCGGCCATCCGGCCCCTTCTGATACTGAAACACCGGTGCCCCGGCGTACTGGCCCCCAACCGCCGCATGCGCCGCCTCGTGTGCGCGCACCTCGCGGTCACGGCCTTTCAGTTCACTGACCTGCGCCTGGACTTGTCGCTCCTGTTGCCGGTCACGGCTGTTCTGCTGGCCGTTCTGACGGGTGTCCTGCTGGGGATTGTTCGGATTGTTGCGGCCGTCGGGATCGACCCGGGCATTGCCGTCGTTGCGGCTGGCCTGTGCGGACGGGTTCTGGCTGTTGCCATCGGTCCGCGCCAGCTCAGTGCGATTGGCGGCGTCCTTGGTTTCGAGGCCGCTGCGGTTGCGGTCGTAATCGTCGGCTTCAGCGCGGGTGCGGCTGCCGGCACCTGCGCCAGTTGGCTGGGGAATGGGCTCAAATTTGGCATTGTCACGCCGAATGGCGTCCAACTGCGGCTGGACGGTCGGCGGCAGCGCGGTGGTCAGTGGGGCCGCAACAGGCAACATGGCGGCGACTCAGGTCAACCGGCGTTCAGGCGCGGATATCGAGCAGGCTGCCCAGCACCCGGTTTTCGGTTTCAATGACCTTGGCGGATGCGGCGGCTTGCTGTTCGGCCTGCTTGAGCTCGACCACCGGCTTGACCAGATCTTGTTCAGGCTGGGTGGTGCCGGCCTGGGCAATCTGCTGGGAGGCTTCGGCGGCACGCTGGGTAGCACGCTGAAAGCCTTCAATACCGGACTGAAATGCGGGACGTATTTCCATCGGTGGCTCCTTACGACGACAACACGGCTGTCGTGGGCGCAAACCAGCACGGTCGAAATGACCGGTGGCAGCGCCAGTCTAGCTCATTTTTTGACCAGAAACAGCTGCCGGAGTTCGCCCAATCGCTACCGCCGGTCCGGAGCGCCGCCGGCATGGCGAGGGCCCATCTCGCCGAGCAACGACGACAGCTGCCCGGCAAAGCCCTGCTCCGGCCGCTCCGCCTGCCAGGGAATTTCCGCCAGCAGCGGCGCCGGCAGGTGCTCGCGCAGGTAGCCAAGGTTCTCGGCGAAACGGTTCATGGTCGGCTGCGGTGAATTGGCAACCCAGCCAGCCAGCCGCAAGCCGCGGGCGCGAATGGCCTCAGCCGACAACAGTGCGTGATTGATGCAACCGAGCCGCATGCCGACCACCAGGATCACCGGCAGCTGCAGCGCCTGAACGAAATCGGCGTAGCTTTCGCGGTCATTGAGCGGCACCAGAAAACCGCCCGCGCCTTCGATGAGCAGCACGTCATCGCTGCGAGTACGGGTGGCTTGCGTCAGTTGCAACAACCGCGCGACCGACAAGTCAACGCCGGCTTCCTGCGCCGCGATATGCGGCGCGATGGCCGGAATCAACGCAAGCGGATTGACGCTGGCGTAGTCCTGATCGTTTTCGGCCGCCGCGCGCAGCGCGCGGGCATCATCGTTTTGCCAGATGCCGTCGATGCGCTCGCAGCCGGAGGCAACCGGCTTCAGCACCGCAACCCGCTGCCCTGCAGCGCGCAGTGCCCGAGTCAGCGCAACTGTGGAAAACGTTTTGCCAATTTCGGTATCGGTGCCGGTGATGAAGAAAGTTTTCATGTGCATCCTGAAAGTGGTGGTTCTGTAGGAGCGCGCTTGCTCGCGATATTCCTTGGGCGGCAAATGCAATCGCGAGCAAGCTCGCTCCTACAACTTCACTCAAAACAGATTCACTGACTGTGGGATCGGCTTTAGCCGCGATGAATTTCCTTCGCATGAAAATTATCGCGGCTAAAGCCGCTCCCACAAAACCCCATCTGCCATCGATTACGGCTGCTTGCGCCGAATCGGAATGTCGCTGATCGGCATCGCAAACTCGTTCGCCAGACCGGTCGGCCGCGCCCGCACTTCGGTGCCCCAGGCATGGCCGTAGATCACTTCCCATGTTGCGGGCACCGTGCCATCGGCGCGACGGAATTGTTCGTACGCCGCCATCATCTGCTTCAGTTGCGCTGGCGTGGTCAGGGCATGCGAGCGACCGGCATTGATGTTATGCGCGCCGATGCCTTTGAGCTCGCGCAGCAGCACCGGCACCTCTTTGTAAGTCAGCACCAAATTTTCCATGTCCATGACCGGATCGGCGAGGCGCGCCCGCACCATGGCGTCGCCGACATCGTGCATGTCCATGAACCGGTTGACGTGGATGCGATCATCCACCGCTGCCCACGCGGCGCGC
>DASUEK010000170.1:0-4809 GCA_036275115.1 Permianibacter sp. | reverse complement strand
ATGTATATTTCCGGTCTCACCCCCCTCAGGCAGGGGGAGGAACAAAAAAACAAATCAGCGCGCCGACTCCATCTCGCCTTTAGCCCCTCGCCCCTTGCGGGGCGAGGCGGGAATTAACGAAGCACTGCTTCGTTCCGCCGCAGCGCCACGAGCCAGCGAGTGGCTGGGGCGCAGAGCGGGGCCAGGGAGAGGGGTAACCCTCAGCCCGCTCCCCCGTCAGCTATTCACTCCTTCACCGCTTCTCGCCAGCGACTGTTCATAAAATCACCGCTCTCTTCCTTTTCAAGAACGTGGCACGCTCCTTGCGTCGAAAGCTCTCCATACCTCACCAATCCCAAGCTGACCCCGCCCGACAAATCCGCTATCATGCGCGTCCGCTTTTGCGCCCTCCGGGCGTAACGGCGACTCGGGGTGTAGCGCAGCCTGGTAGCGCACTTGCATGGGGTGCAAGTGGTCGTGGGTTCGAATCCCGCCACCCCGACCAATCTTGAAAAAGCCGACGCTTGCGTCGGCTTTGTTTTTTGTTGCACCGATATATCGCGGTTTCCTTTCTATACTCCCTGCATCCATGAGCGATATCGGTTGCGGGGCTTCCATGCGCGTGGTTGTGCAGCTTGGACTGAGCGTGCTTGTTTTGCTGGCGGCGACTGCGGTCTCGGCGGCATCCGCCGTTTGCCAGCAACCAATGCGGGTGATCCGCAACGCCGAGTATGAGCCGGATGAGGATGATCGATTTTTGCGGGCGGTGTTGGCGCACGCGGGTTGCGAGTTGCAGATCACGGTGTCGGCGCATCGGGTGACATTGGCCCGGCGGTTTGAGTTGCTGCGGGCGGGGGAGATTGATCTCATCATTGGCGTCAATCGCTTGCCGGAGCGGGAAACGCTCGGGTGGTTTTCGGTGCCGTTTCGCAGTGAGAAAACGCGCGGTTGGATACGGGCGACGGATGCCGCGCGGGCCAACGGCAAATCGACCGAAACGTTGATTCACGAGGGCTGGAAAGTCATCGGTCCGAGTCAGGGCTGGTTTGGACCGTTTTATGAGCAGTTGCGGCAACGGCCGGGCGGGCTGACGGCGGATTTCAAGCGCATCGAACAAGGTGTGCGCTTGTTGAGCAAAGGTCGCGGCGATTTGTTGATCGTTGATGATGTCTGGCTCAGCCGGTTACCGGCAGAGGAGCTGCAGGGCTTGCAGCCGTTGCCGGATATGCTGCATGAAGAGCCGCTGCATTTTCTGTATTCGCAAAAGACCGTGACGCGCACGCAGGTCACGGCGCTGGATGCGGCGATCAACGCCGTTCGGGCGAGCTGGCCGGCAACGCCGTGATTCGCTGAGCTGCCCTGCCGAGATCCCGAAGCACTTGTGCAAGCGCGCATCGCGGCTGACGCGCGTGTCGACCCATTAGCGGTGTTGGCATGAAAACCGTCGCCGGTTGAATGACGCAGGTCAAACGACGGACTTGATCAACGCCGCTTGGCGGGAACGACCATCAGTCAGGATGGAAAACGACTCCGTGTGGCTGCCACGCGATACGGGCGTCGGTTGGCGCGGTTTGCCGCAACAACAGACTGACTCGCCGGTTCTGGGCACGGCCGGATTCCTCCTGATTACTCGCAATGGGGTCGCTGTCGGCAACGCTGACCGCGCGCAGCCGTTTGGCCGGAATGCCGAGCGCGGCAAACTGGTGTACGACGGTAGTGGCACGGGCGGCGGCGAGCTCCCAGTTGGATTGGAAACGGTCGGTGCTGATCGGCTGGTTGTCGGTGTGGCCTTCGACAAAAATCATCGCGCCACTTTCTTTGAGCACGGGGGCTAGCCGGGCGAGCAGCATCTGCCCTTCCGGCAGCAAAGTGGCTTCGGCACTGGCAAACAGGATGCGATCGCGGATTTGCACTTCGGTGTAATCGGCGTGAGTCAGCACCTCGATCTGCTGTTGTAAATCCGGTTCGTTCAGCAGCGCGTGCAAGGCCGTGGGCAAAGCGTCGAGCCGTTGCGTGCCGGGCGCGAGGGTGCCGCTGACGCGGGACGGTTCGAGCGCGTTGGCTGTCGTGTTTGCCGTGTCGGTGACGTCGGTGCTGGCTTGACTGGCAATGCGCTGCGCTGATTCGGCGTCACGTTGTTCGACGAGTTGCTCCGTGCGCATTTGCGCGAGCACCGTCAATACGATGAACAATGTTGCGATCAGGGCAAAGACATCGAGATAGGACAGCATCCAGCTTTCTTCCGGCTCATCGGGCGGTTCGCTGCTGTGCAGGTAGCCGAGGTGGCGTGGCATGGCGTTCATGATGCGGCTCCGTTCGGGGATTGCAGCAAGGGCCTGGCGCAAGCGATTACAGCAGCGCGCCGGCTTGTCGGCCACGGGCGCGGGCGGCGAGCGCGGCGGTGAGTTTGTCGGCGTCGTCATCAGAAAGCGGTGCGGTGTCCAATTCGTTATCGTAATGCTGGATGAAGGATTGCAGCGTTTCCCGCAGCACCGCCGGGCTGCGCCGCTGCGACAGCAGTGAAATGCCTTCAAGCACCATGGTCATCAGCATCACCCGTTGTTCGGTGGCGCGTTCGAGTTTGATGGCGATGGGTTTGAACAGCAGGTTGGCAAGCAGCAGACCGTAGAAAGTCGTCACCAAGGCGAGCGCCATGTTGCCGCCGATTTCCACCAGATCGCGGCCGGACATGATCTGCATCATGTTGATGAGGCCAAGCAATGTGCCGACCATGCCAAAGGCTGGCGCAAACGCCGCCATCGAGCGGAACATCTGGGCGTCGGCGCGTTCTTTGGCCTTCAGCCGCTGGATGCGCCAGTGCAGCAGGCTCAGCACATCTTCGGCCGGCGCCTTGTCGAGCAGCAGTTGCACGCCGGTGCGCAGGAAACCGTTGCGGCTGTGTTGCAACCGCGTTTCCAGTTCACGGACATCGCCGCGATTCCAGTGCTTGGCAATTTCGACCAGTTCGTCGATGGCGTGCGCCGAGTCGAGCTTTTCCTCACGCAGCGTTTGCAGCAGCGCACGCAGCATGCGTCGCACTTCGGTCATCGGGTAGGCCACCAGCGTTGCCGCGACTGTGCCGCCGAGCACGATCATGAGACTGGACAAGCTGAGGTAATCGCCGGGGTGGTTGGCGGTGACGCTGATGGCGAGCGCCACCAGCAACAGGCCAAGGGCAAAGCCCAACAGGGTCGACAGGTTCATGCGCGGCTCCTTTTGTTCGGCTGGCGCAAGTTGCGTGGCTGGCTTCAGGTGTTCGGCAGGCACTGGGGATTCCGTGCTGTGGTCTGAAGACAGCGGTTTGCGCGACAGCCGGACTGCGCAAGGGATTGGTGCCGTGGCCGCAAGGCCGGACAGGCAGGCGCAGCAAGCGCTGTGCCGATGTGCTGTTATCGGCAGGTGCAGGGCCATTTTTGAGCGATTTCGTGGGCTTATCGTCATGTAAGGGCGGATGGGCCGGCAAGCCGTTGCCGCCGCGTTGCCGGTGCGCGACGCGATCGGCTGCCGGTCGATACCTCGCGCTTCGCACTGATCGGCGCAGCGGCGGCCAGTGTCGGCGCTACAATCGCCGGACAATCTGATCCGGATCAGTAGCGGTGCGCTGAGAGTTGCCTAAAGTCAAAAGGAAGGTTACAAACCGGAGCCCCAGAAATGACCGATCGCAATGCCCGTATCCAACAGCTGCGCCAGCGCCGTGATGAGCTGCAAAAACGGCTTGACGCCATCAAGGCTGATTACCGTCGCGGCCTGTCCGCCGATTCGGATGAACAGGCCATCGAGCTGGAAAACGCCGAGGTGCTGGCGGAGATCAGCCGGGTCGCAGCCAACGAGCTGGCCCAGGTTGAACAGGAATTGCGACAACTCGGTGTGGCCTGAGCGTTCGTCCCGGTGGCGACGCGGCAGCACCGCAACTGACCGGCGCTGCGGCGCCCCGAGGACACTGTGAAGCAACGATTTTCCCCGGCCTGGGTTCGCCAGGCCATAGCCCGCATCGATGCGGACTTTCAGCGCTCTGCCGACACTCATCTGATTCCGCTGCCGTTGTCAGGCTTTCCCGGCATCGATCTGTATTTCAAGGATGAATCCACTCACCCGAGCGGCTCGCTGAAACATCGGCTCGCTCGCTCGCTGGTGCTGTTTGGTTTGTGCAACGGTGACATCGGTCCGGAAACGACGCTGGTGGAAGCGTCGAGCGGCAACACCGCGGTGTCGGAAGCGTACTTTGCTCGTCTGCTTGGTTTGCCGTTTGTCGCGGTGATGCCGAAAAGCACGTCGCCGGAAAAAGTGCGGGCGATTCATTTTTACGGCGGCAGCTGTCACTTTGTGGATACGCCGGCGCAGGTTTACGACGAAGCCACCCGCATTGCCCGTGAGCGCAACGGCCATTATCTCGATCAATTCAGCAACGCCGAGCGGGTCACCGACTGGCGCAGCAACAACAACATCGCTGAATCGATTTTCAGCCAGATGCAAAAAGAGCAGCATGCCGAACCACGCTGGCTGGTCTGCACGGCCGGCACGGGTGGTACCTCGGCAACCCTCGGTCGCTACCTGCGTTATCGCCGCCACAACACTGAACTCTGTGTTGCCGATCCGGAGCATTCGGTGTTTTTCGACAGCTGGGCGCAGCGCTGCCGCGATTTGACCTGCACCGCGCCGTCGCGCATCGAAGGCATTGGCCGGCCGCGCTGCGAGCCGTCGTTCATGCCGCAGCTGATCGATCACATGCTGAAAGTACCGGATGCGGCCAGCGTCGCAGCCGTGCGCGAGCTGGAGCAGTTGCTGGGCCGCCGCGTCGGTGGTTCAACCGGTACCCAGTTCATTGCCGCA
>DASUEK010000169.1:0-9401 GCA_036275115.1 Permianibacter sp. | reverse complement strand
TGACGCACGGTCAGGAAATTGCCATACGGATTCCACTCACCACCTTGATAACCGACCACCACCCGTGCCGGCACACCGCCGGCGCGTAACAGGAAGGTCACGGCGTTGGCGTAATGCTCGCAATAGCCGCGCTTGTGGTTGAACCAGAAATCATCCACCGTGTCTTCGGAGAGTTCCGGCACCTGTAGCGAATACCAGAAATTGTCCTGATTGATCTGCTGCAGCAAGGCCTGAGCATAGGCGGTCGCATCCGGCGTGCGTGCGCGCAGCGCCGTTGCCCAGCGCCGGGCCTGCGGGTTGCCACTGTCCGGCAAGCGCAAATAGGTCGCGAGATCATTCTCCGTTGCGTCGGCCGCCAAGCGATAACTCAACACCGATTCGACGCCATAATCGACCCGCTGCCGAATGAAGCCGTAAGTGAGCAACGTAGCGTTCCAGGTGCGCCGTGCCTGCAGCGGCGAATCCACCGTCTGCGGCACATCCAGGGCGTACAACCAGCGCAGACGCGTCGGTTCCAGCGCGACTTGATAACGAACGAGCGGACCGAGCGGCTCGACGGTTTCGGCTGCCTGCGGCATGCCGACATTCCAGGTCAGGCCATCGAAATCGGACAGCACCGTACCGCGCCAATAGCGCTGCTTTTCCGGCGGCGGCGCGCCACTGAACTTGACCCGGAACGCGAGTTCATCCGACAACGCCAGCGACTGCACGTCGCCGATGGTCATTGAGTCAGTCGGGCCGGTCACGCCGCTGCCCGGCAAGCGCCACAGCGGCGCCGACAAGCGCGGAAAAAAGACGTAGAGCAACGCGACCAGCGGCAATGCCAACAAAACAAAACGACCACTGTCCTTGGCCAGCACCAACAAACCGCGCCAGCCCTCAAGGCGGTGCAAGACCAACACGGTCGCCGTGTGCAGCGGCAGCAACAAGAACAGGTACAAGGCCACCGACAACGACTGGTAAAACAACAGCCCGACGAATGTCAGAAAGAAGCTCAGTGCGCTGACCAGCATCGCATCGCGATAGCTTTTCAGTTCCAGCAATTTGAAACTGGCCATCAGCACGATCAATGACAAGCCGGCATCGCGGGTGAACAACCCGCGATGCTGCATGACCACGCCGACGGTCGCCGCCAGCACCGACAGAATCAACAGCCAGCGCGGCAACCGGCTGCCAACATTGGTGGCCGACAACAGCACCAGCGCACTGGCGATACCAACCCAGGCCGGCACTTTCAGCCACAGCGGCAGCAATGCCGTACCGATGGCCAGCAACAACATGGGTTTGACACCCGGGCGCTGCAAATCGAATCGTTGCATCACTCAGGCCTCATGACCGTACAGGGCCAGCGCTTTCAGGCAGCGATGCAGATGCACATCGCCCTGATCCGGCGCAAACCGTTCCGCGCCCAATTCCAGCCCGTAGCGCTGCCCCTTGTGCTCGGCTTCCAACAGCAGAAAGCACAACCAGCTGAGCTGGGTTTCCCGATCAGCGGCCGGCAAGTCCTGCAAGCGAAACCACCATTCATCACCACTCGGCGCAACGAACTGGCGCAGATGCAAACCGCGTTCGCGAGCAAACGCTTTCCAATCGACCTGACGCAGCGAATCGCCCTGCCGCCACAAACGGTGACCGGCAAAATCCTCGCTGCCACTGATTGGCTTGGCCTGTTTGCCATCGCCATCGCCCTGCGGCTGCAACGGCCATGGCGGCGCGATCGGTGCCGGGTACACCAGCGCTCGGGCCTGCAACTTGGGCCAACTCCAGACGCGCAACCAGCCAAATGGCGCCATCGACTGCAAGCAAAACCGCGGCATCTCCAGCCAGCCGCGCCGAATTGCCGGCACCGGCAATTCGGCACACACCGCCGTTTGCGTTGGCACATCGTAAGCGTCATCGTGACTCGCATCGAGGCTGACGCTGATCGCGGCGTGTGCACGGCCTTCCGGATCATTGAGCCAGATTGGAAACGGCACGGCTTCACCGACAAACGCTGGCGGTGGATCGCCGGCGCGCACCTGAATGCCAAGCAAATTGCGAAAACTCAGGAACTTGGCGAGCAACCCGAGCGCCATCAACCAGAACGCCAGCAGCAAGCCGAGATTGTTTTGATAATTGGAGGCGCCGACCAGAATCAGCAAACCGACCACGATGAACAGCCAGCCACCGCGCGACGGAAAAATGAAAATCTCGCGATGGCTGAGCCGCAAGCTCGGCACCGGCAGCAGCCGCCGCTCGATCCAGGCAGCAAAACGCGCCCGCCACCAGCGTGGCAGCAAAGGCAAAGAGGATCGTTGCAGAAAGCCCAGCATAGGCAACTCGATTCCGTGACCGTTTTGCGCGCTTACATCGGCACCGGCACGCTTTTCAGCAAGGCCTGAACGGCGCGTTCACTGTGTTCTTCGCGGGCGTCACGCAGCCAGAGCCGGTGGGCTGCCACCGGCACGAATACCGTCTGGACATCATCCGGCAGCACGTGATCGCGGCCGCTGACAAAGGCAAACGCGCGCGCTGCGCGCAGCAACGCGAGTCCGGCGCGCGGACTCAGGCCATGCAGAAAGACACTGCCGTTGCGGCTTGCCACCAACAATGACTGCACATAATCGAGCAGTGTGTCGCTGACCTTGACCTGCTCCACGGCCTGCTGCCAGGCCGACAACTGCGCCGGTGACACCTGCGCTTTCAAGCCGGTCAACATCTGCTGCCGATCTTCGCCGCGCAGCAATTCGCGCTCGGCACGAACATCCGGATACCCCACTGCCAAGCGCATCAGAAAGCGATCGAGCTGCGATTCCGGCAACGGATACGTGCCGATTTGATGCAGCGGATTCTGGGTGGCAATGACAAAGAAGGGCTGCGGCAATTCGCGGGTCGCGCCTTCGACGGTCACTTGCTGTTCGGCCATGGCTTCGAGCAAGGCGCTTTGTGTTTTCGGCGTCGCCCGGTTCACTTCGTCGGCCAGCAGCACCTGCGAGAAAATCGGCCCCGGGTGAAATTCAAAGCGGTTTTCGGCGCGATTGAAAATCGAGCTGCCAAGAATATCGGCCGGGAGCAAATCGGCCGTGAACTGGATGCGCTGAAACTGCAAACCGAGCACGCGCGCCAAGGCCTGCGCCAACGTGGTCTTGCCCATGCCGGGCAGATCTTCCATCAGCAGATGGCCGCGGCCGAGCAAGCAGGCGAGCGCCAAACGGGTCAGTTCCGGTTTGCCGACAATGATGCGATTCAGAATATTGAGTACGGCTTGCAATTCGGGATGGCTCACGGCGGTGTCCTGTCTGGTGATTTTCTACGGATGAATCCCGGTATCGGGTTTGCCTTCGGGGCGCAAAAAAGCGGCAGCGGTCAGTGGCTGGCAACGCGATGATCTGATTTCCAGCACAGCACCAGATCAGCAACGTTACTGCCGGTGGCGCCGGTAAACAGCAAGCCGCCTTGCTGGCGCCAGTAATCATAGCTGCTGGCGTCGCGCAGCGCTGTGGCCGCGTCGGCACTCGAGCAAGACGCGCCCGTCACTGCGGCGGCCTTTGCATGGGCCTGCACCGGCGCATCGGGGTCGAGCCGGAACCACGCGCCTGCGGCGTCGGAGTTGCCATCAACGCCATCGGTCGCGAGGGTCAGCACGCTGCAAGCCTGCGCCTGCCACGAACTGGCGCGACACGCTGCAGCCTCCATGTTCTGCACCAGCGCCTGCTGCAGCAGCAGCGCCAGATGCTGGTTGCGGCCACCGCGGCCCGGCTGTACCGGCAATTGCAGATGGGTTTCGCCGCCATAAAGATACAAACCCGGTGGCCCGGCGCTGATCTCGGCCGCCAGCGCGGCGGCCACCTCAGCACAGTCGCCAGCGATGGCGCGGTTGACGATCACCGCATGCCCGTTGGCCGCAGCCCACTGCTGCAAGCCGGCGCGCACGTGCGCGTTGCTGGCGATGATGGTGCTGGTCACGCGCGTCACATCCGTATCGACTGCAGGCACCGGCGAGGCAAGCCAGCGTTGCAAGAACGCGGGCCACGGTGCCGGCAAATCGCGCCAATCCGGCAACGGCAACACCGCCGGCACAAAGGGCGCCGAGCCGATCACAGCCGGATCATCACCGGGCACATCGGACAGCAACAGCTGGCGAATCAGCGTGGTTGGCGGACAGCAACGCAGCAAACCGCCCGCCTTGATGCGTGACAGTCGCTGGCGCACGGCATTGATGGCACTGATCGGCCAGGCCGATGCCAGCATGAGCTGTTGCAGCGCCTGAAACGCTTCCAGACGGAGATCATCCGGCAGCACTTCGCACAGCGCCGACGCGCCACCGGACAACAGCACCAGCAAGGTTTCATCGGGCGCGCACGCCGAGACAAACTGCTGCGCCGCGGCGCCCGCCGCCAACGAACGCGCATCCGGAAGCGGATGCGCGCCAGTCAGGCAATGAAATGGATAAGGTCGCGACGGCGTCAGCGATGAGCGCACATGCGCGCCGGAGTCCGGCTGAATCACCAAACCGGCACGCACCTGCGCGCCCAGCACGGCATCGGCGCCTTGCCACATCGGCAGCGCCGCTTTGCCAATCGCCAGGATCCGCACCGGCCCAGCCAGCGGCGCCGCACCCAGTGCCTGTTGCACGGCACGCGTGGCGTCGGCGAGGCGCAGCGCCTGCGCCGCCAGCGTCTTCAGCAACGCGGCGGCGCTGCCGCTGGCCGTAGCGCGTTCAAGGCCTGCGGGATTCAGAAACCAAACACCAGATTGACTGTGGTCAGCGTGTCGGTTTTTTCCCGATCCGGCGGCACCTCGCTGTTCTGCCGGATCGCGTGGGCGATTTTCACCGCAAACGCGCTGTTGATATCGACTTTCAAGCCGGTGACAAATTCGCTGAAGGTGTTCTCATCGCCGGCTTCGACCAGCAGATCGTTGGTCCATTTGCTGGATTCGGTGAACTGCCAACCGTGTGTCACCCGCAACCGGGCAATCGTTTCGGTTTCTTTTTCACCGGTGTCAACCAACTCGCTGCGACGCTGACCGGCACCGATTTCGGCCGACAGCTTGTGGGTGTCTTCGGTCAGAATGTGATAACCGTAACCGGCGGCGACCGTGGTTTGATGATCGTAGCCGCTGTATTCGTCTTCTTCGTAACGCACCGCGCCGAAGGCATAGCTGCGCGCCGAAAACGCATAGTTGCTCTGGCCGGTGAACTGGAAACGATCCGCCGTTTCTTCTTCTTCACCGGTATCCGGATCCTCGCTGGTCGACTGCAGCGTTGCCAGACCGAGTTCATGGCTCCAGTTGCCGGTGGCGTAGGTCATTTTCAGTTTGCTCGACACCGTTTCGGTGTCGGTGTTGCCGCGCGCCGCGACATAGCCCAGCTCGCCCTCACCTTTCCATTCCGGCACCGCCTCAGCGGCCGGAGCGGGCTCTTCTGCCTGTACTGACAGCACGGTGGCCGCCACCAACAACGCCACCAGACGGCGTGGGCTCGATTGATTCATCCTGCTCTCCTGTGTCGCGGTCAGCCCGCAGGCTTTGCTTCATCCCGCGCCGCTCGGGTCGGCGGCGCCGGGTCATGGTAACCGCGACGCTCGTTCCCGAAAAGTTGGCAGCTGGGCCAAGCTCACCTATTGTTGAACGGGTTCGTTCCCCGTTTTTGAGTGAGTCACTATGGCAGGGCTGGCCGCTTGGCTGGTGCGGGTGTTGGCACCGGTCGTCTTGGCGGCGACATCGATCACCGCTGTTCCGGCCATCGCTGCGGCCCGACCGAGCCCCGAGCCAGCCTTGCCGGATGACATCCTGCCGGACGACAGCATCCGGCTCAGCACGCTCGGCACCAATGAAGGCCTGTCACAGTCCAGCATCACCGCGATGGCGCAGGACGAGTACGGCTTCATTTGGCTCGGCACGGCCGACGGTCTGAACCGCTTCGACGGTCACGACACGCTGGTCATCCGGCGTGGCGAACGCGGCTTGTCGCGCGACAGCGTGCACAGCCTGTGCACCGACGATCGCGGCGGCCTGTGGATTGGTCTGTTCGATGGCGGCCTGCACCGTTACGACACCCATCTCGGTGAAATGGGCGCGGTCCGGCCCGGCGATGGCAGTGACAACGGCCCGCTGCCGGGCCGGGTCAGCGCCTGCCTCAGTGAACCAAACGGCGCGGTCTGGTTTGCCACCGATACCGGCCTGAGTCGCTATGACCCGCAGCGCGACCGGTTCCAGCACTGGCCGGTCAGCGCCGGCAACGACACCGAAACCGCCCGCCGCCTGCTGGCGTTGCAGCGTGCTCCAAATGGCGATCTGCTGGCGCTCAGCAGTCAGGGCATCTACCGCCTGCACGACAACCGGTTGCAACTGGAGCCCGGACCAAACGCGCTGTCGGCCCGCAGCCGCCTGACCAGTTTCTGGGTCGATGGCGACAGCATCCTGATCGGCACCCAGCAGGCCGGTCTGTGGCGCTGGCAGCCGGACAGCGGCTTGCTCGCGCCAGTCGACTGGCCGCGCTTCGCGGTGCAACCGCAAATCACCAGCTTGCTGCGTGATCGCGACGGTCGCTTGTGGATCGGCAGCGAAAACCTCGGTGTGATTTATCAGGTGCAGCCCGGCGCCCGCTGGCAACAATTGCTGCACCGGCCCGGCCATGTCGATGGTCTGCCGGACAACCATGTCCGCACGCTGTTTCAAAGCCGTGAAGGTGTGATCTGGATCGGTACCTGGCTTGGCGGTGTCAGCCGTTTTGATCCGCTGCAAAGCAGTTTCCATGTGGTCCGTACCGATCCCATCCGGGCCGACAGTCTGGCCAGCAATAGCGTGCGCAGCCTTTTGGCCGAAGCCGATCAACTCTGGATCGGCACCGACGGCGGCGGTCTGTCACTGTCACGCGACAACGGTCGGCGCTACCAGCATTTCCAAAACGATCCGGCCGATCCCAACAGCCTCAGCGACAACCATGTCCGGCTCATTCACCGTGACCGCAAAGGCCGCTTGTGGGTCGGCACTGAAAACGGTCTGAACGAATTCAACGGCCAGCGCTTTCGCCGCATCCTGTTGCCGGCCACGCCCGATGGCAGCGAGGACCACCAGCGCCTGCGCGCGCTGGCTGAAGCGGCCGATGGCAGCCTCTGGCTCGGCACGTTTGGCGGCGGTTTGCTGCGCTTTTATCCCGGCGCCAACCGGTTTGAATCGTTTCGGGCCGAACGTGGCAACGACAACAGCCTGTGCGGCAATCGGGTAGTCGCGTTGCTGCGCGACAGCGATGACAGTCTGCTGATCGGCACCGACGATGGCGGCCTGTGTCGGCGCTACCCGGACGGCCGCTTTGAGCGACTGCTGCCGGCGGTATTCTCGGTCTGGTCGCTGCACAGCAGCGACGACGCCATTTGGGTCGGCAGTTACGGTGACGGGCTGCTGAAACTGCACCGGCGCAGCAAACGCATTTACCGGTTCGATGATCGCCACGGCATTCACAACGATGTCATTTACGCCATCTTGCCGGACGCCAGCAATCGCTTCTGGCTCAGCACCAATGATGGTTTGTTCCGGTTCGATCCGGCGCAGGAAAAAGCCGATGCCTACACCGTGTCCGCCGGCCTGCAGGATCGCGAGTTCAACTCCGGCGCCGCGGCAAAAGGCCCGGACGGTCGGCTCTATTTCGGCGGCATTCGCGGTTTCAACTGGTTCGATCCGGCCGCGGTCGCGCTGAACATGACACCGCCACGCAGCACCATCACCAATGTACTCGTGATGCAGCAGAACACTCGATTGCCGATGCACGCCAGCGATCGCCTCGCGTTGTCCGCCGGCCAGAACACGTTGCTCATCACCTTCTCCGGACAGCACTTCAGCAATCCGGAAGGGAACCGCTATCGCTATCGGTTACTGCCGGTCGAAACCGAGTGGAACGAAATCAGCGCCGGCCAGCACCAGGCCAACTACAGCCTGCTGGCGCCGGGTGACTATCAATTCGAACTGCGCGCGGGCAGTGCCGCCGGCGTGTGGGATCCGGAACCGCGCCGGCTCGCCATTCTCATCGCGCCGCCATTCTGGGCCAGCACCGGCGCCTACCTGCTCTATGCCATCAGCGCTGGCATCATGCTGTTCGCGCTGCTGCTGCAGCACCGCCGCCGCCGGCAGCAGGAAAAAGATCTGCTGCAAACGCTGCAACAGCAAGTGGAAACCCGCACCCACGAACTGCAGGAAAAGAACGCCACCCTGGAGCAACTCAACAGCGAACTGCAGCAAGTCAACGGCCGGCTGGAAACCATGAGCCTGACCGATCCGCTGACCGGCCTCGGCAACCGACGGCTGTTGTTCCGCTATTTGGAGAAAGACGCGCCGGCCGTGCTGCGCCGGCATCAGGACGCGGCCAATCAGCTGCAGGTGGTGCACCAGAGTGATCTGCTGTTTTTCCTGATCGATCTCGACCATTTCAAACGCATCAACGACAGCTTCGGTCATGCCGTTGGCGACGAAGTGCTACTGGCCGTGAAAGATCGGCTGCAACAGATTTGCCGCGAGCAGGACTTTCTCGTCCGCTACGGCGGCGAGGAATTTTTGCTGGTGAGCCGTTACAGCGAGCGCAGCATTTCCCCGCAATTGGCCGAGCGCATTCGCTCGGTGATCAGCGACCAGCCGCTCACGCTCAAAAACGGCAGCCGGCTGAGCATCAGCTGCTCAATTGGCTACGCGGCGTTCCCGCTGCACCTCGACATGGTCAATGCCTATACCTGTGAGCAAGTGCTGCAGGTGGCGGACTGCCTGCTCTACGCCGCCAAACACAGCGGCCGCAATCACTGGGTTGGCGCCACCAGCGCGCGCGAATCACGCGCCGAACTGCTGCTGACGCGGCTGCGGGAAAACGGCGCCATCGCGGTCAGCAACGGGGATATCGACCTGCAAACCTCTCTGCGATCCAGCAAGAAGCTGCGCTGGCAAGCGCTGGACGGCCACGATTACGACGAGCCGTTTGGCATCTGAATCCGCCTGATTGAGCCACGCGGATACCCCGCTGTCGCCGGGTGTTCCCATGCACAAAAACAAACGAGCCTTTCGGCTCGTTTGTTTTTTCAACGCAACCAAGCTAAACGAAATCAGCTGTAGAAACGTTCGTTCCTGGCCGCCATGTCCAGCAGTTTCTGGCAGGGTGCAAAGCGCTCGCCGTGCTGGCTCTGATAATGCTTGAGTCGATCAACGATGGCACTGGCACCAAAACTGTCGACGTAGCGGAACGGGCCACCGAGGTAGGGCGGGAAGCCGATGCCGAAAATGGCGCCGATGTCGCCATCGCGGGCGTTGCGGATGATGCCTTCATCGAGGCAGCGGGCCGCTTCGTTGACCATCATCAACAGGCAGCGTTCGGCAATTTCCTGGGCCGGCACCTGCGCATCCGGGTTGACACCGAGCAGCGTGTACACCGAGGCATCGAC
>DASUEK010000168.1:0-11108 GCA_036275115.1 Permianibacter sp. | reverse complement strand
GTCATGCGGAATGCCGAGCGCCGCGACTTCAGCGATGCCTTTCTGGCGATAGACCACATCTTCCAGTTCGCTCGGCGAAATGCGGTTGCCGCTGCACTTGATCATGTCGTCCTTGCGGCCGATGAAGTACAGAAAGCCGTCAGCGTCTTTCTTGACGGTGTCGCCGGAGAACACGGCGATTTCCGGCAGCATCAGGCCGTTGACCCGCTTCGGCAAAATCTTGAACCGTTCAGCGGTCTTGTCCGGCGAGTTCCAGTAACCGAGCGAGACCAGCGCACCGCGGTGCACCAGCTCGCCCGGTTCGTCCGGGCCGCACTCGGTTCCATCTTCACGCAGCACCACGATTTCAGCGTTAGGAATTGCCTTGCCCATCGAGCCCGGGCGCTTGTCGACTTCGCTCGGTGGCAGGAAGGTCGAACGGAACGCCTCGGTCAAACCGTACATCAAAAACGGCGTGGTTTTCGGCAACTGCGCGCGCAGCCCTTGCAGCGTCGCGAACGGCATGTGACCGCCGCTGTTGGTGAAATAACGCAGCGTATTCTTGGCTTCCTGCGGCCATTCCAGCTGCGCCAGCTGGACCCACAACGGCGGCACCGCGGCGAGGCCGGTGATGCGGTGTTTGACGCAGGCTTTGATCACGTCATTCGGCAGCAGGTAATCCATCAGCGCCACCGAGGCGCCGACCGAGAATGCGGTGGTCAGTTGCGACAGGCCGTAATCGAACGACAGCGGCAGCACGGCGAGCAGGCGATCGTCCGGGGTGTTTTCCAGGTACTCGGCAACGCTGTGGGCGCCGGCGACCATGTTGCGGTGTGACAGCACCACGCCTTTCGGATTACCGGTTGAGCCGGAGGTGTAGAGAATCGACACGACATCGCCATCGATGCGGCGGTGCGGCTGGCTGCCATTGGCGCTGGCGAGGAATTGCGACCAGCTGACGGTGCCGTCAACGTCACCATCAACCAGCACGGTTTCGTTCAGATCCGGGCAATCGCGCAGCACGTCTTTGAGCTGCTCGTAACGGCCTTTGGCGGTGATCAGGGTGCGGACATTGCAGTCGCGCAGAATGTAGGCGACTTGCTGCGGTTTCAGCAGCGGATTGACCGGCACGAACACGCCGCCGGCAGCGGCGGTGCCGAAAATCGCAATCGCGGTTTCGAATTGCTTGGGCAGGAAGAACGCGATGCGTTCGCCGGCCTTCAGACCACGGGCCACGGCGGCATCGGCGAACTGCGTGATGGCGTCGGCCAGTTGGCGGTAGTTCAGGGTGTCATCGCGGAAGTGGAGCGCCGGGCGTTCCGGGAAACGCTCGGCCGAGCCGAGCAGCAATGCGTGCAGCAGTTCCTTCATGGTGAAGCATCGTCCTTGTCGTGTCCGCGCGCGTAACGTCGGCGCGGGTTCGCGTTACCTTTTTCCGGAAGCAATGTTTCCAGAAACAACGGCCGGCACGGGCGCCGGCCAACGGTCCGGCATGACAGCCGGGAAACCGGGTCGCTATTCTACAGGCTTCCGCCGCTGCGCGAAGAGCTCTGATGCCTGCCGACCCGGACCAATCGCCGTCCCCCGCCTGTCGGCGCGCCGATGCCGCCCCCGCAAGGCCCGGACTCGGCCGGCTGCTGGCTGGGCTGGCACTGCTGATCAGCTACGTCTCGCTGTACCCGTTCCGGTTCCGACCGGAAATCGCCATGGTCGAGCCGCCGTTCTCGGCCATGGACATGGTTGCCAATATCCTGTTGTTCCTGCCGTTCGGCCTGCTGGCCCGCTGGTTGGCGGCCGAAGGTCATGACGACCGACCGGCGGCGCGCAATCGACTGGCCCTGTGGCTGTTGGCCGGTGCCGCCTTGGCCGCGGCGCTGCAATGGCTGCAATTGTTCGTGCCGGGCCGGCTGGCGTCACTGATGGACGTCGGCATGAACTGGATTGGTCTCGGGCTTGGTGCGGCCATCGCGCCGTGGTGGTCGCCCAGCCGCTGGCAGGGTGCCAGCCGGCTGTGGCTCGGCAGCCGGTTTGGCCTGCTGCTGCTGTGCTGGCTGGCGATGCAGCTGAGCCCGTTCCTGCCGAGCGATTTTGAACGGGCCTGGGCCCGGCAAAGCTATCTCTTCACCGGGCTGCGCTGGCAGACGCTGCTTTGGCTCGGTCAGGTGCTCGGCTGGCTGCTGCTGTTGGCGCTCGCCGAGCAACGCTTGCGGCGCCGACACTGGCTGCTGCTGATGCTGACCGCCTTGGCCCTGCAACCTTGGCTGCAAGGCAATGTTTTGCGCGCCGAAGAATTGCTGGCGCCGCCTGTCGCGCTGCTGTTGTACCGACTCGGGCTGCATCGCAGTGCTTGGCTATTGGCATTGCTCGTTGCGCTGCTGTTGGTGCGCGGGCTGATGCCGTGGCCGGGTCAGGCCTCGGGGTATTTTCACTGGCTGCCGTTCGGCGCTGTGGTCACGGCGCCGTTTCCGCACGCACTCGCCACCTTGGCCGAGAAAGCATTCTGGTATGGCTGCTTGTTCGAGCTCGGCTGCCGGCTCGGCTGGTCGCCTCGGCGCTGGCTTGGGTTGGCCGTGATGGGATTGTTGCTGCTTGAACTGGCGCAGTTGAATCTGCCACGGCACCGAGCCGAATTGACCGATCCGTTGCTGCTGGTAGTGATGGCGGCCTTGCTGCGCCGTCTGCCGGAACGGTTGCCGCCACCGGTGTCGGTTCCGGTTCAGGATCCGATTCAGTCGCCCTGAAGCAAGCCGCGGCTTCGCAGTGCGTCCGCCATGGCCTCGGTGCGATCCGGCTGATCGGCGAAATTGCGCAGCAAGCGCGCCATGTCGGCAGCAAAGCGCTTGCGCAGCGCACCGGCCGAGGTGACTTGCCGCATCGCATCCAGATCCAGCAGCACCGGTTTGCCATCGCGGATCAGGATGTTGCTGGCCTTGGTGTCGCCATGCACCAGCTGCAGCGATCGCAGTTCGGCAAACAGATCGGCCACGCGGCCCATCACGTCATGCTGGGCCGGCGTCAATGGCTGGTCACCGGCCAGAAACTGCTGCAACGACACACCGTCCACCGCCGCGCTGACATAAAACGCTTCCGCATTGAACGGACCGTTTTTGCGGACGCTGCAGGCCACCGGCAGCGGCGTATCGATTTCAAACAACCGCAGTGCATGGGCAAAAGCGAACGAACGCTCGGCACGACTGGTTTGCAACGCGCGTTTGCAAGCGTGCCAGCGCGACTTGAGGTTATAGCGCTTGATCACCACCGGCCCTTGCTGCCAATCGCAGCGCACCACGGTCGCTGAATTGCCGTCTTTCAAGCGTTGCGAGGCGCCATCGACCACCTGGTCCGGCTGCTCGCAAAACGCGGTCAGCGCCGGTTCCTGCCAACTGCGCTGCCAGCTCAGCTGGTGCTTGCCGATGCGCGCAGTTTGCAGCCAGGTGGTGCTGCGGCCAGCCTTCTCCAGCATCATTTCCAGACGGCGACGGCGATGCTGTTGCACCGCCGGCAAAAACGCCTGCCAACTTATGACGCTGTCACCGAAGCGCTGACGTTGATACTGCGCAAACGCCTGCGCCAACAACGCATCCCAGCGCGGTGGCAACTGGGCGCAGAACAACGCGAAATTGTCGAACCCGAGCGCGCGTGACAGCGGGCCGTCCTGACGGCGCACTTCGTCGCCATCGATGCAAACAATGCGGTCGTCGTGCCAGAGAAAATTGCCGAGATGCAGATCGGCTTGCCAGACACCGCCGAGGTGTTGCCGCGCCAGCACGTCGGCCAACGCATTGAGCAACTGTTGCCGATCGGCGTCGTTGGTGAGCAGCGGCCAGCGCGCCAACACGCTTTGCGCACCGGGCAGCCATTTCAGCAGCAACACGGTCACGGCGCTGTCACTGGCGGCGCCGGTGTACAGAATCGGTGGCGTTTCACAACCGCTGTCGGCCAGCGCCAGCAAGCCGTCCAGTTCCCGTTTGCACAGGGCGCGATGCCGACTGCGCTTGAAAAACAGTTTGGCGATGACTTCGTCGCTGCCGTAATGGCCATAGAACGCCGCCCGTTTTCCGGGCAGCAAGCGCAACAGCCGGTCGCAGGCGAGCGGACCGGAGCGGTCTTTCAACGGCAGGGCAAAACTCTGGGTCTGACCGGGGATCAGACGACGCAGATGGTTGGCAACGGGATGGCGCGCCTTCATGGCGGATGCGGACTGTGACGGGCTCGGCAAAAAGGTGCGCCAGCCTAGCGGCAGTCGACCGGAAGCTCAAGCAAAAGCCATTCGCCGGAAACAGAGCGGCACGGTGGCGCCAGCCTGTCGGTCACCACGCAAGAAAAACGCCGCGGCCCCCAAACGGGAACCGCGGCGTGACTGGAGAGGGATCAGTTGTCTGCCGGTGCAGGTTCGGCCAGCCGGCCTCAGGCCACCCGACGGGCTTTGCGCAGTGCCAGCGCGGTGCTGTCCGCCAGGGTCAGCACCCGGGTCGGCATCGGCTGCTGGCCGAGCAGACACTCGATGCCGTAATCGACCGCCATCAGCAGATCGGCCATCAGGGTCAACACGGCGGCCGGCATGCTGCGCAGCGTGGTCGGTGCCAGCGCCAGCTCGACCGTCTGCGAGACTTCCTGCAAGGGCTCGGCCAGGCGTTCGAGATCGAGGAAGGTCAGGGCGTGGCACACCCGCTGCAGCGTCGCCGGCACTTGCTTCAAATGGTTCCGCTGGCCGTTGGCAGCGATGTAGGCATCGAAGGCGCCGGTCACTTCATTGAGGTAATGACGGATGTCGGTCAGCGCGCCGACCCGGCTTTCGTCGGCCACCACGGCATGCGGTTCAGCGGCGTCGAGCTCGCTGTGCACACGCGAGCCAGCCAGGCGGGTATCGAGACCGAGCTTGGCCTTGGCCAGCGCATTCAGCAACTGCTGCACGGCGCTGTGGCAGGCCACGATCATCTTGTTGCTGTGTTCGCTGAACGCGTCGGCGGCGTCGACCAGCAAGGTGGCGAGGCTGTTCTGTTCGGCCAGCAGCAGGGTCTGGCCCATGCGACGGACGGTGTCGGTCAGCGCAGCCACGTTGATTTCGGCGCCCGGGCTCGCGACCAGCAAGTGATTTTGTTCGGTCAGCAGGTTGTTCAGCTCATCGCGCACCTGCTCAAGCACCAACCGGTAGGTGCTTTCGGCCGGCGCACCGAGCGCCAGCTGGGCTTCGGCGACATCGAACTGGCTGACCGGCCGCAACTGGACGGCATAGGCCGTGGCCATGGCCTCAAAACCGGCCGGGCGCTGCTTGCCCAGACTCAGGTGATAGAAAAGTTCGCGCCAGAGCAGTTCCGGCGGCTGCGAGCGCAAGCCATTGGCAGCGGCCTTCAGGTGCTCGGACAGGTAACGCTCGAGGAAGCCCAGCACCCGCTTGCGGGCGGGAACCAGGGTCAGCTCGGCCGACAACGCGGTCACGAACTGACGGGTCAGCAACCACAGCTCTTTGTGGCGGGCATCCGGCGCGGCACCGGCCAGACTCTGTGCGGCACGCTCAATCAGACGCAGACCGGAGGCCGGTTGCGCTTGGGTCAACACGTGCACGACGCCGAGCTGGAACAGCATCTGCTGGCGGCGGCCGACCATGTTGAGTTCATCAAAACCTTTGCTGGCCAGCGCCTGGACCGGCGGCACCCGCACGGCGAAGAACGCGCTGTCCGGCAATGGCGCCAGCTTGCGCGCCTGGCGCAGGCCATTGATGGCCGGCAGCACCAGTTCCGGCAGATCACAGCGCTTGCCGGCAATGTAATCGACATAACGGCCGAGCAGCGCGCAGCCAAAGCTGAGCCGCTCCAGCAGGGCGACCGCTTCCGGGTCCGGTTCGAAAGACAATTCCTGCACCGCTTCCAGGGCTTCTTGGGCGAAGCGGCGGGCGGCGGGCAACTCGAGCAACTCAAAGGTGCCGCGCAGCGACAGCAAGGCCTGAATCACTTCATCAAGACCATCGCGCTGCTGCCAGTTGCTGGCGAACTGATCGAGACCGTCACCGGCTTTATTGAGCAGATCGAGCACGTCAGCGCGCACGAGTTGCAGGGCTGCCGTACTGGAATTGACTTGCATGACTGAACTTCCCACCGCTGAAAGGCGACCGGCCGGCCGCAAAAATACTGCTGAAAAAGACTATCGTTACTGCGCCGGAGGGGGCTTACGGGCGTCCCGCCCACCCTGTGACTTATTACCGTTTTACTCCGGGGGGTATAAAAATTAACCAGCTGAGACCGGCTTGTAAACAGATCCGAAAAAGAAATTTCTGTGACGAGTGTGCGCTTAACCGGTCAGGCCGGCAACCCGGCCCAGTCCGAGCGCGGTGAGGGGCGGCTGCAAACCACCGGTGAAGCGTACGCCCTTGACCCAGCGCTGCCGTCGCCGCTGCAGGAGTTCGGCTTCGGTCATCGGGTCCGGCCGGAACGGCAGGAAATCCTGCGGCAACGGCGGCAGTACCGCCGCCTGGGCGTTCATGATGCCAAACCAGTCATCGCCAAAATGGCCAATGGTCGCCAACACCACCCCGCAGTGTCGACAAAGCAGGTAATGCGGATGCAGCGCACCGGTGCTGTACCAAGCGGCTTCTTCCGGCATCTCGGCACTGAGTGTCAGCTGTTCGGCCGGGTTACCCAGCCAGCTGCAGGCGTGCAAGCGGCAATAACTGCAGGTGCAACCATAAAGCATCAGGTGGGAAACGTGGTCCGGAACGGTCAGGCTACAGCTCAAATTCCCGCAATGGCACTGCCCTTTGATTATCGGCATTCCCTTTCTCACTCAACGGCGGCGAGCTTCATGGTCGCCAGTGCGCGCTCACTTTACGAAGCCGTACCGGTTCCGGCAACTGCTGGCAGGCGGTCGGCGCCCTCCGTAGAATATCGGCCCCGCTTCTCCGACCTGGCACGACCATGGCCTCTGTTCCGCACGTGATTGCCCCTTCCCTGCTGTCGGCCGATTTCGCCCGCCTCGGCGATGACGCCAATGCCGTGCTGGCGGCTGGCGCCGACTGGCTGCATTTCGATGTGATGGACAACCATTACGTGCCGAATCTGACCATCGGACCGTTGGTCTGCAGCGCACTGCGCAAACACGGCATCACGGCGCCGATTGATGTCCATCTGATGGTCAAGCCGGTGGATCGGATCGTTCCGGATTTCGCCAAAGCGGGCGCAACCCTGATCAGTTTTCATCCGGAAGCCAGCGAACACATCGATCGCACCATTCAGCTCATCAAGGACAACGGTTGCCAGGCCGGTTTGGTGTTCAACCCGGCAACACCGCTGCACTACCTCGACTGGGTGCTCGACAAACTCGATCTGGTGCTCATCATGTCGGTGAACCCGGGCTTCGGTGGCCAATCGTTCATCCCGACGGCGCTCGACAAACTGCGCGCCGTGCGTGAGCGCATCGACCGCTGTGGCAAGCCAATCCGGCTGCAAGTCGACGGCGGCGTCAAGGTCGACAACATCGGCGAAATTGCCGCCGCTGGCGCCGACACCTTTGTCGCCGGCTCGGCCGTTTTTGGTCAGCCCGATTATCGCGCGGTGATCGACGCCATGCGGCGCGAACTGGCGCGGGTCGGCTGAGTCTTGCCGCCAGTGCCGCCGTGGCGCAAACCGCGGGCGCTGCTGTTCGATCTCGACGGCACGCTGGTGCACAGCCTGCCGGATCTGGCGGCCGCCGTGGACGCCATGCTGGCGCAATACGGTTTGCCGCCGCTCGGTGAAACCACCATTGCGCCGATGATCGGCAATGGCTCGCGCAAGCTGGTCGAGCGCGCGTTGCAGGCCTCACGCTGGTGCAATGCGCCAGCGCACTCGGCCGAACTCTTGCAGGAAGCGCATGAGCGCTTTCTGCGCCACTATCACTCCCATCTGTGCGAACGCTCGCAGCTCTTTCCCGGCGTAGCCGAGACCTTGACCAGCCTGCAGGCCGAGCGCATCGCGCTCGCTGTGGTCACCAACAAGCCGATGGCGTTCGTCGCGCCGCTACTTGAAAGCCTGCAGGTCCGCCACCATTTTTCCGTGCTGATCGGGGGTGACAGTCTCGCCGAGAAAAAGCCATCGCCGTTGCCGTTGCAACACGCCTGCGCCCAGCTCGGAGTGGCCGTGACCGAGGCCATCATGGTGGGCGATTCGCGCAACGACATCGACGCGGCGCGCGCGGCCGGCATGCGCAACATCGCGGTCAGTTTCGGTTACAACCACGGCGAGCCCGTTTCAATCTGCGCGCCGGATGTCATCATCGATCATTTCAACCAACTTGCCGGCTGCTGGCGCGCCTAAACCACGTGCCGCAGCCGTTACCGAATGGATAACGGAACCTGTCATGTCTGCCGTAATGGAAAACGCCTCGCCCTGGTCCCGGCGCGCCGCGAATCTGGTCGGTGCCAAATGGTTTGAGCGCTTCATCATTGCCCTGATCGTGTTCAACGGCATCGTGGTCGGCATCGAAACCTCGCCGCAGCTGACCGCCGAACAGCATCACCTGTTGCTGCAAATCAACCATGTCATTCTCGGCTTGTTCACCGTGGAAGTGCTGCTCAAGCTGATCGCCGTGGCGCCCCATTTCGGCCGCTATTTTCGCGACGGCTGGAACCTGTTTGATTTTTCCATTGTCGCACTGAGCTACATCCCGGCGACCGGCCCGCTCGCAACGCTGGCGCGCTTGCTGCGCGTGCTGCGGGTACTGCGGCTGATTTCTGCGCTGCCGGAACTGCGCTTGATCGTCTCGACGTTGGTGCGCTCCATCCCCGGCATGGCCAACGTCATCATGCTGATGGGCATCCTGTTTTACATTTATGCGGTTGCCGGCTATCACCTGTTCCATGTGGCAGCGCCGGAATACTGGGGCTCGCTTGGCACCGCATTGCTGACCCTGTTCCAGCTGGTGACGCTCGAAAGCTGGACCGCGGTCATGCAGGCAGCGATGGCGCATTATCCGTGGGCCTGGATTTACTTTATCAGCTTCATCGTCATCGGCACTTTCGTCGTCATCAACCTGTTCATCGCAGTGGTGATCAACAATCTGTACGACGCCAAAGGCGAACCGGCTGCCGATGCCCACCTGCCACCGAGCAAGGCCGCACTGCTGCGTGAGCTGGAGCAAACCCACGAAGCGCTGGCCCGGCTGAAAGCGCAACTGGACAAGCTGCCGCATTAAGCGGCAGCAGGGCGGCCTCGTGTTACTGCTGATCGACAACTACGACTCGTTCACCTGGAATCTGGTGCAGTATTTCGCTGAGCTCGGCGCCGAGGTCAACGTCGTCCGCAATGACGCACTGACGCTCGCCGACATCGAACGGCTGCAACCCACCCAGCTGGTGATCTCGCCCGGACCATGCAGCCCGAACGAAGCCGGCATTTCACTGGCCGCGATTCAGCATTTCGCCGGCCGCCTGCCCATTCTCGGCGTTTGCCTTGGTCATCAGGCAATCGCGCAAGTGTTCGGCGGTCGCGTGCAGCGCGCCGCCAACGTGATGCACGGCAAAACTTCACCGATACATCACGCTGGCGTCGGGGTATTCCGTGACCTCCCCTCGCCTTTCGCCGCCACCCGCTATCACTCACTGCTGGTTGATCGCGACAGCCTGCCGACCGAGCTGGAAGAAACCGCCTGGACCGAGCGCGACGGCGCCCGTGATTACCTGATGGGATTGCGGCACCGGACGCTGCCGATTGAGGGCGTGCAGTTTCATCCGGAGTCGATTTTGACCGAGCATGGGCATGGTTTGTTGCGGAATTTTCTTGAGCGCTCGGTGAGGTAGCGCGCGCTTTTTCTCCCAGCAGGCAACCTGCAGCAACATTTTGCACACACACGTAGAACTCAAGAACTCTGACACCGCAAGCATTTCTAGAGTGCCGGTTCTCGCACCGGCGGGCGCCTCACTTTTGTAGAGCACATCCTTGTGCTTTACCCCTTCGGGGCTACCGCGAAAGTCCGCATCCTGCGGATTTGCCTTGCTCGTGCAAGAAAAGTAAGCAAAAGAACACGCCCCACGCGCCAGAATCGATTCGTTACTTCGGGAGCTCCGCCCGTCGCTTCATGGTCATTGGCTTCGGGCACGTGCTGATGCGGCATCCTGCCTTATCAGCACTACGCCGGCTGTCCCTGCCGGCGTACCCGGCCACTGACCACGAATCCCCGGCTGGCGCGAATGGGGACCCCGGGTTCTAGCTGGTTGAGGGTGCTTCGGTTTTTCTTTCTGATGTTTTTTGTTGTCATTCCCGCGAAAGCGGGAACCCAGCGACTTTGAATTAAGAAACGACACTGGGTCCCCGCTTTCGCGGGGATGACAGATTCACATTTCTTTTCTTGCTCTGGGTTTTACGCGAAGCGTGCCTTTGACTTTTCCGCCGTCTGACGAGCCGACGACCGGAGGAAGTGCAAAGCTCAGCGGAATGCAGTCTGGGTTAACAGCCCGTAACGAAGTGAAGGGGCGAGGCAGGGATGCCGAAGCCTTTTGTGACTGTGCAAGGATGCACTGTCACAAAAGCCCCAGACGGAATGAGCAGCACAGGGTACCGCTAAAACAGCTTTTCCGTTTTAGCGGCGAGGAATACAGGCAATGTTCTTTGGTGACTTTCTTGCGCCAAGACAAATCTGCCGGGAGCAAATTTGCGCGCAAGCCCCGAAGGGGTAAAGCGCATGGATGCGCTTTACCAAGTCACTCGCCCGCCGGGGCGAGTCCCGGCAAACCTCTCGGCTGCAGAGGTGCCGAAATAATCGAACCTTCAGAGCGGAAATTACCCCCTCCCGCCCTCCCCCTTCACAGGGGGAGGGGCAACATTTTTCCGAGATTGCTACACAGATAAGACTTTGCAAACGCTCTGTCCTAGCCTGCACGGCTGATCGCTCTCCAAGTAGCATAAAGTGGAGATGTCTCGTCATGGAAAGCAACCTCGGCTCCAAGCAAGTGAATCTCCTCCTCCGAAATTTGGGAGCGTACAAGACTAATGTAAAAGCCCTGTTTTGAGTCAGGCAGCTTTTCAAGTAAAAATGGGATGCATGAAACAATAATCCATATACGAGACAGAGCTTTCCCGTACTCCGTGTTTCTTATGTATTTTTCATAGGCATCCTTGGCTGCGACAGCCAAGTCACTCCCATACATTTTTGCAGCCCCA
>DASUEK010000167.1:0-7555 GCA_036275115.1 Permianibacter sp. | reverse complement strand
GGCGGCCAGTGCGCTCTTGTCTTTCAGTGCATCGATTTCGGCAAAGTACGGCTCGACCGGTTTCAGGCCGAGTTCTTCGCGCTTGGCTTCGTTCATGTAGCTGTTGTAGAAGTCGCCGACTTTCTGCGCTTCGCTGCCCGGGGCATTCTGGCTGGCGGCAGCGGTTTCGATGATGGTTTTCAGCTGGGCCTGGGCATCGTCAGCAAGTTTGGTGAACGAGCCGTAATTGGATTTGTCGGCCGGGATCTCGGTGGTTTTCAGCCAGCTGCCGTTGACGTGCCGGTACAGGTCATCCTGCGCCCGCACGGCCTGGTCGAAGTGATTCAGCGTGATACCCGAGGTCGGGGCGGCGGCAACCGCGGCAGCGGCCGGGGCGTCGGTGGTGGCGGTGGTTTCCGGCTCGGAATTGCAGCCGGCCAGCACGGCGAGAGCCAGTGCAGACACAATCCATTTCTTCATGGCGATACCTGTCTCGATAGGGCGAAAAAGCCCGTGCGGTCCGTTCATCGGTTTGGTCAGCAGACCAGTCTGAGGAGCTGTCGGCACGCAGCGGGCGAAGCCCGGCCATGCTAGCAACCTTGCCCGGCCGCCGCAGGGTGGAATTTGTTTCCGGGCATGACTGGCCGGCTGTCATCGGCCTGTCAGGCGTCGGTCACAGCGGTGCAACGGCGTCGCGGCAGGCTGAGCGACGTGTTCCCTGCCACGAGTGTGCCGTCATGGCCCCGACCCGAGCTGCCGTTCTTGCCGAAGCCGACCGTTTCCAGATCTGTCTCGCCCACAGTGCGGCGGAGATGCGCGCCTTGCAGCGATTGCGCTACCAGATTTTTGCCGAGGAGATGGGAGCCGATATCGTCGATGCCGAAGGTCTGGATCGGGATCCGTTTGATCGCCATTGTCAGCATCTCTACGTTTACGACAGCGAGCGTAATCAGCTGGTCGGTGGCACCCGTCTGCTCGACCGCGCTGGCGCCGCCAAAGCCGGCGGCTTCTATTCGCAAGGTGAGTTTCTGATGGATGCGGTGCTGCAGCTTGATGGCGCAGTGCTCGAAGTGGGCCGCACCTGTATTCACCCGGATTACCGCGACGGCAGCGGCATTGCGATGCTCTGGCAGGGACTGGCGGCGGTGTTTCGCCAGCAGCAGACCCGCTACCTGTTTGGTTGTGCCAGCGTGCCGATGCCGGGCAGCAGCGCCCATGTCCATGCGCTGATGCAGCGCCTGTCGAACTACTATTTGCCGTCGTCGCTGGCGGTGCGCGCGGTCAATCCGATCCCGCCAGCCGTTGAACTCACCAATGTCGACACCCCGGTGCCGCCGCTGCTGAAAGCGTATCTGCGGCTCGGCGCCAAGATCGGCAGCACCGCTTGTTGGGACGAGCAATTCGCCTGCGCTGATTTGTTTGTGTTGCTCGACGTCAGCGATTTGAGCGCGCGTTATGCCCGGCATTTCCGCGTCAGCTGAACGCCACGCTTCGATGCCGCTGCTCACTGCAACCCTGAGCAAACCGCTGGCGCTCGGCGGCCGCGGTCTGCGTCGGCTGCGGCAAGTGCTGCGCAGCGTGGCGATCGCGAGCTGGATCGCAATCGGCTTGCTGTTGTTTGTGTTGGTGCGCACGCTGACGCCGTGGCGGCCTGTGAACCAGTGCCTGCAGCCGTTCATGGCGCCGTGGATGCAGGTGGCCGTGCACATCCTCGGTGTGCGCAGCAGTCTCGCCGGTCTGCGACCCGCGCCGGGCAGTGTGCTGCTGTGCAACCATATTTCCTGGCTTGATATTGTCGTGATTGCGGCGCAGCTGCCGGTGCGCTTTGTTGCCAAAACCGAAGTCCGGCAGTGGCCGCTGATCGGCCTGCTGGCGGCTGCGGCCGGCACGCTGTTTCTGCAGCGCGGCAAGCGAGACGGTGCGCACAGCAGCGCTGCCATTGTGACGGCAATCGAACACGCATTGCGTGCGGGCGAGGTGGTGCTGATTTTTCCGGAAGGCACCACCACCGACGGCAGCAGCTTGCGACGCTTTCACGCCAAACTGATTCCGGAGGGTGCCCGCGTGGTGCCGCTGGCGCTTGCGTATCGTGGTCGCGGTGCGGCCGCTGTGCCCTTTCTTGGTGACGACGATTTCGCCAGCAGCCTGTGGCGGGTGCTCGGCGAGCGTGATGTGCATGCGCATATCCAAGTGCTCGCTGTGCAAGACGCTGCCACGCCGATACAACAGGCCCGACAGGCGCAAGGGGCCGTTGCGCGAGCCTTGGCGCTGCCGAGTTCGGCGGAGCGTGTCGCCTGCAGTCGCCGATGCTGATGCTGACGTGGCGTGGCCGGTTTCTGGCCAAATAAAAAGGGCAGCCAAGGCTGCCCTTTTTGTTTCAGTGGCGAGTGAGTTCAGCGACGAACTTTACTGCGCCAAGTGTTTTTCCAGGAAAGCGAAGAAATCAGCCTTGTCCTCAATCAACTTGCTGATCGGCTTGCCGGCGCCGTGACCCGCTTTGTGCTCGATGCGGATGAGCATCGGCTCCGCGCTGGCGTTGGCGGCCTGCAAGGCGGCGGCAAACTTGAAGCTGTGGTAAGGCACCACGCGATCATCGTGATCAGCGGTCATCACCATGGTCGCCGGATAATGCGTACCGGCTTTCAGGTTATGCAGCGGCGAGTAGGCATGCAGCACCGGGAAGTCGTCCTTGTTGTCCGACGAGCCGTAATCCGACACCCAGGCCCAGCCGATGGTGAATTTCTGGAAGCGCAGCATGTCCATGACGCCGACCGCCGGCACCGCGGCGCCAAACAGGTCCGGTCGCTGGGTCATCGCGGCGCCGACCAGCAAACCGCCGTTCGAGCCGCCGTGAATGCCGAGCTGGGCGCTGCTGGTGTACTTTTCGCTGATCAGGAATTCGGCTGCCGCGATGAAGTCATCAAACACGTTCTGCTTGTTGTGCTTCATGCCGGCCTGATGCCAGTCTTCGCCGTACTCGCTGCCACCGCGCAAGTTGGCAACCGCATAAATGCCGCCGCGCTCCAGCCAGGCGATGTTGGCGGCGCTGAACGACGGCGTCAGCGAAATATTGAAGCCACCGTAGCCGTACAGAATGGTCGGGTTCTTGCCGTTCAGTTTCAGGCCTTTTTTGTACGACAGGATCATCGGCACGCGGGTGCCGTCCTTACTGGTGTAGAACACCTGCTTCGATTCGTATTCGGCGGCGTTGAACGCCACTTTCGGCTCGCGGAACACGCTGTCCTGCTTGCTGGCCAGATCCAGTTTGAAGATCGTGGTCGGCCGCACGTACGAGGTCACCGAGTAGAACAGCTCGTTGCTCTCGCGCTTGCCCGAGTAGCCACCCACGGTGCCCAGATCCGGTACCTTCAGCGTGTGTTCGAGCTTGCCATCGAGCGAACGGATTTCAACGTGGCTGACGGCGTCTTTCAGGTAGCCGAGGACAAAACGGTTGCCGGCGATGAACGCGGTTTGCAGCGGATTGCTCGACTGCGGCACGACCTCTTTCCAGTTCGCTTTGCCCGGATTGTTGACGTCGATGGCGACGATGCGGGCGCGCGGCGCATTGAAATCGGTCTTGAAGTAGAACACCGAGCCGTCGTTGCCGAGGAAGCTGTAATCGGCTTCGACGATTTCGATCAAGGGCTTGACCGCTTGATCTTTGCCGGTCAGCGCCTTGTAGAACACCCGGTTGCGCGGATCAGTGCCTTGCCAGACCGGAATGATCAGCCAGTTGCCGTCATCGCTGACCGTGGCGCCAAAACCCCATTCTTTTTCATCCGGACGGTGATAAACCAGCACGTCCTGACTCTGATCGGTGCCGAGCTGGTGGTAATACAGTTTCTGGAAATAGTTCTGGCCGGAGAGTTCCGTGCCGGCTTTCGGCTCGTCATAACGGGCGTAGAAAAAGCCTTTGCCATCCGGGGTCCACTCGGCGCCAGAGAATTTTACCCACTTGATGTTGTCGGTCAAATCCTTGCCGGTATCGACATCGCGCACGAACCATTCCTGCCAGTCCGAACCGCTTTTCGACACGCCATAGGCGAGTCGCTTGCCGTCTTTGCTGATTGCCGTGCCCGACAGCGCAACGGTGCCGTCAGCCGACAGCGTGTTCGGATCGAGCAGCACGCGCGCCGGCGCACTGGCGCTGTCCTGCACATACATCACGGACTGGTTCTGCAGGCCGTTGTTGTAGTAATAAAAATAGCGGCCGCCTTTTTCTTCCGGCGCGCTGTAGCGCTCATAGTTCCACAGTTCGGTCAGGCGCTTTTTGTAGTCATCGCGGGTCGGCAATGTCGCCAGATAGTTTTCCGCGTACTGGCGCTGCGCTTCGACCCAGGCTTGGCTGTCGGCATCGTCGGTTTCCAGCCAGCGATACGGGTCGGCCACTTTGGTGCCGTGGTAATCATCGACCTGATCAACGGTCTTGCTGACCGGATACGGCGGCAACGGTGCTGTTTTCATGGTGGGACTCAGGCTCTGACAAGCGGCCAGCGTGACGCCGGCCATGACGATTCCACCGAATAAGGCGGTGCGCATCGGTTTCTCCTTGCAGTGAAAGGCCATCTCGGGACGGCGCTTGTTGTGAAAATCGGGGGAGCAGGTGAGTCGCTGTCGCGCTCGACTCTGGCTACGCCAGCAAATTCAGACCACGTCAGCAAATCTTGACCACGACAGCAAAACGGCCGATTGTCAGATCGGCCGTTACGGGCTTAGCGGTAATACGGATTGTCGCCGCTGGCGTGCTCGGTGATGTCGCGCACGCCGGTCAGTTCCGGGAATTTTTCCAGCAGCGTTTTTTCGATGCCGTGCTTGAGCGTGAGATCGACTTGGCTGCAACCGTGGCAGCCACCGCCAAATTGCAGCACCGCAACGCTTTCGGCGGTGAGTTCGACCAGCGTCACCTTGCCGCCATGCGAGGCGAGCTGTGGATTCACTTCGGCTTCCAGAACGTAATTGACCCGATCGGCGAGCGGCGCATCCGGGCTCACTTGCGGCGTTTTCGCATTCGGCGCTTTCAAGGTCAGCTGCGAACCGAGGTTGTCGGTTTTCAGATCGATCTCGGCGTCTTCCAGAAACGGATCGCTGTCCGGATCGACAAACGCCGAGAAGCCGTCGTACTCGTATTTGATGTCGGTGCTTTCCACCGCGCTTGGCGGGCAGTACGACACGCCGCATTCCGCGCGGGCTGTGCCGGGGTTGACCACGAACACACGAATGTGGGTGTCCGGCTCGCTCTGCTGCGACAGCAGCTTGCGGAAGTGGGCTTGGGCGGTTTCGGTAATGCGGATCATGGCGACAACTCGACTGACGACACTTGGGTGACCGGCCTGACGGCCGCTGGTCATGATACCGCCATCCGGGCGCGCTTTCACGGCAGGCCATACCCTCAACTTTTACGTGGGCTTTGGCCTAAGCGCACATTTTGCGTATGCTCCGGGCAGATTTGCCGATATCCCACTGGGGAGCAGAACCGATGAAAGTTGCTGTGGGTCGTCTCGTTGCCGCTGCGCTGCTGATGAGCCAGCTCGTGTTGCCGGTGTCGCAGGCGGTCGAGCTCGACTACTACTTCGATGGCGTCGTACCGGCCGGCACCGTGTTTGACCCGGATGTCCCGGTGCCTGCCGAGGCGCTCGGCTATGAACTCGGCGACTGGCATGTACGACCGGAACAACAGCTCGACTATTTGCGGCTGCTGGCGCGCCGTTCGCCGCGCGTGCAGCTGGAAGAGATTGGCCGCAGCCATGAGCAGCGGCCGCTGCTGCACGCGATCATCACCAGCGCCAGCAATCGCGCCCGCCTGGACGATATTCGTGCCGCCCGCGCGGCCGGCAAGAATGACGGTCCGCTGATTGTCTGGCTCGCTTACAGCGTTCACGGCAACGAAGCCAGCGGCGCCAACGCAGCCTTGCTGACCGCGTATTTTCTTGCCGCCAGTCGCGACCCTGCCATCGAGAAGATGCTGGAACGCACAATCATCGTGCTCGACCCGGTGTTGAATCCGGACGGCATGACCCGGTTCAGCAGTTGGGTCAACAGCTACCGCGGCCGGATGCTGGTGGCCGAACCACAACACGTCGAACACCGCGAGGCTTGGCCCAACGGCCGTGGCAATCATTACTGGTTCGATTTGAATCGCGACTGGCTGATGGTGCAGCAGCCGGAGTCCTACGCCCGGGTGCTGAAATTCCAGGAATGGAAACCGCATGTGCTTGGTGATTTCCACGAAATGGGCACTGACAGCACCTATTTCTTTCAGCCCGGTGTGCCCGCGCGCCAGCATCCGCTGACGCCGGCCGAAAACCTGCGCCTGACCGATGCGATTGCCCGCTATCACGCCGCAGCGTTTGATGCCGACAAGCGGCTCTATTACAGCAAAGAAAATTTTGATGATTTTTACTACGGCAAAGGCTCGACCTATCCCGACATCCAGGGCAGCGTCGGTATTTTGTTTGAACAGGCCAGCGCCCGCGGTCATTTGCAGCAAGGCAAGAACGGCGCGGTCAGCTTTCCGTTCGCCATCCGCAACCAGTTCACCACGTCGCTGTCGACGCTGCGTGCGGCCGACGAGCTGCGCCAGCAACTGAAGCAATGGCAGGACAAGTTCTATCAGGACGCCGCGCTCGCCGCCGCGCAGGACGAAGGCCGCGCCATCGTCTTTGCCGAGCCCGCCGATCCCGCCCGCGAATACCAGTTCCTGCGCATTCTGCTCGCGCATGGCCTGCAAGTGCACCGGCTGTCAGCCGATGTCACGGTCGGCGAGCAGCGCTTTCGCGCCGGCAACGCCTATGTCATCCCGTACGAACAGCGGCAATACCGTTTGCTGAAATCGCTGTTCGAAGCGCGCATGCAGTTCAAGACACCGGTGTTCTACGACGTGTCAGCGTGGACCTTGCCACTCGCATTCGACATGCCTTATGCAGAGATCCGGCGCGGCCAGTGGCGCAAGGACTGGCTCGGCGAACGGTTGCAAAAACTGGTGCCGCCGACCGGGCGGGCGCTGCCGGAAAAAGCCGACAGCGATGTCGCCTATGCGTTCAGCTGGGACAGCTTTTATGCGCCGCGCGCGGCGCATCAGTTGCTGCGCGAGGGCGTCAACCTGCGCGCCAATACCAAACCCATCACCATCAAGACCAGCAGCGGTGCGCGTGAGTTGGCGCGTGGCAGCGTGGTGATTCCGCTCGGTGGGCAATCGGTGCCGCTCGACCGTTTGCGTGTCATGCTGCAGGAGATTGCCGCGCGTGATGCCATCGAGCTGATAAGCATCCGTTCCGGCTATGCCGATGCCGGCAGCGATCTCGGCAGCCCGAGCGTAAAACCGCTGACACCACCGACAGTCCTGATGCTGATCGGCTCTGGTGTCGATTCAACCAGTGCCGGCGAGATCTGGCATCTGCTCGATTTCCGCATGCACATGCCGCTGGTGATGGTGCCGCTCGGCAGTTTCGCCGACGTCAATCTTGATGCTTACAGTCATCTGGTATTGCCGGATGGCCGCTATCGCGCACTCAATGACGAGCAGAGCAAACGCATTGCCGATTGGGTGAAAGCGGGCGGTACCTTGATTGCACTGGAT
>DASUEK010000166.1:0-4214 GCA_036275115.1 Permianibacter sp. | reverse complement strand
GCATAGACCGTCAGTGCAACGATCAACACGACGACGGCAAATTCCAGCAGACTGAAACCTCGTGTCACACGCATGCCTCAGGTTCCGCGGGCGACCGAGGCGAGCTGCCACATCGGCAGGAAGATGCCGAGCGCCAGCACCAGCACCATGGCCCCCATCGCGACGATCAGAATCGGTTCGATGTTTTGTGCCAGCCGTTTCAGGTCGTAGTCGACTTCGCGCTCATAAAAATCCGCGACTTCATCCAGCAGCTTGTCGAGTTGGCCGGTTTCCTCGCCGACCACCAGCATCTGCAGCACCAACGGCGAAAACATGCCGGTGCTGTGTGCGGTGCGGCTGATGTTTTCGCCGCGCTCGACCCCTTCGCGCATCTTGCGCACCATCACGGCGACCTTGGCGTTGTCGACCGCATTGGCGACCACCGCAAGCGACGTGGAGATGGGTACGCCGGCGCGCTGGCACATGGCAAACGAGCGGGCAAAACGGGCGAGCAGGGCGCGGTAGATGATTTTGCCGATGATCGGAATGTTCAGCTTGAAGCCATCCCACACCAGCTGGCCCGGCGTGGTTTGCTTCCAGTGCTGGAAAAAGAAAAAACTTCCGGTCGCTGCAGCGGCCATGTACGGCCAGTAGCTGACAAAGAAGTTCGAAGTAAAGATCAGAATACGGGTCGGCAGCGGCAGCTCGGCATTGAATGCCGCAAACATTGACGAAAATGCCGGCACCACGAACAGGTTGATCACCGTGATGGCGACCGCCATTGCAATCAGCACGATGGTCGGGTAACGCATGGCCTGTTTGATGCGCTGACTGGTATCGAGCTCCAGCTCCAGATAATGACCAATCTGTTCGAATGCCAGATCGAGCCGACCGGTGTTCTCACCGACATGGACCATGCTGACATACAGCGCGGAAAACACATGGCCCTGTTTGCCCATCGCGGCGGCGAGCTCGATACCCGAGGTCAAGTCGTCAACCACCGCCAGCAGGGCCTGTTTCAATTCAATGCTGGCGCTGGTTTCGGCGAGGCCGGAAATGGCGCGGATGATCGGAACGCCGGCTTTGGTCAGCGAATACATCTGCCGGCTGAACATGATCAAATCCGGCAGCGAGGCCTTTTGCCGGACAAACAACTGAAAGGGCCGTTTGCGCTCCGGCACGGCCGCCAATTGCTCGTCGATACTGGTCGGCATGATGCCGTCGGCCATCAGCCGTGAGGCCAGCGTATCGGCGGTGCCGGCTTCACTGCGGCCTTCAATCAGCTCGCCGGCACTGTTGCGGCCTTTGTAGTAATACATGGGCATGGCATCAGTTTCCTGTAGCGGGCTGTGTCAGCAACATCGCGATCATCGTGAGCTTCATTCTTCCAGCAGACTGACTTCGCTGACCCGGGTCACTTCATCCAGCGAGGTGGCGCCGGCACGGGCAAAATCGAGCGCGGCCATGCCGAGCGGCCGGTAACCGGGGGCGCGCTTTGCTGCGGCAACAAAGCCGCTTTGATCCTGCCGGCGCAGTGCCTCGGCCAGCTCGTCGTTGATGATGAGTAGCTCGAACACGCCGAGCCGGCCGCGGTAGCCGGTCTGGTTGCAGTGGTTGCAGCCGCGCGCGGTTTTGAACCCGTCGGTCTGGGTTTCACCGAGTTGATGCAGCCAGCTTTTTTGCTGCGGCGTCAGTTCGGTGGGCTGCGCGCAATGCGGGCAGAGTTTGCGAATGAGCCGCTGGGCAATGATGCCGCGCAGGGTGCTGGCCACCAAATACGGTTCGGCACCCATGTCGGTCAGCCGCAGTGCGCTCTGGATGGCGTCATTGGTGTGCAGCGTTGACAGCACCAAGTGACCGGTGAGTGCGGCGCGCAGGCCGATGGTGGCGGTTTCCTGATCGCGCATTTCGCCGACCATGATGATGTCGGGGTCGGCGCGCAACACGGTGCGCAGCACGGCGGCAAAACTCAAATCAATCTTGGTGTTGACCTGGACCTGATTGACCCGTGGCAGCCGGTATTCGACCGGATCTTCGACGGTGATGATCTTGACGTCAGGCTTGTTCAGTTCATTGAGGGCGGCATAGAGCGTGGTCGATTTACCGGAGCCGGTCGGGCCGGTCACCAGCAAAATACCGTGCGGCCAGCGCAGCAGTTTGCGCAGTTCTTCCGCTTGCGCCGGTGGCATGCCAATTTGATCGATACGCAGTTGGCCACCACTCTGGTCGAGCAAACGCATGACAACCGACTCGCCATGCTGAACCGGCAGCGTTGCCAGACGGACATCGATGTTGCGGCCCTGGACATTGATATTGAAGCGGCCATCCTGCGGCCGACGTTTTTCCGAAATGTCGAGATTCGACATCAGCTTCAGCCGCAGCACCACGGCGGGCGCGATGCGAGCTTCGCGCACCACCTGTTCCTGCAGCACGCCGTCGACCCGCAAGCGGATACGCAGGCTGCTTTCCTCCGGTTCGAGGTGCACGTCCGAGGCGCCGTACTTGATCGCGTCTTCAAAAATGGTTTGCAGCAGGCGCGCCACCGGCGCCTCCGAGACATCGACGCTGTCGCTGAGCCGGGCGAGATCGAATTGATCGCCACTGGCTTCACTGAGTTCCTGCGCCAGCGATTCGATTTGTTCGGTGTGGCGGTAGACGATGTCGATGGCTCGCATCAACTCGCTTTCGCGGGTGACAGCGATGCGTAGCGGCTTGTCGAGCAGCGACTGCATCTCGTCAACGCGGGTCAGATCGGTCGGGTCCGACATCACCGCCAGATAATGGCCGGCCGCTTCTTCGATCAGCAGGGCGCGATAGCGCCGCGCCTGCACTTCGGTCAGCTTTTGCGCGACTTGTTCGTTGAGTTTGTGCCGGCCGAGTTCGATGAACGGAATCTGCAGTTGCTGGGCGAGGAATTTCAGCAACTGGGTTTCTTCGACCACCTGCATGTCGATCAAGGTGGTGCCAAGCCGCTGACCGGTACCGGCTTGCTGCTTCAGCGCCGCTTGCAATTGCTCGGCGCTGATGACGCCGTTCTCGACCAGCAAATCACCGAGTCGAATTTTTTGTCGTTTCATGGCGAGACCTGTGATGAGGGCGCGTTGGCCTGCAGCCGCTGCAAGCGTTGCTCGGCGAAGCGAGCCAGCGCCGCCGGCAGGGCGGCGTCACGCAACGCCAGACGCCAGGCGCGAATCGCTTCTGCCGGTTGGCCGAGTGATTCCTGTGACAGCGCAAGGCCAGCCCAGTGCCGGCCATGCTGCGGTTGCAGTTGCGTCAGCTGCAGGTAACGTTTGGCAGCGGCCTGATGCTGGCCAGTTTGTTGTTCGGCAAGTGCGAGCACACCGTGATAATCCGGCGCCTGCGTCAGTGCCGGCGCCTGTGCTTGCAGCGTGTCGAGTGCTTTTGCCGCTTGCTGCTGTTGCAGATAGTAGGCCCCCAGCCATTGCCGTACCGACCCATTGTCAGGCTGGCGTTGCAGCAGTTGTTCGACGTGCTGCTCGGCCTGTTCCGGTGATTGCCGGTGCAGCCAGTCGAGCTGCAGGGTTTGCAGCTCGCCATCGGTGGCTTGCAGTTGCAGACCGCGATCGATGGCCTGCGCGGCTGTCGCGAGATCGCCGACTGCCAGCGCGGCGCGTGCCTGCGCACGCAGCTGCTCCAGCTGTTCGACTGGACTCAATTGTGCCGGGGCGCGTTCGAACACCACCGGTTCGTTGCGCGCGGTCTGCGATTGCTGGCCGGCGAGCGTTGTCGCGACGGTTGGATTCGCAAGGCTTTCGCTGTGCGGCTGGGCTTGTTGCGCAGTTGCTGTCTCGAGCTCGGTTTCCGCTGCGGTGCCAGCCAGTTCGGCGGCATCCGGCCATTGGTCTTCGGCTTCTTGGGCCGGACTCACCAACTCCCAGCCGATGCTGGCAGGCGCCGATGCTGAACGTGTCTCGGTTGGCGGCACCGCGGCGCCATTCCGGTTGAGGCCGTCCGTGCTGGCGACAGCAGGTGCAGGCGCCGGCACGGTAATGGTGTGGGTCTTCAACCGGCTGTCGTTGCTCGCCGGTGCGAATGCGTTATCTGCAGCTGATGTGGCGACGTCTGGTGCAGTGGTCGCGTGGCGGTCGTCAGTCGAAACGGTGGTCGATGACAACCAGAGTCGCCACACCAGAATGAGCACGGCGAGCGCGAGCAACGCAAAAAACCACCATGGCAAACCTGGGCGCGCCGGTGCCGCCTTGACGCTGAGTGCG
>DASUEK010000165.1:0-2529 GCA_036275115.1 Permianibacter sp. | reverse complement strand
GCCGTCAGTCTGGAAGGGAATGCGGATGCTGATCTGCAAGCCGTGCGGCTCGATATTGCTGAGCTGGAACGAGTGGGCATCGCCATACAATTCGCGCAAGCGCTCGCGGGTGTTGCGGACACCGACACCGCAGCCGGTCTTACCGTTGCCCGCGCCAGTGCCGTTATTTTGGCCAGTGCCGTTTTGTGGAAAGCCACCATTGTGTGGGAGGGCACCGCCATCGGTCAGACCGGGAATGCCGGGGCCATCGTCGCTGACCTCCAGCAACAGCTCGCGGGCGAACACCCGGGCACGGATCGCGATGGTGCCGCCTTGCTCGGATTTGGCGATGGCGTATTTGATGGCGTTCTCCACCAGCGGCTGCAGCAGCAGGCTCGGGATCAGGCCATCGAGCGCCGTCTCCTCCAGATCGAACACCAGATTCAGCCGGTCTTCGAAGCGCACTTTCTCGATATCCAGATACAGCTTCAGTGCATTGATTTCCTGCGCCAGCGTGGTTTTCTGCATCGGATCGTTGTCGAGCGAATAGCGCAGAAAGTTCGACAAACGCGCCACCATGTCATTGGCCACGATGGTGTTTTTTTCCAGAATCAGGGTCGAGATGGCGTTCAGCGTGTTGAACAGGAAATGCGGGTTGAGCTGGTAGCGCAACATTTTCAGCTGCGACTCATGCGCCAGGGCATTGGCGCGCAGCGCCCGCTGGGTCGCCAGCTGCATGCCTTCATAGAACTTGAACCCGTAATACAGCCCGCTCCAACAGATGAACATGTAGAACAGTCCGGTCACGCCTTTGAAGTAGTGCATCAGGTGGCGATCGGTATCGGTGTAGTGCTCGGGATAGAGCTCCCAGAGCGCGGCATTGCACAATACCGCCATGACGGCGGCGCACAGGTAGGCGCTGACGATCACCACCAGCGCCTGACGCCAGACGGATTGTTCCCAGATGGCTTTGTAGATCTGGCGCAAGCCCAGACTGATCACGAAACCGGTGGCGGAACTGACCAGACGGTACAGCGGCAAGCCCCACTCCTCGCCCCAGTAGCGACCAGCCAGATAATTGGCAAAACCGTAAGCCGCCCAGCCGCTGATGTTCAGCAGCCAAAACAGTCGTATGCGATTTTGCAGCAGCACACCCAGCACAATCGGCCCCCTCGGACACCGGTTCGATGCTGCATTCTAGGCGAGCCGACGCGCGCCCGGCAGACATTCGTCGCAGCGTCAGTGCGGTTGGTCGCAGCCACCGGCAGCACCGGTCGGCGGACGGCCCATCACCGTCACCCGCCGGCGACCGCTGGTCAGAACGAGCGTTGCACTTTTCTTTTGATCGGCATAGCATGCGCGCCTTCTCACTCACACACCGCAAAGGAGGACTCCAACATGAAGTACGCGTCGCACCTTTGCAGGTCGTGCCCGGTTTGATCGTCTACCGCCGCTAACGCTTACGCGTTTCCCTCTCCCGGCGCTACGCGCCACCCTCCCCCACCAGGGGCGAGGGTGATGAGGGTGAAGTCGCTTCGCGACATTCGTATTTGCAGCAGCGGCACGCATTGCCCGGCTCCGGCCTGCCATTTCCAATTTCTTTTTGTTTTCCATCAGGAATGGATCATGGGCAATTGCTATCTGCAGTTGGCCGACGGCATTGTTTTGATTGCCTCGGACCACACCTGGATCGAAGGTAAAGCGATCCAACAACTCGAAACAACCGCCCGCTTGCCGGGCATGCAGTACGTCGCCGGCATGCCGGACTTGCATCCGGGCCGTGGCTATCCGGTCGGTGCGGCGTTTTTTTCCCGGGAACGGTTTTATCCCGCACTGGTCGGCAACGACATCGGTTGCGGCATGGCACTGTGGCAGACCGATCTGCCCGTCGCCACGTTGCGACTGGACAAACTGGAGCAACGGCTCGGCAACATTGATCTGCCGTTGGCCGACTGTGACAACGCGCTCTGGCAGCAAGGCATCGACACGTTCGGTTTGCCGCTGACAGGTCATGAACGCTCGCTGGGCACCATAGGTGGCGGCAATCACTTCGCCGAATTGCAACAACTGGACGAGGTGTATGACGAGCAGGCCGTGCTTGCACTGTCGCTCGATCGGCAACGTCTCCTGCTGTTGGTGCACAGTGGCTCGCGCGGATTGGGCGAAAGCATTCTGCGCGAGCAAATCGAGCAGTTTGGTCACCACGGTCTGGCAGCGGACAGTGCCGATGCGGAGCATTATCTGGCGCGGCATAACGCGGCCTTGCGCTTTGCCGCATGCAACCGCGACCTGATTGGCCAGCGGATGTTGCAGCGCCTGCGCAGCGAGGGCAGCAAGCGCCTCGATGTGCACCACAACCTGGTCAGCCGCGCGACCATTGTCGGTTATGACGGCTGGTTGCACCGCAAGGGCGCCACGCCGGCCGATGCCGGTCCGGTCATCATTCCCGGTTCGCGCGGCGATTACAGCTATCTGGTGCAACCGTTGGTTGACGATCGCAGCCTGCGCTCACTGGCGCACGGTGCGGGTCGAAAATGGCAGCGCAGCGAT
>DASUEK010000164.1:0-4229 GCA_036275115.1 Permianibacter sp. | reverse complement strand
CCATCGGTTGATCTTCCGGCTTGCTGGCCGGTCCTGACCGGCCCTACGATCCGGGGCCACGCCTTTGCGCTTTCCTGGAACCCGGCATGAGCCTCCCGACCGTCCGTATCGCCACCCGCCAATCACCGCTTGCGCTGTGGCAGGCCGAGTTTGTCAAAGCCGAGTTGGAGCGCTTTCATGCCGGCATCGTCGTCGAACTGGTCAAGTTCACGACCCAAGGCGACAAGATCCTCGATGCCCCGCTGGCCAAGATTGGCGGCAAGGGGCTGTTCGTCAAGGAGCTGGAGCAGGCCTTGCTCGATGGCCGGGCCGACATCGCCGTCCATTCCATGAAGGATGTGCCAGTCGATTTCCCGGAGGGGCTCGGCCTCGTCACCATCTGCGAACGCGAAGATCCGGCCGACGCCTTTGTCTCCAACACCTACGTCAGCCTCAATGACTTGCCGCAAGGCGCCATTGTCGGCACATCCTCGCTGCGCCGTCGCTGCCAGCTGTTGCAGGCGCGGCCGGACCTGGACATTCGTGACTTGCGCGGCAACGTCGGCACCCGGCTCGGCAAGCTCGATGCCGGCCAGTATGACGCGGTGGTGCTCGCCGCTGCCGGCCTGATCCGGCTCGGCCTTGCCGACCGCATCCGGCAAAAGCTCGACCATGCCTTGTCGCTGCCGGCGGCCGGGCAAGGCGCGGTCGGCATCGAATGCCGGCTCGCCGACGACCGCATCCGCGCCCTGCTGGCGCCACTGCACCACGAACCGACCGCGCTTTGCGTGCGCGCCGAGCGGGCCATGAACGCCGCGCTGCAAGGCGGCTGTCAGGTGCCGATTGCCGCGTTCGCCGTGCTCGCCGGTGATCAGTTGCAACTGCGCGGTCGGGTCGGTGATGTCGACGGCAGCCAGCTGCTGAAAGCGGAAGCCAGCGCCAGCGCGGCAGCGCCGGAAGTGCTCGGCCAACAGGTCGCTGCGCAACTGCTGACGCAGGGCGCCGGCGAGATTTTGCGCCGCGTGTACGGCAGCTGATGTCTGCGCGCGCCGCCATGCCGACCGTGTTGCTGACCCGCAGCAGCGGTCGCGCTGACGAACTCGGCCCGCGTCTGCGCGCGCTCGGCATGACGGTCAAGCAACTGGCGCTGATCGAACTGGAAGCGCAATTGCTGCCTGCCGATGCGCTGAGTCAGGCGCCCGATCGCCTGATTTTTGTTTCGCCGGCGGCAGCCGAATTTGGTGTGCCGCAATTGCCGCGCGCGTGGCGCAATCTGCCACGCTACGCGGTCGGCCGCGCCACTGCCCAGGCGCTCGCCGAACACGGCTGGCCGCAGACGCCGGCGCCAGTGCAGGAAAACAGCGAAGGTCTGTTGGCGCTGGCGGGATTGCAGCAGGTCGCCAATGCGCGCATTCACATCGTCCGTGGCGACAGCGGCCGCGATCTGCTGCGTGAGGCGCTGACCCAGCGCGGTGCCGAGGTCAAATACCTCGAGGTTTACCGCAAGCGTCCGGTGGATGCCGATCTGATCCGACAACTGCGGCAACTGGCGACGCAACCTTTGCTCGTTGTACTCACCAGCGGCGAAGCGCTCGCCCGCCTTTGTGCCATAATCCCCGCCGAACACGTGCAACGACTGATCTTGGTTGCTGCCAGTACCCGCATCGCCGAAATGGCGGCGCCGCGTTGCCAGCATGTGGTGACCGCCAGTGGCACCGACAGCGATGCCTTGTTCGCCGCCATACAACGCGCCATACGCCAAGCCCAAGGACGACTATGACCGAGCTGACACCGCCCGACCGCACCGCCCCTGTTGCGCCCGCCGCTGTCCCGGCCATGACCACACCATTACCGACCGTCACTGCTGCCGTCGTGCCCACTTCCCGCGCACCGTTGTTTTGGTTGCTCGGCCTGATTCTGCTGTCCGTGCTGGTGCTGTTGTCGGTGGCGATCTGGCGCCTGCATGATCAATCCCGGATCAGCGAGCGCAATGAAGCGGTGCTGCAGGAAACCGTTGCCGAGCTACGTCGTGATCTCAGCGAGAGCATGCGCAACCAAACACTCGCGCTCAGTACCATGCAAGAAAAAATCGCCCTGCTGCAAGGCAGCCACGAGGATCTGCGTGCGCTGGTCGCCGGCGGTGCCGATTCCTTCGCGGATGCCCAGCGCCGGCACGCGGCCGAATACTACATTCATCAGGCGGCGCAACGGCTCAGCTTGCAACAGGATTTGCGCGGCGCCATCGCGGCACTCGACGGTGCCGCCCAAGAGTTGCTGAGCAGCAAGCTGCCAGTCAATCAGGCGCTGCGCCAACGCGTCATGGCTGACCGGGAAAAATTGGCCGCGTTGCCGCCGATCGATGTGCTCGCTACCGCGCGCGAACTGGCCGCGCTGCAGCAACACGTCAATGCGTTGCTGCCACTCGGCCCGGCCTTGGAAAACGGCCGCTACCTGATTCAAAGTGATGCGCAAGAAACCGGCTGGCTCGGCGAGCTGAAATCGACCTGGCAACAATACAGTGGCGACTGGTTTCTGGTGCGCAAACATGATGCCGACGTGGTCGCGCCGCCGGATGCCGCAGAAAGTCGTCGCATCAAGCTGGCGCTGAGCCTCGCGCTGTCGGAAGCGCGGTTGGCGGCATTCCAGCACGAAAGCAGCAGTTATCAGGAAGCATTGACCCGGGCGCTGCGCCTGCTCGACCAGTACTACAGCAATGCCGAAGGCAGTGATGCCTTGCGCGCCAGTCTGCAAAAATTGCAGCAGCAAAGTGTCGCGATCACCGCCGAGCTGAAACTGTCGGCGCTGACCGAAGGGGGGCAACCATGAACCGCTGTGATCGGGTGATACCCGCACTGCCGGCAAAAGGAGTGCCACGGTGAAGCTGCGTTGGTGGGCACTGTTCGCGCTGGTGATCGGCATGCTGATGGGGCCGCATCTGGCGTTGATCCCGGGTTATGTCATGGTGGGCACCGGTCAGTACACCGTGGAAGCCCGGTTGTCGCTCAGTGTTGCGTTGTTGATTGTCGTGCTGCTCGGCACGCTGCTCGTTGGCGCTGCACTCGGCACCGCCGGCTCGCTCAAAGGCCATGTTCGCAATCTGGTGCGCAGCCGGCGCGTGCGCCGCGCCCGCTTGCGCACCCAGGACGGCATCCGGGCGTTGACCGAAGGTCGCTGGAGCGACGCCGAGGCGATGATGCTGGAGGCCGCGCGCGCTTCCGAATCGAAACTGTTGAATTATCTCGGCGCCGCCATGGCCGCGCAGGAGCTCGGTGCGCTGGACCGGCGCGACAAGCACCTGCGCATGGCCCATGTCGTCGATCCGGAAGCCGATCTCGCGGTCGGTCTGACCGAAGCCCGGCTGCACCTGCGCAGCGGTCATTACGAACACGCGCTGGTCATCCTGCAGCAACTGGATCGCATCGAACCGCGCAACGCCGCCATGCTGAAACTGCTGCAACACGTGCTACGCCAGGTCGGTGATTACAACGCGCTGGAAAAACTGCTGCCACGCTTGCGCAAGTTCGATGTGCTGCCCACAGAGCGGCTCGACAAACTCGAAATGGCTATCCTGAGTCACCGGCTCGGCAAGTCGCGCGATGTCGAAATGCTGCGTACGCTCTGGCGCAGTGCCAGCAAAGCCGCGCGTCGCGATGTCGCGACATTTACCGCGTATGTGCAGGCGCTGGTCGCTGCCGACGCCATCCACGAAGCCGAGCGGATGACCCGCAAATACATCGAAACAGCGTGGAACAAGGATCTGATCGCGCTGTACGGCAACATCCCCGGCCGCGACGCCGCGCTGCAACTGACTACCGCCGAACAATGGGCGCTGAAACGCGAACCCGACGCCATCATGCTGATGACCTTCGCCAAACTGGCCGTCCGCGCCCAGAATTGGATCAAGGCCCAGCGTTATCTGAATCAATTGGTCAAACTCGCACCCAGCGCTGAAGCATGGTTGATGCTGGCTGATGTCTATGAGCGGCTGCAGGAACCGGATCAGGTGAAAGCCTGTATCAGTGCGGCGTTGAAGCAGGCGAAGCGGTGAATTTGTCGATTATTTACACAAAAGAAAATGTCTTGCTTTCGACAAAGGCATACGCTTCGTGGCGCGAGATTCAAGAAGAGTTTGAAGATTGCACGGCATCGTTCGGCCCATGGTCAGTTGAGGACGTAACTGAATTCTTGCGCTTTGAATATTCGAATTTGAACCCGGCTGTGGAAATTCAAGTGAGGGAAGCAGTAGCGAT
>DASUEK010000163.1:0-8474 GCA_036275115.1 Permianibacter sp. | reverse complement strand
ACGGGCACTGCGTTCGCCGAGCACAAGCACCGTGTCGGGCACCGCAATCGGCTCGCCGCCGCCAACGCCGAGCAGCGCGATCGCGTTCGGCACGGCCAGCTCGGCCAGCATCGCCTGCAGCAGCGCGCCGGCAGCCGAATCGGCATTGAGCAAGGTATCGCGCGGCGATTTTTCCGCCATTGCCAGGACCAGCAGCGGCGCGTTGGCCGCGGACCGCAGCAGGCGGCCGCGCAAGCTGGCAGCCGTGCTGGCTGCTGGTGGCGCGGGACTCCACGATGCGCTTGGTGAAGACTGGCCAGCCGTCCCAGCGGTCGCCGCAGATGAGACCGTCATGGGCGCATCGGCATTGACGGCGCGCGCACCGGCAGAAGGCGCTGTAGCAGGAGAGGCCGCAGCAATAACGGACTCCTTCGCCGCATGAATCGGCGCCGCCGGCAATGGCGCACGTGCGGACTCCGGCACCTGCTCGCTCGACGCCTGTTCGGCATCGAAAGCCGCCGCGATTGCCGCGTCGTCATGACGCGGCAACCATTCGGTAATGCCAAGCCGGCGCAGCGCGGCGCTGCGATCGAGACTGGCCATCACGGCTTCACCCGCATCGACAGGTGCACTCAGTGCGCACCGTGCGGATGCAGCCGCGACTCGACCGACTGCAGCGTGTTCAGCGCGTGCAAGTAGGCCTTGACCGACGCGACGACGATATCGAGATCGGCACCGTGGCCGGTGACGATGTGGTTGTCGTGCTCGACTCGCACGTTCACTTCCACCTGCGAATCCATGCCCTTGGTGACGGCATTGACGGTGAACTCTTCGACATTCACGTCATTGCCAACCAGCGAATTGACCGCGCGATAAGCGGCATCGACCGGGCCATTGCCCTGCGCCTCGGCTTTCTTCTCACTGCCATTGACTGACAGCACCAGCGACGCGGCCGGCGTTTCACCGGTCTCGCTGTGCACTTTCAGGCTGACCAGACGCAGCGCCTCGTTGACCTGGATCTGCTGGCTGTCCTTGGCAATGGCGAGCAGATCGTCATCGAAAATCTCGTGCTTTTTGTCGGCCAGATCCTTGAACCGGGCAAACGCGGCATTGAGATCGGCTTCGTTGGCGAAGGTCACGCCGAGTTCAGCCAAATGGCTCTTGAACGCATTCCGACCGGAATGCTTGCCGAGCACCATGCGGTTGGTTTTCCAACCCACATCTTCCGCGCGCATGATTTCGTAGGTTTCACGGTTCTTCAGCATGCCGTCCTGGTGAATGCCGGATTCGTGGGCAAACGCGTTGCCGCCGACAATCGCCTTGTTCGGCTGCACCGGGAAGCCGGTGACACGCGACACCAGCTTCGAGGCCGGGACAATTTGGGTGGTGTCGACATCAACATGCACCGGGAAGAAGTCCTTGCGGGTACGTACCGCCATGACGATCTCTTCCAGGCTGGCGTTACCAGCGCGCTCACCCAGACCGTTGATGGTGCACTCGACCTGACGGGCACCGTTCATCACCGCATCGAGCGAGTTGGCGACGGCCAAGCCCAAATCGTTATGGCAGTGCACCGAGAAAATGGCTTTGTCGGAATTTGGAATACGCTCGATCAATTCGCGAATGGTAGCGCCGTACTGGCGCGGCATCGCATAACCGACCGTGTCCGGAATGTTGATAGTGCGGGCGCCGGCATTGATCACCTGCTCGATGATCCGGCACAGGAAATCGATCTCGGAACGACCGGCGTCTTCACAGGAAAATTCGACATCATCGATCAGGTTGCGCGCCTTGGTAACCGCCCGCACCGCCTGCTCGACGACCTTGTCCGGCTCCATTTGCAGCTTGTACTTCATGTGGATCGGCGAGGTGGCAATGAAGGTGTGAATGCGACCACGCGCCGCCGGCTTCAAGGCTTCCGCTGCGCGCTCGATGTCTTTGTCCAGCGCCCGCGACAGCGAGCAAACCGTTGAGTCCTTGATGACCGAGGCCACGGCCTGCACCGATTCGAAATCGCCGGGACTGGCGATGGCAAAACCGGCCTCGATGACGTCGACTTTCATTTTTTCCAGCAGACGGGCAATGGCGATCTTCTCGTCCTTGTCCATCGAAGCGCCGGGGCTCTGCTCGCCGTCACGCAGGGTGGTGTCGAACAGGATCAGCTTTGGCTTGTCGCCAGCGACAGGGGAACTCATGAGGCAAGACTCCTGACCGGTTCCGGAATGGCCGGTACGCTACACGGGGTATACGCGGATCATACCGCCGACGGACGTACCAGCCCAAGCTGGCCAGTAGCCGAAACGTTAGAATATCGGGCCACATGGCCACTGTTTTGACATCCCTTCCGTATGTTACGTCAACCGGATTTGCCCGCTCAGATCGCCGCGCAGTTGCGCCAGCAGGACTACCTCGTCATTCCGGACGCCATCGCGCCCGATGCCGTTGCCGCACTGCGCCAGGAATTGCTGCAGTTTCGTGAGCTCGGGCGTTTGCAACCGGCAGCTATCGGGCATGGCAATGGCCGCCAGTTGGCTACGCAGACACGCTCGGACCTGACCTGCTGGCTGACCGGTGAGACGCAGGTCCAGCAGCGCTGGTTGGCCGCCATGGAGGACCTGCGGCAGGTGCTGAATCAGCAACTGATGTTGGGCCTGGTCGAATACGAATGTCACTACGCCTGTTATCCACCGGGCAGCTTCTACCGACGCCACCTCGACGCCTTTCGCGGCAATAACGCGCGACAAGTGTCAACGGTGTTGTACCTGAACCCGGACTGGTCGGCAGCAGATGGCGGTCAACTCTGCCTTTACCGCGATCAGGAGCTGCTGGAAACGGTGGTACCGCAGCCCGGCACCTTGGTCGTCTTTCTGGCCGAACATGTTCCGCATGAAGTGCAGGAAGCGCATCGCGAGCGACTCAGCATCGCCGGCTGGCTGCGTCGGCGCAGCGATACTCTCGTGTGACGACGACATTTCCCGATGGGTGATACATATGCACTATCGGTGGTGTCACCATCAGGAGCCAGCTGAACAAAACTGATTTTTCCAATACCGGCGACTCACCGAAGCCGACACAACAACAACAGCAAGATAAGGCGAACCCGACAGTTCTCGCGAACCACTTTTTCAAGCCAACAAAAAAGCGCCGTAAGGCGCTTTTTTGTTGGGAGTAAATTCCATTACGGAATCTTGTATACCACCTTGACCGAACCGTCGACGGCGCTACTGTCGATGTAGCCGATCATGTTCGGGTTGGCTGCCACCAGCTTTTTGACGTCGGCGCTGCCGCCAACGTCTTTCGGCGGCGTGCCCTTTCCAGTGAAGACCAGCTGCGACCAGTACGCCTTCAATTGCGAGGCGTTCTTCTTGACCACCGCATCATTGAACTTGTCACGGGTCCCCTCGCCTTCGTTCTGGTTGATCGGCACCGCCGACTCACCATTCGGGAACGACTTGGCCTTTCCCAGGAACAAACGACTGATGTCATCCTCACTCAGGCTGTCAAAGCCGGCACTCGGATGCACCACCACCGCCACTTCTGCAAACACCCCGCCTGACAGCGCCAACAGCAGGGCAGCAAACACGGACTTTTTCGCGTTCATGTTTATCCCCTCCTGTTAGAACACAGTCGAAATGGCGAAAGAAACGACTTTCTGATCGCTATCGCCGGAGTCATCGGTGTTGTCGGAATAGTCATCTACCTGCAACTTGAATGCGGCTGAAGAGGTGAAATCCCAACGAACACCAACACTAAACACATCATTATCGGCAACGTTGGCTTCAGCAATACCATCAACTAGCAGATACAGCGGAACTGGACCGACAAGAATAGTCGGATCTATGCCACTCGAAAGGTCTGCTGCCTCATCTCTTGAGCGAGATCCCGTGACATGGAAAAGGAAGTCGCCGGCACGAAAACCGAGCATCAAATAGCTGCGCTTATCGATGGAAAATGGTGCATTGTCAATTTCAAAACGAATCGACTCACCCGCTGCAACAAATGTTCCGGTATCGACGGTGAAGCCTACCGACAGGAAGTCACCCGAATCATCTTCCACAAGTAGTCGATCTGCATTGTCTTGGTAACCAAGACCTGAAAGAATCCCTATCAGGCCAGACAGTGGAGCTTCATAACCGGTGAGATTAAAATCGGCTTTGTGGTACGCGGCCCGTAGGGTCAGCCAGTCATTACCCAGAGTGAATGCAAGACCCATCTGATTTCGCAGCTCAGTGCTCACTTCCGCCTGAAAATCAGTGTTAAAGAAGCTATCGGTTAACGCTCCGAAATACCCCTGAACGGTCCCATCCCAAGAACCCAAAGAGTACTGACTGATGAAGTCCATGCCCTGCACATTGTTGAACGGCAAGTAATAAACTTCGCGCGGCGCACGAATCCAGCTAAACGCATACCCGACGTCAACATAGTCAGAATACAGATACAGGGGAGTACGGAATCGCCCCATCCGCCATGTGAAGCTGTCGCTAACCGCATAGCTCAGGTATGCCCACTCGGCATCGACTTCGTAGTCATTCGTACCTCGGGCAATTAGCTGGCCAGTAACTGTCAACTTATCATTCACCGCGGACGACACTTGCAAACCGAAGACCGTGTCTGCGTCAAAGGTGAAATCTTCTTCACTGTAGCCAGCATACGGCGTTGCTTCCTCATCATCTGCCACGCCACCACCTGCCGTCAGAAAGCCACTAATCGTGACGTCACCGGCGTGTGCAGACCCTGTAATGACAGCCATGACGGCTGCTGCAAGCACACTCTTGTTTCGTTGCATTACATTCCTCCTCCAACAGACATCTCTGCAAAACGCGTCAAAAAAAAAGCAACGGCTAGATACTGAACTGACGCGCCACCGACTCCAGTTTACCAGCCAGCCCCGCCAACTCGTTACTCACATCGGCCATGCGATTCGCACTGGCCGAAGTTTTTGCTGCATGTTCATTGATTTCTGAAACGCTACTGACAATGGTTTGCGCAACCCGCTGCTGCTGTTCGGTTGCCTCGGCGATGCGACCGTTCATGTTTGAAATGCTGGCGACGGTTTGGGTAATCGCCTCGAGGCTACTACCGGCCGCACCGGAATTTGTTACGCTGACCTCGGCCTGCCGCGTACCTTTGCTCATCACCTCAACGGCACTACGGGCGGCGCTTTGCAAGCGCTCGATCATGCCCTGAATTTCCGAAGTTGATTGCTGGGTGCGTGATGCCAAGGTTCGCACCTCATCAGCCACGACCGCAAAGCCACGCCCCTGTTCACCGGCTCGCGCGGCCTCGATTGCCGCATTGAGCGCAAGCAGGTTGGTCTGCTCTGCGATATTGCGAATGACATCCAAGATCGTTCCGACCGCAGCGCTGTCGGCATCCAATTGCTTGATCACGTCGGCAGCTGACCGCACGTCACGCGCCAGCGCCTCAATTTGCTGCACAGTCTCCTTGACCACTCGTAGCCCGTTCTTCGCCTGGCCGTCTGCCTCTTGTGCCGACGCAGCGGCATCCGCTGCGCTATGAGCCACAGATTGCACACTGCTGTTCATTTCGTTCACTGCGTCCTGCACCCGCCGGCCGCCGTTCTGTTGCTCACCAACTTGCGAGAGCGTTTCAGTGGTCGCTACTTTCAGCTTTTTGGCAAGCTCAGCGAGCGGCAGCGCGGTGGCAACCACGTCGCCGATGATACCTTGCAGCTTTGCCACAAAAGCATTGAACCACTCCACGAGCTCGCCAATTTCGTCAGTGCTCTCCTTCCGGATACGGCGACGCAGATCACCATTTCCCTGGGCGATATCCTTTAGCGAATCGACAACATTGGCGATGTTCCGACGCAGCGCGGACGCAATAGCCAAACCAATAACAAACAGCAAAGCCACAGTCCCGACCCCGACCGCAATTCCGATGACAACTGTACGTTGTGCGGCAGCGTTGGCACTGTCGATACTGTCCGTAAACGTTTTCTGTTGGGCATCCCGGAATGCCGTCAATGCCTGCTCAATGCGCTGATAAGAAGCGGTCATTTCAGCCGCTTTGCTTTCCAGATTGGAAAAATCGGCCGTGCCTTTGATCATCTGTTCAGACAGTGTCACAGCGACGTCGAGATACGCTGTCAACGCCTGATTGAGTTTCTGCACCTCGGATGAGGCATCCCGGTCAAGATCTGCCAGCGCGCGAATCTCGGTTTGCAAGACATTGGCACGCTGCTTCACCGCGGCAAGCGCATCCTCCTCGCCTGCCGACACGGCAGATTGAAGGCCATCACGAATTTGGCCCAATGCGACCAACTGCCTCTCAGCCGACTGCAACACCGGGAACTGCACATCACGCGCGCGTTCGAGCAGTACAACGTTGGAACTTGCCGTCCAATAGCTCACGATCAAATAGAAGAAGAATCCAATGGCTCCCGCTATTGGGATTAACAGTACTTTCTGCCGTATCGAAAGACCGGACAACCATTGCATGCTGGAGTTACCTCTCAAGCCCCATGTCGGACCAGGGACCATTCTCGTATCGAAGTGTAGATGCAGACGCTCGTTTTGCCAGTTTGCCGACTAAAGTCGAATGCTCGGGGCGTCCCGACCTTTTGTTATCGACAGGCCGACAGGAATCTGAATCCAGGGTCAGAATTCACGAGTTTACGGAAGGCATTTCTGGGTTTGTGACCTGCGGAAAACGGGTCGAAGTCACAGAGACTCGGAGCTTGGCATATCGTGGCCGTTAAAATGAACGCCAGTCATTTATCCGGTGACTGATTGCGCTGATGGTGAATATGGGGATTTCCAAGAGTAGCTGCTGCAAGCCCATCCTCGACATCCGGACACGCCAACGCACAAATCCCCGGCTTTTGGGATGGTTTTGTTCTCGAATTAAGAGCATGGCGATGACCTTGTTGGACTCGCGCCATCTGACCCGCAGGGAGGTGGGGAATGTCGGATGTTGCAGGCGCAACACCGGCCGTGGCGCTCGGTGCTGCGCGCCGGCTCCGCCGTCCAAAACGTCTAGCCTGACGTTTTGTCGCATGGAGTCTCCTGCTCAAGCTGAGCCATCGCCCGAGTTTTCAGCGCAAAACAAAAACCCCGGCCTTTGGGACCGGGGTTTTGTATTGCATTAAGAGCTTGGCGATGACCTACTTTCGCATGAGACAGGCCCACACTATCATCGGCGCTGAGTGTTTTCACTTCCGAGTTCGGAATGGGATCGGGTGGTTCCCACTCGCTATGGTCGCCAAGCAAACCGTTTTACCGTCCTGAGTCGATGCCTCGACTCAACACAGCCAATCTGGGATTTGAGACTTGAAGTCGCACTGCGTTCGCAGTTTCTCGGTGATGCATTTTATCAGTTTTGGTCGTCTTCGTCCTCCAAGGATGGAGGACGTGTCGAAGATTGTCTGGAACAATCTCGACCTGCCAAAAACGCTTTTGGCGTTATATGGTCAAGCCGCACGAGCAATTAGTATCAGTTAGCTCAACGCCTCACAGCGCTTACACACCTGACCTATCAACGTCGTAGTCTGCAACGGCTCTACAGAGGGATTAAATCCCTGGTGAGAACTCATCTTGAGGCACGCTTCCCGCTTAGATGCTTTCAGCGGTTATCGTTTCCGTACATAGCTACCCGGCAGTGCCACTGGCGTGACAACCGGAACACCAGAGGTACGTCCACTCCGGTCCTCTCGTACTAGGAGCAGCCCCTCTCAATTCTCAAACGCCCACGGAAGATAGGGACCGAACTGTCTCACGACGTTCTGAACCCAGCTCGCGTACCACTTTAAATGGCGAACAGCCATACCCTTGGGACCGGCTACAGCCCCAGGATGTGATGAGCCGACATCGAGGTGCCAAACACCGCCGTCGATATGAACTCTTGGGCGGTATCAGCCTGTTATCCCCGGCGTACCTTTTATCCGTTGAGCGATGGCCCTTCCATACAGAACCACCGGATCACTTAGACCGTCTTTCGACCCTGCTCGACCTGTCCGTCTCGCAGTCAAGCACGCTTTTGCCTATGCACAATCCCGACGATTTCCGACCGTCGTTAGCGTACCATCGTGCTCCTCCGTTACTCTTTGGGAGGAGACCGCCCCAGTCAAACTGCCCACCACACATTGTCCCCAGCCCAGATAATGGGCCTAGGTTAGAACTCAAAAATTGCCAGGCTGGTATTTCAAGGTTGACTCCACCCCAACTGGCGTCAGGGCTTCAAAGTCTCCCAGCTATCCTACACAGACAAGTTCTAAGTCCAATGTGAAGCTACAGTAAAGGTGCACGGGGTCTTTCCGTCTTTCCGCGGGTACACTGCATCTTCACAGCGATTTCAATTTCACTGAGTCTCGGGTGGAGACAGTGCCGCCATCATTACGCCATTCGTGCAGGTCGGAACTTACCCGACAAGGAATTTCGCTACCTTAGGACCGTTATAGTTACGGCCGCCGTTTACCGGGGCTTCGATCAAGAGCTTCGCTTTCGCTGACCCCATCAATTAACCTTCCGGCACCG
>DASUEK010000162.1:0-5662 GCA_036275115.1 Permianibacter sp. | reverse complement strand
CCCGGCATGTACATTGGCGACACCGACGACGGCACCGGCCTGCACCACATGGTGTTCGAAGTGGTCGATAACGCCATCGACGAAGCGCTGGCCGGCTACTGCACCGACATCGTCGTGACCATCCACACCGACAATTCGGTTTCGGTGTCCGACAACGGCCGCGGCATCCCGGTCGATATCCACCCGGAGGAGGGCGTGTCCGCCGCCGAGGTGGTCATGACCGTGCTGCACGCGGGCGGCAAGTTCAACCAGAACAGCTACAAGGTCTCCGGTGGTCTGCACGGCGTCGGTGTTTCGGTGGTCAACGCGCTGTCCGATGATCTGTTTCTGACCATCCGCCGTCAGGGCAAGATCTGGGAACAGCACTACAAGCTCGGTGTGCCGCAGGCACCCATTGCCCCGACTGGCGACGCCAGCGGTACCGGCACTACGGTCCGCTTCCTGCCGAGCCCAACCATCTTCACCAATATCGAATTCCACTACGACATCCTGGCCAAGCGTCTGCGCGAGCTGTCGTTCCTGAACTCGGGTGTGTCGATCAAGCTGGCCGATGAGCGCACCGGCAAGGACGATCACTTCTGCTACGAGGGCGGCATCAAGGCCTTCGTCGAATACCTGAACAAGAACAAGACCCTGGTGCACCAGGCCGTGTTCCATTTCAGCACCGAAGTGCCCGGCACGCCGCCGGTTACGGTCGAAGTGGCGATGCAATGGAACGATGGCTACGCCGAAAACGTCTTCTGCTTCACCAACAACATCCCACAGCGCGACGGCGGCACCCACCTGGCCGGTTTCCGCGCCGCGCTGACCCGCAGCCTGAACCAGTACATGGAAAAGGAAGGGATGCTGGCCAAGGCCAAGATCCAGACCAGCGGCGACGACGCCCGCGAAGGCCTGACCGCCGTGGTCTCGGTCAAAGTGCCGGATCCGAAATTCTCCAGCCAGACCAAGGACAAGTTGGTCTCGTCGGAAGTGAAGCCGGCGGTCGAGACCGCCATGTTCGCGGCGCTGGAAACCTTCCTGCTCGAACAGCCGAACGAAGCCAAGGCCATCTGCAGCAAGATGATCGAAGCCGCCCGTGCCCGCGAAGCCGCCCGCAAGGCCCGCGAAATGACCCGCCGCAAAGGCGCGCTCGATATCGCTGGTCTGCCGGGCAAGCTGGCCGACTGCCAAGAACGCGACCCGGCACTGTCCGAACTGTACATCGTCGAGGGTGATTCCGCGGGTGGTTCGGCAAAACAGGGCCGTAACCGCAAAAATCAGGCGATCTTGCCGCTAAAAGGCAAGATCTTGAACGTTGAGAAAGCCCGCTTCGACAAGATGCTGAGCTCGCAGGAAGTCGGCACGCTGATCACCGCGCTCGGCACCGGCATCGGCCGCGAGGACTACAACCCGGACAAGGCCCGTTACCACAGCATCATCATCATGACCGATGCCGACGTCGACGGCGCCCACATCCGCACCCTGCTGTTGACCTTCTTCTACCGGCAGATGCCGGAATTGATAGAACGAGGGTACCTGTATATCGCCCAGCCTCCCTTATATAAGGTCAAGAAGGGCAAGCAGGAGCAGTACCTGAAAGACGAAAAGGCGCTGGAAGACTTCCTGACCAATATGGCGCTCGACGAAGCCGCGCTGTATCCGAACCCGCAGGCTCCGGCCATCACCGGTGCCGGCCTCGAAACCCTGGTCAAGGACTACCGTGGCGCCCAGGCCGTTATTGAACGCCTGTCCCGGATCTATCCGGCCGAGGTCATGGAGCATTTCATCGAGCTACCGGCGCTGACCGTCGAGCAACTGGCCGAAAAGGCTGCCGTCGAGGCCTGGGCCAAGCTGCTGAATGCCCGGCTCGAAACCCCGGCCGGCGCCGCCACCCGTTACGACGTTGTTGCCGCCGAGGACAGCGAGCGCCACCTGTTCCTGCCGGAAGTGCATATCCGTCACCACGGCGTCGATCAGGTCTACCGCTTCGACAAGGACTTCTTCAGCTCCAACGACTACCGCAAGATCGTCACCGTAGGCGACACCATGCGCAGCTTGTTGGAAGTGGGTGCTTACATTCAGCGCGGTGAGCGCAAACAGGAGATCAGCCGTTTCCGCGATGCCCTGACTTGGCTGATGGAGCAATCCAAACGCGGCCTCGGCGTTCAGCGCTACAAAGGTCTGGGTGAGATGAACCCCGAGCAGCTGTGGGAAACCACCATGGACCCGAACGTCCGCCGCATGCTCAAAGTCACCATTGAGGATGCCGTCGCCGCCGACCAATTGTTCACCACGCTGATGGGCGACAACGTGGAACCGCGCCGCGAGTTCATCGAGTCGAACGCCTTGGCGGTGGCCAACTTGGACGTTTGATCAAGATGTGGGATCTCACAATTAAGCGTTCAAAATCTCACAGAACGACCGAATAGACGTCCAAAAGAAAAAGGCCCGAAAGGGCCTTTTTGATTTAGAAATATTGAAAGACGCCGCCGCAAGGCTCCTGCAGCGGCACCCTCACATGTCCAGTCGCCTACTTCCGAATCAGGCCTTCACCACCGGAAAATCGATCGCGGTGTGGGCGACGTTGTTGATGTAGTTGGTCAGAATGTTCAGCGACACATTCAGCACAATCTCCACCACTTCGGCTTCGCTGAAGCCGGCAGCGCGAACGGTCGTCACCGCGTCGTCGCTCACTCGGCCGCGTTGTTCGACGACGTCGCGGGCAAAGCGCAGGGCGGCGGTGGTTTTGGCGTCGCTGGACTCGGCATGGCGGGCGGCCAGAATTTCGCCTTCCGACAGTTTGGCGATATTGCTGCCGATGTAGGTGTGCGCGGACAGGCAGTAGTCGCAGCGGTTCAGTTGCGCGACGGTCAGGGCGATGCGCTCACGCAGGGCGACCGGCAACACGCCTTTGCCGAGCGCGGCGTTCAGCGACAGGTAGCCTTCCAGTGCGGCCGGACTATGACCGACGGTGCGCATCAGGTTTGGGGTCATGCCGAGTTGGGCTTTTACGGCGGCGAACAGGCCTTGTTGGGCGGTGTTGGCTTGGGCATCGGTTACGGCGGTAATACGGGTCATGGTGCTCTCCAGTGGGCTGAGTCAGTCGAAGTCGCGACACCCGGCCAGCAAACGCGGAAGCCGATGTCGTCGATGGCCGGCACTCTAGAGCAAGAAGAAATGCGCAAGAATCCGCGCGAAACGTAACGCTCCGTTGCGAAAAGTGAAACGCAGAAAGCAGGCTAGGTCGCCGTCTCGGTGGTGTCGATTAAACCGTCGGCCGATCAGGCCGCCGGGACGCTTCCCACAATTACAGGTCCGCTTGCCGCAGTTGCTGGCTGGCGAACTCAACAAAGCGGCGAACGCGAGCGGCGGCGCGTCGGCCTTCGCGGTAGACCAGATGAACGGGCAGTGGCGCGGGTGCGAATTCGGTCAGCACCAGCTTCAGCTCACCCGCTGCGACCCGGTCGCGCACTTGATAGGACATCAAGCGGGTCAGTCCGGCGCCGAGCAGGCAGGCGTGCAACGCCGAGCTGTTGGTCGAGGTGGTGAGCGGCGCCGTGACCGGTACCGAGAGCGCTTGCCCGTCCTGCTGAAAGCGCCACTCGTGGCTGCGGCTGTCAGCGGTCGACACGATCAATTTGTGTTGATGCAATTCATCGGGGTGGGCGGGTTCGCCATGTTGCTGCAGATACGCCGGTGTCGCGCACAGCACGCGGTGGATGTGGCCGACGCGCACCGCAATCAATGATGAATCCGGCAGCTCGCCCATCAAAACCGCCACGTCGATCCCTTCTTCCTGCAAGTTCGGAAAACGATCCTGAAAGTGGGCGCGGATCTGCACCGCCGGATACGCATCGAGGTAGGTGAGCAACACCGGCGTCAGCACTTCCTGACCAAACAACAGCGGCGAGGCGACATGCAACACGCCAGCAGGTGTGGCGTGCCGACCGGCAGCGGAAGCTTCGGCGTCCTGCACTTCCTGCAGGATGCGTTTGCAATCGATGACATAACGTTGCCCTGCTGGCGTCAGCGTGACACCACGCGTGCTGCGATCGAGCAGCGCCACGCCAATTCGCTGCTCCAAACCGGCGATGGCCCGGGTGACAGTTGGCGCGGATTGTTCGAGTTGCCGCGCCGCCGCCGCTAAACTGTTGGTGTCGGCGACGGTGACAAAAATGCGCATTTCGCTGTAGTGATCCATGACGGAAGCGTCCTCGATGCATGCGCAAAAAAAATCAGTTAAGGCCCGGGTTAGCGCGCAATTGCGCCACACAAAATTCGACAAAACGCTGCAGTTTTGCCGAACCGCGGCGTGATTCCGGATACACCACATGGATCGGATCGGGCGGCAATTCATATTCCGACAACACCGTTTTCAGCGTGTTGTTTGCCAGCTCATTGGCAACCTGGTAGCTGATCACCCGGGTAATGCCCCAACCGGCTGTGGCGGCGCGAATCGCCGCACGATTGGAATTCAGTTGCAGCGCACTGTTGATCGGCAGCGTGACCCGCTCACCGTTTTCCAGAAACTGCCAATCACCGACATTGCTGGCATCGACCAGGCGAAACCGGTGCAGATCGGAAGGTTGGGCCGGAATGCCCTGCTGCTCCAGCAGCGCCGGTGCCGCGCACACGACGCGACGGACGTGACCGACCGGGATCGCCACCAAACTGGGATCGGTAACCGGCGCAATGCGGATCGCGACATCGATGCCTTCATCCGCCATGTTCACCACCCGGTCGAGCAGCTGCAGCTTGATTTGCATCTGACTGAACTCGGCCAGAAACGCCACCACGATTGGCGTGATCACCATTTCGCCGAACAACACCGGCGCGGTCACGTTCAGCTGGCCGCGTGGGGTTGCGTTCTGGCCGAGTGCGGCGTCGGCCGCTTCTTCCAGCTCCGCCAGAATCCGTCGGCAGTCGGCAAAGAAATGCTGACCGGAGTCGGTCAGCCGAACGCTGCGGGTGTTGCGGGTGAACAGCAGGGTGCCGATGCGGGACTCCAGATTGGCCACCGCCCGGGTAACGCTGGGTGGCGACAGGTTGAGCCGCCGCGCCGCCGCCGCAAAGCCTTGGCATTCCGCCACGGCGACAAAAATGGCCATGTCTTCAAACCGATCCATCGTGCATTGCCCCCACCGGCACCTGGCCGTCGTTAGCACTGCTTCCCCAGCAGCTGTCCCGGCGAAGTGTGGCCCAGCATTACAAATTTTGAAATAGACACTTGCCGAATCAGCGGATTCTAGCGGGATTTGGCAAGGCATAAAGTGCACCCCGTCGGCGCCGCCCACCTTCAAAGCGGCCCGGAACCCGGCGCTCAAAGCGTCCTTATCCACTGATTTGAAGACTGGAGTTTTCCCATGTTCCGTACCCTGAAAAAAACCGGCGTTGCCGCTGCCCTCGCCATGGCCGTTGTTGTCACCGGCTCGGCTGTGACCGCCACCGCGGCCTACGCCATCGACGAAACCTCGACCGCTTCGGTCAACGTCGAACAAGGCAATGTGATTCTGAAAGGCTATGACGCCGTGGCCTATTTCACCCGGCACGCAGCCGTGAAAGGCGACAAGAAATTTGCAGTCAAGCATGACGGCGCAACCTACTACTTCGCCTCGGCCGGCAACATGAAGCTGTTCGCTGCCAACCCGAGCCAGTACGCGCCGCAATTCGGTGGCTTCTG
>DASUEK010000161.1:0-16442 GCA_036275115.1 Permianibacter sp. | reverse complement strand
CTGGGGCGAAGCGTGGAACACCAGCATCGATCTGTTTGGCGTACCTGCCCTCTACATCCCGTGGATGACGTTCCCGATCGATGATCGGCGTCGTTCCGGTCTGCTGATGCCAAGCTTCAGCAACGACCGGCAGAACGGCCTTGATATTTCGGTGCCGTATTACTGGAACATCGCCGAAAATTACGATGCCACGTTGACACCGCGCTGGCTCGAAGAACGCGGCTTTCAACTTGGCACCGAATTCCGCTACCTGACGGCAGGCAGTAACGGCGAGATTTACACGGAGGCACTGCCGGATGACCGCAATGCCGACGCCGAAATCGATCCGGATCGCTGGGCGTACAACATCAAGCATCAAACCCGGTTCTCGCCACATTGGTACGGCATGATCGATGCCGCTGGCGTTAGCGATGATGCCTATTTCGAAGATCTCGGGCGCAATATCGCGGCAGCCAATGCCAACACATTGGTCCGCACCGGACTGTTGGGCTACCGCGATCGGCACTGGCAAGTGAGTTTGCAGGCCTACCGTGCCCAAATGTTGCAAACCGAAGATCAGTTTGAGCCGTATCGCAAACTGCCCGAACTGCGCTTTCTTGGTCAGTATCCGCGGTTGCTCGGGCCGCTCGCGCTCACGCTTGATGGCAGTGCGACCCGGTTCGATCATCCGGATCCGAGCCGGCCATTGGCTGACCGGTTCGATGTCGCGCCGACGCTCAAGCTGCCGCTGGAAAGCCTGTGGGGCTATCTGACACCGAGCGTCAAATACCGCTACACCGAATACGAACTGACCGATCAGCTCAGTGATGAGCGAACCACACTGAGCCGCGAGCTGCCGATTTACGCGCTCGACACCGGGCTGTTTTTCGAGCGGCCGCTGACCTGGTTTGATCGCGACTTGGTGCAGACGCTGGAACCGCGCGTTTACGGTTTGTACGTGCCATACGACGATCAGGACGCGTTGCCACTCATCGACACCAGCGAACCGACCCCCAGCCTGAACCAGCTGTTCCGCGACAACCGTTTCATCGGTGCCGATCGGCAGGGTGATGCCCGTCAGATCAGCGTGGCACTGACCACCCGCTTCCTGAGCGCGGATGGCGGTGAAGAACTGATGCGACTGGCAGTCGGGCAGGCCCGTTATCAGGCAGATCGGAAAGTGACGCTGCTGGCCAGCGACCCGGATGACAGCAATGATCGCTCACCGATTTTCGCCGAAGGCGCGCTGCGCTTGCGCAATCAGGTCGAACTGCGGGCACTGACTGGCTGGGACCAGCAGGAACACAACACGGTCCGCGGCAGTTTTGCCATTCACTATGAACCGGACGAGCGGCGCGTGGTCAATATCGAGCACCGTTACCGCGAGTATCGTGATCGCACCGCAGAGCAGACCGACTTTTCCTTTGCCTGGCCACTGAGCAACACCTGGCAAATGGTCGGGCGCTGGCAGCATGATCTGGCCGAAGCGACCGATATCGACAGCTTTCTCGGCTTTGAGTACGAGTCCTGCTGCTGGGCAGTCCGGTTAGTTGGTCGGCGCTACCTGAACGTACAGCTCGACAACGATGGCAACATCATTGGCGGTGAAGCGGACGAGTACGATAGCGGCGTGTATTTCCAGTTTGTATTCAAGGGTCTTGGTGGCGCCGGCAGCAACAGCCTGCGTTCGCTGCTGACTGAAAGCATTGACGGTTACGAAGACAGGTTGAGTCCACAATGAAAACGTTGTTGAAACAGATGGCCACGCTGAGCGTGACGGCCGTATTGCTGTGCACCAGCTTGACGCTGCAGGGCGCGGAAGCGATTGACGAGGCCGTTGCCCTGGTCGATGACGACGTGGTGCTGCGCAGCGAGCTCGATCGGCGTCTGGCCAGCGTGCGCAAGGATCTGCAGGCACGCAACGTCCGACTACCGGCCGACAGTGTCCTGCGTCAGCAGGTGCTGGAACGCCTGATCACCGACAACGTCCAGCTGCAGATGGCCAAGCGTGCTGGCGTCCGGGTATCGGATCAGGAGCTGGCGCAAATCGTCGCCAATATTGCCAAGGAAAACAATTTGTCGCCGGAGCAGTTCCGGCTGAAGCTGGCCTCGGAAGGGATCAGCTACGAGCTGTTCCGGGAAGATCTGCGCAACGAAGTGCTGATCAGTCGGGTACGCCAAGGCGCGGTCGGCCGGCGCATTTTCATCAGCGAGCAGGAAGTGCAGGCGATGATGGAAACCATCGCAGCCGAAGGCGAAAACCGCACCGAGTATCACCTTGGCCATATCCTGTTGCCAATTTCCGAAAACGCCAGCACCGATGACGTGCGCGACGTCAGTGCCCGGGCCCAGCAGCTGGTGGAAAAACTGCGCGCCGGCGCCGATTTTGCCGAACTGGCGATCGCCAATTCGGCCGGCCAGGAAGCCTTGCAGGGCGGTGACTTCGGCTGGAAAACCGCCAACCAGTTGCCATCACTGTTTGCCACTGCCGCCAAGAGCCTAAAGCCGGGGGAAATTTCCGAGCCGCTGCGCTCCGGTTCGGGTCTGCACATCCTGAAACTGTTCGACAGCCGCGGCAATGAGCGGGTCATGGTGCAGCAAACCAAGGCTCGCCACATCCTGATCAAACCGAGCACGATTCTGACCGAGGAGGAGGCTGAGCAGAAAATTCGTGAGCTGCTGACGAAGCTCAAAGCCGGTGCCGATTTCGCTGAATTGGCCAAACAGCATTCGGACGATCCGGGTTCTGCCAATCTGGGTGGCGATCTCGGCTGGGCCAATCCGGGCAGCTTTGTGCCGGTGTTCGAACAAGCCATGAACGAACTGCAACCGGGGCAAATCTCCGAGCCGTTCCGCAGCGAGTTCGGCTGGCACGTGATGCAGGTATTGGAGCGCCGCGATGACGACCAGACCGAAGAGCGCAAGCGCCAGCAAGCCTACCGCTTCCTGCATTCCCGTAAATACGACGAAGAAGTCGAGGCCTGGGTGCGCGAAATCCGCGATCAGGCGTTCATCAAGATTCTCGAAAAACCGAAAGCAGGTTGACGGGTGAAGACGCCACGGTTGTTGCTGACTACCGGCGAACCGGCCGGCGTCGGACCGGAGTTGCTGGTCCGGCTGGCGCAGCAAACGTGGCCGTGCGCGCTCGCCGTTGTCGGTGACGCCGCGCTACTGCAACACACCGCGACCCGGCTCGGCCTGCCGCTGCAACTCGACCGGGTCACGCTGCAGACTGACTGGCCGGCCCATCAACCGGGCCGGTTGCTGCTGCTGCCCATCGACTTGCCAGCGCCGGTGCACGCCGGCCAGCTCGACAGCCGCAATGCCGCGTTTGTACTGGCGCAATTGCAACTTGCCGCCGATGCCGCGCTGGCCGGTCAGATCGATGCCATTGTGACCAATCCGGTGCACAAAGGCGTCATCAATGACAGCGGCGTCGCGTTTTCCGGTCACACCGAATTTTTCGCCGCCTGCGCCGGCAGCAGCGACGCACCGGTGCCGGTGTTGATGTTGCTGGCAACTGAAGGCCTGCGGGTTGCACTGGTCACGACCCATTTGCCGCTGCGCGCGGTTGCCGATGCGATCACGCCCGAGCGCCTGCAGGGCACGCTGCTGTTGCTACACCGTGAATTGCAACGCGGCTTCGCGCTGCCGACACCGCGCATTGCCGTGCTCGGCCTGAATCCGCACGCCGGTGAAGGTGGTCACATGGGCGACGAAGAAATTCGCGTGATCACGCCGGTACTTGAGCACTTGCGTCAGCATGGCTTGCAGCTGACTGGACCGCTGTCGGCTGACACGGCGTTCAATGCCGACAAGCTGCCACTGTTCGATGCCTATCTCGCGATGTATCACGATCAAGGCCTGCCGGTGTTGAAAGCACGTGGTTTTCACCGCAGCGTCAACATCACGCTCGGCTTGCCGTTTATCCGTACCTCGGTCGACCACGGCACCGCGCTCGATCTGGCCGGTCGCGGCGTTGCCGATCCGGCCAGCCTTTGTTATGCCACCGAAACCGCACTGGCGCTGATCGCTGCCCGCCAGCCGCGCGGATGATCCCGTCATGAGCCTCGACACGCCACTGAATCCCCACGAGCACAAGGCACGCAAGCGCTTTGGCCAGAATTTTCTCCACGATCAAAACATCATCGGCAAGATCGTCCAGGCATTGAACCCGAAACCGGGCGAACGACTGATCGAAATCGGCCCCGGCCTCGGCGCGCTATCCAAGCCAGTATTGCAGCGTAGCGGCACGCTGACCTGCATCGAACTCGATCGCGATGTGATCCCGATTCTGCAGCACGAACTCGCCGGCTGCGGCACGCTGGATATCGTCAATCGCGATGTGTTGACCGTCGATTTCACCGCGTTGGCCGGCAACGAACCGATTCGGGTGTTCGGCAATCTGCCCTACAACATTTCGACACCGCTGATTTTCCACTTGTGCCAGCACCTGCCGGTCATCACCGACATGCTGTTCATGCTGCAGAAGGAAGTGGTTGAACGGATGGCCGCCGGGCCGGACGATGATGCCTACGGCCGCCTGTCGGTCATGCTGCAGTACTACTGCGAGGTCAGTTACCTGTTCACGGTGCCACCGGGCGCGTTCCGGCCGGCGCCGAAAGTGCAAAGCGCGATTGTCCGCTTGCTGCCGCACCGGCAACGCGCGCTGCGGCCGGATCAGGAAGCGCGCTTCGCCGAGCTGGTCAGTCTGGCGTTCAATGCCCGGCGCAAAACGCTGCGCAATGTCTGGCGCGATGTGGTCAGTGACGCGCAATTTGCCGCCGCCACGATTGATGCAGGGCAACGACCGGAGAATCTGGCGCTCGAGGACTATGTCCGGCTGACCCGTATCCTGCAGCCGTAGTCTCTTCGCTGAGACGCTCGCCCACCTGCCGCCATCACCGAGCCATGACCATTCGTTCCGTTCACGTTGTCGGGTATCCACGCACACGTTGGCTGGCCGCGGTCGGTCTGCTCTTGGCCGCGTTTGCCTGCAGCGCCGATACCGACAAGGCACCGCGCAACCTGATCCTGATGATCGGCGATGGTATGGGCTTTGGCCAGATCAGCGCGTACCGGCAATTTGCTGACGATCCGGCGACGGCAACAACCGAAGCGACCGTGTTTGATGACATGCTGATCGGCACCGTCGCGACCCGCCCGCATGACAGCAGCGAGCACATTACCGATTCGGCCGCCGCTGCCACCGCTTACGCCTGTGGGTTGCGCACGCACAATGGCGCCATCGGCATGGACAGTGAGCAACGGCCATGCACAACCGTATTGGACGTGGCGCGTCAACGCGGCAAACGCACCGGCATCGTGGTGACCTCGCAGCTGACCCATGCGACCCCGGCCGCGTTTTATGCCCATGTGCCGAGTCGCAAACAGATTGCCGAGATCGCCAGTCAGTTCTGGCGTGGCGATCAGCCGGCGGCGGATCTCACGCTCGGTGGTGGCGCTGACGATTTCCCAACGCCGCTGCGTTTGCAGATGCAAGAAGCTGGCGTGAATGTGATCGCAACCCGCGCGCAATTGCAGACACTGTCATCGCTACCGGCGTTCGGCACATTCCACAATGACGGCCTGCCGATGGCAATCGATCAGCAGCGCGACACGCCAAGTCTCGCGGAGATGACCACCACGGCGCTGCGCCTGCTCGACAACGATCAGGCGGGCTTTTTTCTGCTGATTGAAGGCTCCCAGATCGACTGGGCCAGCCACGCCAATGACATAGTCGGCACACTCAGTGAGATGGGCAGCTTTGCCGACAGCATCGCGCTCGCCAAAGCGTTCGTCGCAACCCATCCGGACACGCTTTTGATCGTCACCGCCGATCACGAAACCGGCGGTTTGAGCCTCGGCCGTGACAAGCAAAGCCTGTGGCGGCACGCTCTGCTGCGCGACATTCATGCCAGTGCCCTCGGCATGGCCAGACGCGTACTGGCCGGTGCCGATCCGGTCACGGTATTGCAACAACTGAGCCCGATTGTGCTCGACGACGCCGACCGCAAACGTCTGCAACGCAGCAAGCGCGATGAAGCGGCGCTGGAAGCAGTCTTTGCCGATATTGTCGCCAAACACAGCCTGACCGGCTGGACGACCCGCGGTCACACCGGTGCCGATGTTCCGTTGTATGCTATCGGCGCCGGCCGTGATCGTTTGCGCGGTCATCATGACAATGCCTGGCTCGGTCAGCAGCTGTTGCAGTTCATCAATGCTGACGACAACCGTCATGCCCACCATTCCACCTCTTCCCGCAAGGAGCAACTGCCATGATTTCCGTCGGCGACAAAATTCCCGAGGCCACGCTGCAGGTAATGGGCGAAAAAGGTCCGGAAGCCAAATCCTCACTCGAACTGTTCGGTCGCGGCAAAGTGGTGCTGTTCGCCGTACCGGGCGCGTTCACGCCGACCTGCTCGCAAGCGCACTTACCGGGCTTTGTCGTGCACGCCGATGCGATCAAAGCCAAGGGAGTGGATGTCATTGCCTGCATGGCGGTCAATGATGCGTTCGTCATGCATGCCTGGGGAAAGGCCAGCAACGCCGAGCATCTGCTGATGGTGGCCGATGGCAACGCCGAGTTCTCGAAAAAGCTCGGGCTGGAAATGGATGCAAGCGGTTTCGGCATGGGCGTGCGTTCGCGCCGGTTCGCCCTGATCCTTCAGGACGGCGTAGTCAAGCACGTCGCGGTCGAGCAACCGAAGGAGTTCAAGGTCAGTTCAGCAGAAGCGATTCTCGCCGCGCTGTAACGCCATCGCATCATCGCGATGAATGACTGACAAACACCACGCCGAGGCGTGGTGTTTGCTTTTTCTGCGCAGGGAATCATTGCTCAAGAGTCACGATTGACTAGGGCTCAGTAAAACAGCAGCACGCCGGCGATCACGAATCCGGCGAGAAAGGTCAGGTACGCCCAGCGCAAGAAGCGATATTTCTTCCAGGCCAGATACTGGCCCATGCGATAGATCTCCTGCAGTTGCAGATCGTAAGCCTTGGCCGGATCATTCAGGATGGCGGCCATTTCGGTTTTGTACTGGTCGAAACTCAAGTCTTCGAAGTCAGCAAAAAACAGCAGATTGCGATCCACCATGGGCCGTTTGTCGCGGCCGAAAAGCAGCTTCGGCATCACCACATAACAGGCCAGGATCAAGGTCAGCAGGCAGGCCGACATCAATGCGATCACTGCGTGCCGGTATTCCGGTTTGCCGAGTTGCGGCAGCGACAGCGTCAACACCACGGACGACATGGTCAGCAGCATGTTGGCTTTCTGGTCGGCCATGGTCGACAGTGCAACATGGTGCTGGCGGGTCTGCCGAATCAGATGATCGAGGTAGTTGGCCGGTTCATGAATGGGCATGGCAACGGCTCCGCAGCAGGCTGATCCGAAACGCGGATGACCGGCGCACCGTTGGCGCCGGCGTTGTCCAGGCCTGACACAACAGGCGGCGATCCGCGCTTACAGTTTCAGATCGTAGTCGAGGATCAGCGGTGCGTGATCGGAGAACTTCTCGTCCTTGTAGATCTCGGCCCGCTTGATTTTGCTTTTTAAACTCGGCGAAACAATGTGGTAATCAATGCGCCACCCCACGTTCTTGGCATAGGCCTGACCGCGATTGCTCCACCAGGTGTATTGCTCCGGTCGCTGATCCACCACGCGGAAGGCATCGACCAAACCAACCTCGTCAAACAACTCATCCAGCCAGGCCCGCTCGTGCGGCAAGAATCCGGAGTTCTTCTGGTTGGATTTCCAGTTCTTCAGATCGATTTCCTTGTGGGCGATGTTGTAATCGCCGACCACGATGTAGGGCGTCGCCTCCTTGGCTTTCTTTTTCAGGATCGGCATGTAGAGCTGCAGGAATTCGTCCTTGCAGGCCTGCCGCTCCGGACCGGAAGAACCGGACGGCAAATACAGCGAGGCAATTTTCACGCTGCCGTAATCGGCTTCGATGTAACGCCCTTCGGTGTCGGCCTGACCGAAGCCCAAGCCGGTTGTGACCTGCTTGGGTTTGACCTTGCTGTACAGCGCAGTACCGGAATAGCCCGGCCGCTCAGCCGGAAACAGGTAGCGGTGATAACCGGCAAGCTGAAATTCGTCGGCATCCAGCTGATGGTCCTGGGCTTTCAGTTCCTGAATGCAGATGACATCGAACTGGCGCTTGGCGAGCCAGGCAAACAGGCCTTTTTTGGCAGCTGAGCGCAGGCCGTTGACGTTGATGGAGGCAACACTGAGCATCGTTCACTTCTCACGGGGTCGACCGTCCGGGCGCAGACTCACGGAATCGGTCATGGTCACACTGGGTCGGGGCTGCGCGGCAGGCTATCATAAGCAGCTGTTGCTGCCTGCGTGCTGTCCAGATCGCTGTCCCTTGAGAGTCATACCATGCTGTCGTTCCAACGCGAATTCATCGAATTTGCCCTGTCCCGCCAAGTACTGAAGTTCGGCGAGTTCGAGCTCAAGTCCGGGCGCAAGAGCCCGTATTTCTTCAATGCCGGCCTGTTCCAGCGCGGCCGTGATCTGGCCAAGCTCGGCCAGTTCTATGCCCAGGCCATCCAGACCTCGCACATCCAGGCGGACTTGCTGTTCGGCCCGGCCTACAAGGGCATCCCGCTGGTCTCGGCCACCGCGATCGCGCTTGCCGAGCACCACAACGTCGACATGCCGTGGGCGTTCAACCGCAAAGAAGCCAAGGATCATGGCGAGGGTGGCCTGATCGTCGGTGCGCCGCTGCAAGGCAAAGTGTTGATCATTGACGACGTTATCACGGCCGGCACCGCCATCCGTGAGACCATGCAGTTGCTGAGCAAGCATGGCGCCACCCCGGCTGGGGTCGTCGTCGCTCTGGACCGGCAAGAGCGCGGTCAAGGCGAACTCTCCGCGATTCAGGAAATCGAACGCGAATACGGCATCCCGGTGGCGGCCATCATCCGACTGCGTGATCTGATAAGCTTTTTGCACGAAAGCCCTAGTTTCCGCAGCTACGCCGCCCGTATCGAGGACTATCGTCAGCATTATGGCATCCGTGACTAAGCTGTTTCCTTTGTTGGCCGTCGTCATCGCCGGCCTCACGCTGACCGCACACGCTGCCCAACCGAAAGGTGGCGGTCCGGGCGTGCTCTACCGTTATGTCGACGAGAACGGCAGTACCGTGGTCAAGGATTACTTGCCGCCGGAAATCGTGCCGAAGGGCTACACCATTCTGAACACTTACGGTCAGACCATCGAGGTGGTGCCGCCGGTCAAAAGCAAAGCGGAGTTGGCCGAAGAGAAGCGGCTCAAGGCCGCACAAGCCGCGGAAGAGCGGGCCAAGCGGGAAGCGGCCCGGCGCGATGCCGAGCTGATGCGCCAATTCACCGCCGTCGAAGATCTGATGCGCGCGCGCGACACCCAGCTGTCGGCGCTGGACGTGCAGATCAGTATTCGCAATGGCCAGAATAATCTGCTGACCAGCCAGCTGGAAGAAATGCAACGCCACGCGGCCGACTACGAGCGGCGCGGCCAGCCGGTGCCAAGCCAGCTGCTGAAAGACATTCAGGAATCGCAGCGTCAGATCGAAGAGAACAAGAAGTTCGTCGACGGCCAGAACGCTGAGAAAAATCGCATCGCCGAGCGCTTCAAGGCCGACATCGTCCGGTTCAAGGAGCTGCAAGCGCAGCGGTTACTGCGCAAGCGCGAGGAAACCGGCGTGGTCGGTGTCGAAGGCTCAACCTCGGTGGTGTTTTGCAGCAACAACGAGCAATGCCGGAAGGTCTGGCAGCTGGCGCAGATTTACGCGCGCGACAACAGCACCCGCTCGCTGGAAATCGTCACGGACACGCTGATCCTGACCGGCAAACCGGTCAAGGAAACCGACATCGCGCTGGCGTTTTCGAAAGTGCCGGAACGAGAGCAGGGCAGCCAGGTGGTGCTGGAAGTCAGCTGCCACAGCAGCGACGAAGGTAACGCCCTTTGTGCCGGCGAGCGGGTCCGCCAGATCGTCAACGGCTTTGAGAGCTACATGAACTCTCGGCTTTGAGCTCGCCCTGAAGCAGACGCTGTCCTGAATCAGACCGTGCGATTAAGCGCCGGCCTGCAAGTGTCAGCAAAAAAAAGCCGCGCACTGCGCGGCTTTTTTGTTGCTCAGCGATTATCGCTGAACCAGACCAACTGTGCTTCGCTCAGGCGAGCGCTGCACGCGGCTGGCGCACACCAACCGCCAGCGATTCCTGCAGCAAACTCCATTGCGCGTCCCACTGCGCCGTTGGCGCCTGCTTGAAATTGCTGCGCACGAACTGGCGAATGCGACCTTCGATCACCGCCAGCAGCAAATTGGCCGCCGCGTTGACATCCACCACCAACGGCGCCTGCGGATTCAGCACGCCTTCGCGCAGCACCTGCCGCAACTGCATCTCCAGCCGGTCAAACAGTTGCGCGACTCGCGCCGGCAAACGCTCGTCCTCGCCAATCAGCGCATCGCCGGTGAGCAACCGGGTCATGCCCGGGTTGCGCGCAGCAAAGGTCAACACCAAGGTCAGGATTTTGCCGCAACGCGCCACCGCATCCGGCTCTTCATCCAGAATCACCCGTACCCGCGTGAACACCACTTCCTCGATGAAATCGAGCAAGCCTTCGAACATCCGCGCCTTGCTTGGAAACTGTCGGTAGAGCGCCGCTTCCGACACGCTCAGCGCCGCCGCCAGCTGCGCCGTGGTGATGCGCTCTCCCGGACTTTGTTCCAGCATGCGCGCCAGCGTTTCCAGAATCTGCTGTTTGCGCGAGCCTTCGGTACGAGTGGTCATGATGAACTCCTGTCGGATTCACGCGATCAGAACGGCAAATCCACGTTCGGGTCAAGGGCCAGCATCTGGGCGCGGAACAGTTCCTTGATGCGTTCAAGTGCCGGCTCATCGTCCGCTTCAAACCGGATCACCAGCGCCGGCGTGGTATTGGACGCACGGACCAGGCCCCAGCCGTCAGCAAAATCGACCCGAATCCCGTCGGTCGTGTTGATCTGGCCGCCGGCCCAGTTGCCGAGCTTGGCGAGCCGATCAACATAACCAAACTTGCGGGCGTCGCTGATGCTGACGTTCAGTTCCGGCGTCGACACGCCTTCCGGCAAGCTCTTGAAGATGTCCGCAGATTTGCGGAAATCAGCCGCCAGAATTTCCAGCAAGCGGGCGCCGGTGTAGATGGCGTCATCAAAGCCGAACCAGCGCTCCTTGAAGAAGATGTGGCCGCTTTGTTCGCCGGCCAGCAACGCGCCGGTTTCGCGCATCTTCGCTTTCATGAACGAATGACCAGTGCGCCACATCAGCGGCCGGCCGCCATGGCCGGTGATGACGCGGGCCAAATGACGCGAGCATTTGACGTCGTAGATGATGTCGGTGCCCGGATGCCGCGACAGCACATCCATCGAATACAACATCAACTGACGATCCGCCCAAATGATCTTGCCGTTGGAATCGACCACACCGAGCCGGTCGCCATCACCATCAAACGCCAGCCCGACGTCGGCCCCCGTTTGCTTGACGGTATCAATGAGCACCTTGAGATTGTCCGGCTTGCTGGGATCCGGATGGTGATTCGGGAAGCGGCCGTCCACATCGCAATACAATTCGATGACTTCGCAGCCCAGCGCTTTGTAAAGCGTTGGCGCGATGGCACCGGCAATGCCGTTGCCACAGTCGATAACGACTTTCAGTGGCTGAGCGAGTGCGATGTCGCCGGTGATCTGGGCGATATAGTCTTCGCTGATCGACAGCTCTTCGCTGCTACCGTGGCCGGACAGCATATTGCCGGTTTCGATCCGCTCTTTCAGGCGCTGAATGTCATCACCGGCCAGCGTTTCGCCGGCGATGACGATCTTCAGACCGTTGTAATTGCTCGGGTTGTGGCTGCCGGTCAGCATGACGCCGGAGCGGGTCGACAGGTAATGGGTCGCGAAATACAGCAGCGGCGTCGGCACCGCACCGAGATCGACCACATCACGCCCGCTTTCAAGCAAACCTTGTTTCAGTGCTTTCAACAATTCCGGACCGGACAGGCGACCGTCGCGGGCGATCACGACTTTCTGCTCGCCACGATCAAACGCTTCCGAACCAATGGCGCGGCCGATCTGCTTGACCACGTCGGCAGTCAGTGACTCGCCAACCACCCCACGGATATCGTAGGCGCGGAAAATGTCCGGATTGAGCCGGATGCGGCCCGCTTCCGGTGCCGCCAGCACCGGCGCGCCACCGCTGCTCGGCAAGGCCGTGGTTGGCGCCGGCGCTGCGGCAGCGGCACCATTGCCGGCCGCCACCACTTTCACCGCCCAATCCTGCCGTGCCAGCGTCACCGCCATGTCCTTGAACACCGCCAGTTGGTAACGCTCGGGCGCCAGCTTGCCGTCACCATTGCGGGCTTCCAGCAACACTTTCAGCAGCCGCGCGGCATCACCGTGCTGAGCGCGATCCAGCGTCTGGATAATCAGCCAGGCAAAACCGCCGATCGCCAGCAGCAGCACGCCAATTCCGCCCCAGTAAATCAGGCTCTGGGTCGAGCTGACGGCGCTCTCCTCGTCGGCCGGCCAATAGGCGAGGCGCCACGGCGCGCCAGTCAGATCCTTGCTGTACGGCGGCTCACCGACTTTCAGCATGTTTTCGCCACGGGTTGCCACCGTTTGCGCGGCGTCGGTGAAATCCTGCGACAGCTCCAGATAACCCGGCGAGCCTTGCGCCCCCGCCATCGCCTGCTGCAGCACTTCCAGCTTCAGGCCGGCGAGCAGGAACGCGACGATTTGATTGTTGACCTTGACCGGTTCGATCAGCGCAATGTGCTGGCGCGGCTTGCCCGGTAGCACCAGTTCAACCGGCACCGGCTTGCCTTGCCGGCCGAGCCGCAAGAGATCCAGCGTGACGTTGCTGATCGGCAGCGAGCTGTTCATGTCCAGATCGTGCCAGTCAGCGACCAAGAGACGGACGCCAAGCGCTTCCGGGAAGCGCCGCGACAGGCTTTGCTCCACCGCCTGCAACGCACTCGGCTCGGTCGATTGCAGCACATCGGCCAGACCTGGCTCGCTGGCCGCGACGGCCAGCCGCAGGCGCAGGAAGCCCAGCTGTTGTTCAATCCGATCAGCAGCATTGCCAAGCAGGGTTTGGGTGTATTGATCGGCACGTTGCTGGGCCGGTCCGGCCACGGTCAGTGTGTGTAGGGCAAAGCCGATCACGGCGATGGTCACCAGCGCGGCAATAAGCCAGGTTAGCGTCAACGCCAGTGCCGATTTGCCAGCGCCGGCAGCAACCGGTGCTGCCGAAGCGTCTTTTTTGGTTTCAGAACGGGGACGAGCCGCGACGGGCTTCTCGCGCTTCTTCACAAGCAGTGCTTCCTTTTCTCTTTCTGTGAATCCGACAGGTCAGTCGACGACGGCGCCGACTGGCATCAATGCTGACCTGAATGGCCAAAACCGCCGCTACCGCGGGCACTGGCCTCAAATGCTTCCACAACGCGCAAACGCGGCTGCACCACCGGCACGATCACCAACTGGGCGATGCGCTCGCCGGGCTGGACAGTATAGGCGTGCTGGCCGCGGTTCCAACAGGAGATAAGCAGCTCGCCCTGGTAGTCGGAATCGATGAGGCCGACCAGATTGCCCAGCACGATGCCATGCTTATGGCCAAGGCCGGAGCGCGGCAGGATGGTCGCCGCCAGACCGGGGTCGCCGATATACAGTGCCAGTCCAGTCGGAATAAGCACCGTTTGACCCGGTTCGACGACGATTGGGCCATCGAGGCAGGCGCGCAAATCCATGCCGGCCGAGCCATCGGTGGCATAGGCCGGCAGCGGAAAGTCACGACCGACTTTCGGATTGAGGATTTTCAGTTGCACTTCTTTGACGGCAAGGTCGTGACGACGGTCTTCGGCCATAACAGCGGACAGGCTCCCGGAACAGACAAAAGGCAGCGGTCAACGCTGCCGGGTAACAAAGAAGAGATGACGAATGCCCTGCGGCACGGCCCGAACCGAACGGGCGCACGGCTTCAGCCGGCGCGCTGGCCGTACTCGTCGGCGATCAGGGCAATCAGCGCCCGCGCCAGCAGCCGCTTGTTCTGTGCCGGCAGCGCCTGCTGGCGTATGGTATCGGCTTGCCGGATCAGCACTGTGACGGCGTTGTCATCGCAGCCGAAACCGAGCCCGGCCTGCGACACGTCATTGGCGCAGATCATATCCAGTTTTTTCCGCTGCAGCTTGCTTTCCGCGTGAGCGAGCACTTGCTCCGTTTCGGCCGCGAAGCCGACGCAAAACGGCCGCTGCGCCAGCGCCGAAACCTCGGCGAGGATGTCCGGATTCTTGACCAGCTTCAGTTCCAGCTCGTCGCTGGTCTTTTTGATTTTCTGTGCTGCCACCGTCGCCAGCCGGTAATCGGCCACCGCCGCGCAGCCAATGAAAATGGCGCTGCCCACCACTTCCTTCATCACCGCGGCGTGCATCTCGGCGGCGCTGTCGACATTGAGCCGACGGACACCGGGCGGCGTCGCGATGCTGACCGGGCCGGATACCAGCACGACTTCGCCGCCTGCGGCGGCAGCGGCTTCGGCGAGGGCATAGCCCATCTTGCCAGAGCTGTGATTGGACAGATAACGAACCGGGTCGATTGGCTCCCGAGTTGGGCCGGCGGTGATGACTATTTTCCGGCCCAGCAGTGATTTCGGAACAAAGTAGGCGCTCACCATCGAGACCAGTTCTAGCGGTTCGAGCAGGCGACCAGGGCCGACTTCGCCGCAGGCCTGATTGCCCGAGGCTGGGCCGAGTTGCAGCACGCCGCGGCTTTTCAGGGTTGCCAGATTGGCCTGGGTGGCCGGGTGGGCGTACATCTGCTGGTTCATTGCCGGCGCGATCAATACCGGCGCGGCGGTCGCCAGCACCAGCGTGGTCAGCAGGTCATCGGCGAGGCCGGCCGCCATTTTCGCCAGCACATCGGCGCTGGCCGGCGCGATCAACACCAGCTCGGCCCAGCGCGCCAGCTCGATATGGCCCATTGCCGCTTCGGCGGCCGGGTCGAGCAGGTCGGTGCCGACCGGGTTGCCAGACACGGCTTGAAAGGTCAGTGGCGTGACAAACTCGCGTGCGCCCTTGGTCATCACGACCCGGACCTCGGCACCTTCATCTTTCAGCCGACGCACCAGCTCGGCTGCCTTGTAAGCGGCGATGCCGCCGGTGACGCCAAGCAGAATCCGCTTGCCATGCAGGGATGCCGGCGACGCTGTTGTACAAAGCTCGGCCACGCTAAACTCCCGTCCGGTTTCGGCGCCGAAAGTCGGCATGATAGCCGAAACCCGGGCACAGGAAAGGTGACCGCTCACTGCCGTTTAGTCGAAGTGGTTCTGGTGGAATCACCCGGCGGCATAAGCCCTTTTATCAATGACAAAGGATTGTCATGGCCATTACCGATCTGCCTCTCGACGCGCGCCCGCGCGAAAAACTGCTGACCCGTGGCGCCGCCGCGCTGACCGATGCCGAACTCTTGGCCGTGCTGCTGCGGGTCGGCGTCCGCGGCAAAAGCGCCATCGAACTCGGCCAGCAACTGCTCGATCAATGCGGCGGGCTCGCCGGTCTGCTCGCGGCCGAATCGCCGGCCACGCTGAAACTGCCCGGCCTCGGTCCCGCCAAATCGGCTGGTTTGTTGGCGGCACTGGAGTTGTCCCGGCGCGGACTCGCCGCCGAATTGCAGCGCGGCCCGGCCTTCAGCCAGCCAGCGCAGGTCCGGCGCTACCTGCAGGCCGAGCTTGCCAGCGAGCGCAACGAGGTGTTTCTCGGCCTGTTCCTCGATACCCGGCACCGGCTGATCGCCAGTGAACGGCTGTTTCAAGGCAGTATCGACGGTGCCAGCGTCCATCCGCGGGTGCTGGTGCAGAAAGCCATGCTGCACAATGCCGCCGCCCTGATCGTCGCCCACAACCATCCCTCCGGGGTGGCCGAGCCGTCGGCGGCCGACGAGGCGCTGACCCGGACCTTGAAAGAGGCGCTGGCGCTGGTCGATGTCCGCTTGCTCGACCATATCGTGGTCAGCCAGGGCAGCACGGTCAGTCTGGCCGAACGGGGTCTGATGTAATCGATTGAGGGCCGGTCCGAGCCTTTCGGAGCCGACCGGCTTTGATCAGGAATTGATCAATTCGGCGCCGGGATCAGCTTGCAGGGCCGGGGTGGGTCAAGTAAGATCCCGCGCCCTTGTGTCAGTGCCGCATCCTGCCCGCCCGACCAAGGACCGATTTTGGTAGTTTTTGGAGGCTTTGCAATGTCCCGCGTTTGCATGGTTACCGGTAAGGCAACGATCACCGGCAACAACATTTCTCACTCGAATCGGCACACCCGTCGCCGTTTCCTGCCCAATCTGCACTGGCACCGTTTCTGGGTCGAGAGCGAAAAGCGCTTCGTGCGCCTGCGCGTCTCGTCCAAGGGCATGCGCATCATCGACAAGAACGGCATTGACGCCGTGCTGGCC
>DASUEK010000160.1:0-10773 GCA_036275115.1 Permianibacter sp. | reverse complement strand
GACTAACGGGATAAGTCCAACACTCTCAATGGCTCCAACCATTAATGATGTGCGCTGCTTTAGCTGCATTGCCATTCGCGTGAAGCACGTTTTAGCGTACTCGAGATGATGGTTCTCGTAATCGCTCGCTAGTTCATTTATTAACTCGACATCGTTGTTGAAGCTTACAAGCAAAGGGTTCGCCATCTCTCTTTCGACGTTCCTCATTTTTTTGAGCTCTCTGATGAATGTGGCTATCTGGTATAGGCCGGCAAAAAGCACGGCTAATAGCAACATGAGCATCGCTATCAGCTTCACACTTGCATCTTTAGCATAGTAATTGGCAGCTCCAGTAATTAGCGTTGCAACAATCAGCAATAGCGCCCCATTCAGCAGCCACTTTTCCAGTTTTGTGTTGCTTGAACTGAAGTCGGCATCTTTGGTTTTTCTGGCAAGAACGAGTTCGATAGCGCTTTTCGGAGTTATGATTCTCGTGGTTGTTTCCATGTTTGTATCTAATGACTCCTGTAGCAAGCGTAGCCCGGGTCGTGCGCAGCATGACCCGGGATCTTCCCCGGAACCGGATTTAAGGGGTCACAGTTTAAGGGGTCAGAGCCCTTAAATCCTCATCGCTGAACAGATCGATGTACGGCCCATAACGGAAGCGGCGATTGCGCGCATAGCCAGTCATTTCATGCAGGATGCCTATCTCAACAAGTCGCGAGACCAGGTTGTTGGCTGCTGCGTAGGTGGTTCCGGTCAGTTTTTCTACGTCACTCACCGTCACGATAGGCCGGTCGAACAGAGCTTCCAGTACTTTGTGGCCGTTGCCGGCGGCCCGGCCAAGTTTGTCCGTGATCGCGGCGCGGTGCTGCTCGCGCAATAGCAGAATCCGTCTGGCCGTTTCTGTCGCTTCCGCTGCTACCACGATTACACCGCGAAGAAAGAACGCCAGCCAGGCTTCCCAGTCGCCACTGTCGCGAACCGCTTGCAGATGCTCGTAATAGGTTTGGCGATGCTGCTTGAAGTAATGAGAAAGATAGAGCACGGGCTTGTGCACGATTCCGCGTTCGGTGAGCAGAAAGGTGATAAGCAGGCGCCCGACCCGGCCATTGCCATCAAGAAACGGGTGGATGGTTTCAAACTGGACGTGAGCGAGTGCCGTTTTAAGCAACGGCGGCAAGTTGTCATCGTTATGAAGAAAGCGCTCCAACTCGCTCAGCGCTTCGGGGACAATTTCATGCGGCGGTGGCACAAAGGTGGCGGTAGTCAACGTACAGCCGGCAGGGCCGATCCAGTTCTGGCTGCGCCGCAGTTCGCCCGGCTCCAGCCGACCACCACGAACGCCTTGCATGAGTTCGGCGTGAATTTCCCGAATGAGGCGAACCGATACCGGGAGTTCGGGTAGACGCTTCAAGCCGTGGTTCATGGCCCGGACATAGTTGATGACCTCATCGACATCCTGTGGCAGGTCCAGGTCAAACAACTGCGCTTCAGCGGCCAACACATCTTGCAGCGAGCTTTGGGTTCCCTCGATCTGACTGGACAGCACGGCCTCTTTGCGAACGTACATGAAGACAAAGAGATCGGGGTTGGGTAGCGTCAGCACGGCCCCATCCAAGCGACCGAGCGCCCGGTCAGCCTGTGACAAAAGGTTCTGCAACTCGCTGTTCAGCAGCAACGGCGGATTCGGCGGCAGCGGTGCCGGAATGAACGCGCGATAGCCGGTGGGCTGGCGCAGGTATCGGCCGGCCCGACTGGTCTGTTGTTCAGGTTCCATACCTCTCCATGGCTTTAGTAGCGGCCTATTAGCTGGGCCTTATGATAGGCTGGCTTTAATATAGGTCAAGAATTTACCCTTGTTATAGGCAGACCGATTTATGGACTGCGTTGCAGCCGAACAATTTAGGGGTCAGGGACCTTGGGTCAGGCCTTACATTTGACATTCTTCACCACGCGTGAGGATTGGCGAAATCACCGATGCGACAACAAGGACGTATGAAAGAAGAGGCTATTTCTCAACGCAAAAACCGCCTGCGCGTGCTGGCGTGTTCTGTGATGCTGGCGGCGACGATGTCACTTGCCGGCTGCGGTGGTGACGATGAGATGCTCGCCTCGCCTGGGCGGCAGTGGTTTGCCGAGATGCTGACCATGTCATCGGTGGCCGACGACATGGTGGAAGTGCAGCGGCTCATTATTGTCGACCGCAAAAACTCGCTGAAATGGAGCGGCGAGCTGCCATTTCCGCCCGGCACCGAATGGCAGTGGCGATGGATCAGCGGCAATGAGCTGGAAGTCCGCGCCATTGGCTACCCCACCATGCGCTGGCGCTGTGATATCAGTTGCGAACTGCAACGCTAAACTGAGCGGCGGTTGGTCGCAACGGCAACCGGAAGCACGACGTCCGTACCTGCGAGCTCCGCACATCTGAATCATTGCTTGGCATCTGGTGGTTTTCGTGCAGAATGCGCGCGGTCCACCGGCAGCCCGTGATGTCACGGTTGCCGCACCACCCGACTAACAGGTGACAAGGCAAGACAGCCTTGGCCGGTCACACCACATGGAAGTCTCATGACGCGCTCTCCTATGCCGCTTAGCCGGCAAACTGCCCTTCCCTTCGCCGGTGTTTGGTTTATCACGCTGTTTGCAGCTGGCTGGAATGGCGTTGTTACGTTTGTGCTGTTGCCAGTCGCGTCATTTCAGACCAGCGGATTCAAATGGTTTTTTCTCGGTAGCGGCGTACTGGTAACGACGCTAGCAATTTCCGGCTGGCGTCAGCGCTTCCGCGGCGGTGCAATGCACTTCTCGCTGTCACAGCCTGAGGTTCCCGTTGGCGTACCCGTGATGGCTCGCTTTGAAACCGACAAGTCACTCCAAGCTGACGACTGGCAAGCCACGCTAACACTGGAAGCGCCGGGTCGGCATCGCCGATCACGCCGTATTTTGTTGCGACAGCCGCTTGCAGTGACGGCACTAAGCGACCGGTTACTGGAAACCTCACTACGCATTCCGCCGAGGCTGCAACAGCAAGTTCGCGAAGTGCCGCCTCGCTTTCTACACAGCTCATTGATGATCAAAAGCAAGATTGCGAGTTGGGAGTTCCGCGTCCCGGTGCGGCTGGCAACTGAACAGGAACGCCAAGCAGCCGGAACGTCACCTGAAGTGGATTCACCCCGTCACGTTCGCGAACGGGAGGCGGCAAAAGCACGACGGTCTCGCTTTGTGGCGTTAGTGCTTGGCGCAATGGCGCTTGGTACCGTCCTGATGTTTTGGAATCTCTTCAGCCCGTTGCGTAACCTTGTGGGCGAGGTATATGACACATCTGTTGGAACTCCGCCGTTTGCGCTCGACATCAGTAATTGGAACAGCAACCACTGGGGCGTGCAGGCACGGCTGAAAGGCCAAGCACAGTTTCGTGACGGCATGCTGGAAGTCCAGGTTGAATCGCTGGCTTTGCGTAAAATGAACGCGTGCATGGCTGCCGAGAAACATGCGTATTGCCGAGTCACGTTGATATCTGCCGTGCTGATTCTGACCGAGGATCGCGGTAACCACTTTGCTACCGTGGCGCGCTCCAATGCCATTGCACTCGACGCAGTACTGGAAGGTTATGACGAGTGGCAGCTCGAGACGGATCAAGAGTGGGTGCTGAACCTTTCAATACCGGATAACACGCTGTCGACCGGCCAAATCCTCAAACTGGAACTTCAGACCGACGATGGCGGCACCTATTACCCAGACGCCGAAAGACTCGCACTTCACCGCACGCTGGCAAGCGCGCTGGGAAAACCTGATCCCTGCGATGATATTGCCGATCGGCGTGAAGCGTTCGATGCCGGCTGCGCCGAACGACTGCAAGCACTGCTACAGCAACCGCTTCCACGCTGGCAACAACTCACTGCTGGCCTCTCGAACCTGCTCGCCTCATTGCAGTTAATCGAGACCAGCCGCGACAGCCTTGATCATCTGTTGATCGATGCCATCAAAACGGAACGCAATGCGATGATTGAACCGCTGCTGCGCGCCGGCGCCAATCCCGATGCGGTCGAGCCCGACAATCCATACAAAACAGCCGTCGGGCTGGCAGCTGAATTTGGCCTTGTCGACGTGCTGGAATTGTTGGTGCGGCACGGCGGGCGCACTGACATCAGTATCGCCAGCGAAAACGATGTGAATTGGACGCCGCTCAAACTGGCTGCACGGCGTAATAGCATAGCGTCGATAGATTGGCTGCTGAATCACGGCACGTCGTTGCATGATACCGATGCGAACAATTGGACCGCGTTACATGCTGCTGCCCGTGCGAGCGCCGTAGAGGCCATTGAACGCTTAGTCGAAGCAGGTGCCAACATTGATTCCAAGACCCACGCTTGGCGTCATGAGACACCATTAATGACGGCGTTACGTAACGGAAGTGAAGAAGCAATCGAGGCCTTGGTGAATTTGGGCGCTGATACCGATATTCGCGATATCCAAGGCAAGAACGCCTGCGAGTGGGCACGCTACTACCACCGAGGCGATGATGTGGAAGCGATGGTCTGCGCGGATTGAAGTTTGTCGCTTGGATTCATTAATCGTAGTGCAACGCATTTTGCCGCATGTTGGCTCTCTGCGAGGCTGCACCAAACCCCTTTCCCGGGTTTGGTGCGGTTAACCATTTCACGACTCACTCTGGCAGTTTGCCCTCTCCCACCCCCTCTCCCGTCAAGGGCGAGGGGCTAGCGGCTCTATCTCCTCGCGGCGGTTTTGACTCAGTCGTAAACCGGTTCGATCCTCACGTCACTCTTCACCGAATTCGCGATAAAGCATTCTTCGTGCGCCTGATGATGCAGCGCATCGAGCTCATTGCTGCTGGGCAGCTTTTCCCCTGAGAATTGCACCTTCGGTTTCAGTGTTACCGCGGTCATGGCAAGTTTGCCGTCGGCGTTCTTGGTCATGACGCCAGACGCGTTGTCGTGATACTGGTCGACGCGATAGCCGTGTTTGGCGGCGATGGAGAGAAACCACAACATATGGCAGCTGCTGAGCGCGGCGACGAACAGCTCTTCCGGGTCCACCGCCGCCTCATCGGAGTACGGCAGGGGCACCACATGCGGTGACGCCGACGCGGCGAGCTCGATGCCGCCGTCAAAGCGCATCCGGTGATTGCGGCTGTAGCGGTTGTCAACAAAGGCTTGTTCGCCCCGTTGCCAGATCACCTGGGCAGTGTAATGCGCCATATTGAGCTCCTGATGGGTTCGCTGCCGGTACGGTAACGGTCCGGCTGACTGCCGTCATGGTAATAATGCGATTTACAGCGCCACCATGCTACCGGGACGCTGTCGGCGCTGGTGGTGCCACTTTTGTCAGGCCACATAGGGCCAATGCGAGGGCAGAAATTTTTTTCTGCACATCAGGAGAGAACGGATGAAGACATTGCGCGGCAGCTCGCTCAGCGTGGTGCTGTCTGGCGCGCTACTGGCGCTGGCCGGTACCGCGCTCGCAGCGGAATCACCGGCAGGCCAGCCGGTGACCATCGGCACGTCGTATCGCATCGACTCGGCGTTGCTGAAGCAGCAGCGGCCGCTGCATGTGTATCTGCCGCCAAGTTATGCCGAGGGCAAACAGCGCTACCCGGTGTTGTATTTGCTCGATGGCGGTGTGCAGCAGGATTTTCTGCATGTCGCCGGCGTGGCATCACTGGCGGCCGATTACCGCAACATTCGCGAATTCATTGTGGTTGGTATTGAAACACTGGACCGTTATCACGAGCTGGTGCATCCGAGCGAGGTTGGGCTGGAGCGTGAACGGCTGCCGACTGCCGGTGGTTCGCAAAAATTCCGCGCGTTTCTCGCATCCGAGCTGCTGCCGTTTGTGCAGCAGCAGTTTCGGGTCACTGATGAAAGCGTGCTCATGGGCGAATCGGCAGCCGGCTTGTTTGTGATGGAAACGTTTTTGCAGCAGCCGGACCTGTTTCAGGGCTATGTGGCGATCAGCCCGTCACTGTGGTGGAACCAGCAATCGCTGGCGGCAACCGCGCCGGGTTTCAGCAAGCGTGCGGATTACCGCAACAAACGGCTCTATCTCAGCATCGCCGACGAAGGCGGCACCATGCAGGACGGCATGAACCAGTTGGTCAATGCCTTGAAAGCGGAAGCGCCAGCAGGTTTGCAATGGCAGTACCGGCCCATGCCGCAGGAAAATCACGGGACGATTTATCACCCAGCAGTGCTGGATGCAGTGCGCACATTGTTCGCAATACAGCCGGCGCATTGAGCGTTGGCAGCCACGGCGTTATTGGCATTGCCGTCAGCGCTTTGGTGTTGGCAGTTCGGCCGGGTCGCTGAAGATTTGCCACGGCGGGGTGAGCCCGGCAAAGGTCTGCTGATAGCGTGGCGCATCGGCGGCTTCGCCGGTGACATCGCGAATGTAAATGCCAACCACTTGCGCGGGATAGGCGCGGGCAATTTCAGCGTAGATTTCAGGGTCGGCTTCACCGGAATCGCCGACCAGCACAAACTGGCGCTGCGGGAACTGCTGCACGAGTTGATGCAGTGAGCCGAGTTTGTGCTGACGCGAGCTGTCGCCGTTGCTGAGCAGTTCATCAAGCAGCTTGATCTGACGCAGGTGGACACTGCCGATCGGAAAGCGGCTGTCCTGCAAAAACGCATCAAGCGCCGGCCACAATTGATGCGGGCTGCTCGACAGATAGTGGAACCGGGTGCTGTCGTTGGCGGCGGCGTGGGCCTGATACCAATCAGCCATGCCCGGCACCGATTTGAATTCCCGCACAAAGGTGTTGCGGATCAGCTCATTCCGGTCACGCACCTGGCTGCGTTTGATGGTGTCGTCGATGTCGGAAACAATCGACAGGCCGTGCGGTGGCACCAGCACCAGTTCGCCTTCAAATCGACGCGTGTCTTCCTGTTCGAGCGCGACCCGAAAACGCAGCAGCGGCGGCGCACCTTCTGCCTGCTGCAACGGCAGCTGATCGACTGGGCCAAAGCGGACCCGGTCACGGCTCATGCCATCGCTGTCCGTCACCGGCAAGAGCCGGCTTTGCTCATCCGCCAACAGCAAGCGCAGCCGTTTGCCGCGCTCGGCGTCGTAGCGGAACAGCTGCGTGCGCTGGTCAAAACGCGCAGCTTCGTCAGCGGAGAGGCTGGCGAGATCGATACCGGTCAGTTTGGCAAACAGCGTTTTGGCACCCGGCCGCTGCTCGTGCTCGTGCACCCAGGCGGTGACGTCTGCCTCAACCACGCCGTCGGTTGTGACGTGGGCAAGGCCGCGCACAAACTGCACGCGTTCGTCCGGTTTGAGGGTTTCACTGAACAGCGGCATGGTGACAAGGCTCAGCAACAGAAACAGCAGCAGCGGGACGCGACGCATGACCAAGACGGGCGATTCGGCAAACAGGGCGGCGGTGTGGCACTGTATCGGCAGCGTGCGGCGCTCGGCAAGCCGGGCCACAGCGTAAACAAGGAACCCCATACGATGACGGACGCACTGCACATCCGCGATCTGCATGAAAGCGAGGCGGAGGCACTCGGCCAGTTGTTGGTCGCAGTCTATTCGCAATTGCCGGGCTTTCCGCGCTCGGATGAACAGCCGGGTTACTACGAAATGTTGGCCGCCATCGGCGCGTTTACCAAACGGCCGCTGACCCAGGTGTTGGTAGCCTTGCACCAGAACACGCTGGTGGGCGGTGTGGTCTATTTCGGCGACATGGCGCAATACGGCTCTGGTGGCACCGCCACCTCGGTGCCGAACGCGGCTGGCATTCGCTTGTTGGCAGTGAGTCCGAACGCACGCGGCCTTGGCGTCGGAAAGGCGTTGACCGCCGCCTGTATTGCCCGGGCACGGCAGCAGCAACGCGTCGAGGTAGTGCTGCACACGACCAAGGCGATGCAGGTGGCGTGGGCCATGTACGAGAAGCTCGGCTTTGTCCGCTCGCCGGATCTCGATTTTCTGCAAGGCGAGCTGCCGGTGTTTGGTTTTCGGCTGCGCTTGTAGGCATCAGCGCAAGGAAGAGACGATAAAAAACCGGCCGCATATCGCGGCCGGTTTTTCAGTCGAGTTAACGGCATAAGCGCCGCCGAATTTCAGCAACCACGTTGGCAATTGAAGCCGCTGTAGCCACCGCTGGTGTACCACAGTCTGGCGGTGCCGCCGCTGCCGCTCCAGCTGCCGAGATTGAAGCTACCGGCGCCGGTGCGCGAGCCGGCGATGGCGTAGACGCTGACCGCCTGACCACCGTTGTTCCAGATCAGCGTGCTGCCGCTCTGGATGCGCTCCGGATAGGTGTTCGGTTTCAGGAAGTAGGCTTTGCCTTCACCAAACACCTTGGCGTTGCCGTTGCCATCCACTGCTACCAAGGTGCCTTCGTCGATGCCGATGGCGCGGGCATTGAGTGTGTTGCGGTCCGCGACACTGCGGGCGAGAAAACCGAGCACGCGACCGTGCCGGGTTTCCGCTTTCCGACCGCTACCGGTCAGCCGGTTGAGGTGGCTGTCGGTGATGACATTGGCGAGCAGTGGGTGCAGCAGAAAGTCGCCGTGGTTAATGTCGCGGGTGTAGTTGTGATACGGGTTGTCGAGAATTTCTTTCGACAGCACACCGGTTGATGCCGGCGCGTAGTAGGACTGACCGAGAATCGCCAGGCCTGCGCTGGTGCCCGCGATTGGTTTGCGGGCAACGCTGACGTGATCGTTCAGCGCCTTTTCCACTTCGGTGTCTTTCCAGTAGTCCTCGTATTGGTTCTGGTCGCCGCCGGCAATGAAGATGATCTCGGCGTTGCGGATGCGCTGGGCAATGGTGGCGTTGTTGGCATCGGTGCGGCTGTCAATGGATTGCTCGGCCGCCGAGCCGATGCTGCTGGCAAACGTGTCGCAGATCCAGCCGGCTTGGCCGCCGGTGCCGCCGACACGAATCACCAGGTAGTCACCGCCGCGAGCGTGGTCGAGCAACCACTGGGTCGCCTCCACTTCGCCGGTGGCGCCCGCTTCCGCACCACCGATCAGCAGCGTGGCCGGCGTGGTACTGACACTGTTGCTGGCGCTGCCACAGGCGATACTGTAACTGGCTGCGTTGGCGGAATTGCCGAACAAACCGAGACCGATGATCAGACTTAGCGTTGCTGTTGTTTTCATTCGTTTCTCTCCGTTTTATTTTGCTGGGAAATGCAGCGACGGCAGCCGCCGGGCCGAATCGGCTCGCTGCGCAGCAGGGCTACTGGCCCATACAAACGGGCTCAGTTGCGACCGAAGAACGGATAGGCTTGGTCCTCACCGTCGACATACCAGTATTCGGTGCTGCCACCGCTACCGGTCCAGGTACTCAAACTGAAACTGCCGGTGCCGGCCGCGCTGCCTTGAATCGCGTAGGCTTTGACCGCTTGCCGCGAACCCCACCAATCGAGCGAATCGTCATAGCGGATCCGTTCAATGGGCTGGTTGCCTTTCAGGAAGAAAACGTTGCCGCTGCCATACACTTTGGCGACGCCGTTGCCGTCGTAGCAGGCGGCGGTGCCTTCATCGGCGGCGATTGCCTTGATGGTGTTGTAACTGATATCACTCCAGTTGTAGTCGGCACGCGCCATGAAACCAACGATGCGGCCGAACCGATTACGCTCGCTGAAATGCGTGTCGGTGATGACGTTGTTCATGAACGGCGGATTCACCACCGTGCGATTGAGATCAACGAAGTAGCCGGTGGGGTCGTACATGACATCGTCACTGTCGACCAGGTCCTTGTCCGGATCCGGCGAATCGTAGCGGGCGGTGAAATCAATGCCCCCGAGCAAGGCCATGCCGGCGCTGGTGCCGCCGACCGCCGCTTTCTTGGTGTTCAGCAGGTACTCGACCGCGCTTTCCACTTTGCTGCCGTTGAACCAGTTGATGTAAAGCCATTGATCGCCACCGGCAAAAAACACCAGCTCGGCATTGCGGATCGCGGTTTCGACATCGGTGCGATTGGCGTCGCTGGCGCTTTCGATGACGATGGTGGTAACCGAATCGACCAGCGGAAAACCGTGACCGCCGTCGTCGTTGTAAATGAACGACTCGTAGCCGCCACGAACGCCGTCGGCGCGGATCACCACCACGTCGCCACCGCCACTCTTGTTGAGCAGGAATTTCCAGCCGCCGGCCCAGGCATCATCACTGCCGCCACCGGCCAGACAAACGCCGAGACTGGTAGTTTTGTTGACATTGGCGGGATTGCCGGTGGTGTAGAACTGCACGGCGCTGGCGCTGCCGGCGGCGCCAACCAGTGCCAGGGCGAACAAGCCTTTCTTGAATGCTGCTGTTTTCATGTTATTGCCTCCGTGAATGCAGAACGGCGTGCGGACGCAGTCGGCACCGGACTCACGCAAGGCATCAGCAAACAATTGATAACCCGCGAGCGGCGCCGCGCCAACACGCGGCGAATCGCAGGCAAACGGGGCGAATGAACGGCAGCAGGCAGCGATCGCCAACTGGCAACGGCTGCTGCGGCAAGGCAGTCACAACGAGGAGGTAACACGGCGGCAAACCAGCACCAGCAACGCATTGCGACAATGCATTGATGGCGTGCCCCGCTACCGTCTTGCTGTGGTCACCCGGACCCGCACGCCTGCGCGGGTCCGTGGCTAATTATTGAACCACTCGCTGAGGTAGTAGGGGGTGTAGCGATAGGCGCTCAAGTTGTGCGCTTTCTTCAGCATGACCCCATACCCTTGTGATGACGGGCATGAATATGCACGTCACAGGCGAAACTAGACCTGCATGGGCCCACTGTCAACGCTGATAACACAGCGTCATAAGACTGCTGCGTTGC
>DASUEK010000159.1:0-4465 GCA_036275115.1 Permianibacter sp. | reverse complement strand
CATGGTGATACCGAACGTGCTGTTTACCGGCGCGATGCTGTCACTGTTTGCCGTGCTCATGCGCAGCGTGCTCGGCGTCTACATCGGCATCGCCGGCTTCATCGTGTTGTGGAGTGTTGCCACCACCCTGACCGCCGATGTCGACAATCAGTGGTTGTCAGCACTGCTTGACCCGTTTGGTTTGAATGCGTTCGGCCAGGAGACCCGCTATTGGTCGGTGGCCGAACAGAATAGCCAGTTACCGGCATTGAACCACTACCTGCTGGCCAACCGCGTACTCTGGCTCAGTGCCAGCGGCTTGCTGATTTTGCTGAGTTACCTGCTGTTCAAACCGATGCGGGCTGGCACCAGTCGTGGCTGGCGCAAGAAGACGCTGGCGGTCGAAACAGTGGCCACCGGCAAACCCACCGGTTTTCAACCGACCCAACCTGATTTCAGCGCCAACGCGCGTTGGCAACAATGGTTGGCGCAATGGCGCTTCGACACCATCGGCGTCTTGAAAAGTGTCCCATTCATTGTGATGCTGGGCTTCGGCCTGCTGAACTTTATTGCCAGCACCAGCCTCGGTGGCGCGATGTACGGCACCGCCGTCTATCCGGTGACCTACATGGTCACCGATGCCCTCGGCGGCAGCTTCAATTTTCTGCTGATCCTGATCGTCACGTTCTATGCCGGCGAGCTGATCTGGAAAGAGCGCGGCGCCAAAATTGGTGACGTCACGGACGCCCTGCCGGTACCGGACTGGTTACCGCTTAGCGCGAAAGCGATGGCGCTGGTCAGTGTCGTGTTCACCTTTCTCGCAACCGGGGTCGCTGCGGGCATCTGCTACCAGTTGTTCAAAGGCTTTACCGATTTCGAATTTGGCCTGTACTTGTCGGAAATGCTGCTGGAAGCCATGCCTTTCATTTTGATGGGCTTGCTGGCGCTGGCCTTGCAGGTGATTTTCCAGAACAAGTTCATCGGTTATCTGGCCATCATCATCGTGATCGTCGGCCGTACCGCACTGCGCTCACTGGATTTCGAACACCAGTTGTATACCTTCGGCTTGGCGACGCTGCTGCCCTATTCCGACATGAACGGCTACGGCCACCTGCTGACCGGCCATTTGGCGTTTCGCGGCTATTGGCTTTTGTTCACCGGCATGCTGCTGGTGCTGTGCACGGCGCTGTGGGTGCGCGGCATCGTGCCCAGCTTCGGCGCTCGCCTGCGCACCGCCGGCCAAAGGCTGCGCGGGCCACTCGGTGTCACATTCGCGGTATTGTTGGTTGCCTGGGTCGGTTTGGGTAGCTGGATTTTCTGGAACACCAATATCGTCAACACCTATGTGACGGCCGACGACGAGCTCGACTGGCAAGCCGATTACGAACGTCAATACAGCCAGTACAAAGGCCTGCCACAACCGCGCGTGACCGGCATCAAAGTCGACCTTGACATGTACCCCGGCGAGCGGCGAGCCGTGGCCCGCGGTCACTATGAGCTGATCAACCGCAGCCATACCGCCATCACCGACATTCATCTGGCGCTGAACAATACTGATGTCCAGCTGCGGTCCATCTCGCTGCCGGACAGCAGCTTGCAGCACGACGACCCGCGTTTTGGTTATCGCATTTATCGCCTGCCGCAGCCGTTGGCACCGGGCGCGACCATGGCACTCGACTTTGAGGTGGAATACGCCAAGCACGGTTTCGCCACTCGCGACAATGACAGCTACATCGTGGACAACGGCAGCTTCATCAACAACGCCGAGTTGCTGCCGCAGTTCGGCTACAACGAAGACCTGCTGATCACTGATCGCAACGAACGGCGCAAGCGCGACCTGCCGGAGCGGCAACGAATGCCGAAGCTGGAAGATGAAGCCGCGCGCGCCAACACCTATGTCACCGACGACGGCGACTGGATCCGTTTTGAAACCACCGTGTCGACCGTGCCGGACCAGATCGCGTTATCACCAGGTTACCTGCAGAAGGAGTGGACCGAGAATGGCCGTCGCTACTTCCATTACAAGATGGACGTGCCGATGCTGCCGTTCTTCTCGTGGTTGTCTGCACGCTGGGAAGTCAAACGCGACAGCTGGAATGGCCTGCCCATCGAAATCTATTACGACAAGAAGCATCCGTATAACGTCGATCGGATGATCAGCTCGGTAAAGGCCTCACTGGATTACTTCACCAGCCAGTTCAGCCCCTACCAACACAAACAGGTACGCATTCTGGAGTTTCCGCGCTACGCCAGCTTTGCTCAATCGTTTGCCAACACCATTCCGTATTCGGAGTCGATCGGCTTTATCGCCGACTTGCGCGAAAAAGAGGATGTTGACTACGTCTACTACGTCACCGCGCATGAGATCGCACACCAGTGGTGGGCGCATCAGGTGATCGGCGCCAATGTTCAGGGCGCTACCGTCCTGTCCGAGTCCTTGTCGCAGTACTCGGCACTGATGGTGATGGAGAAAGCCTACGGTCGTCAGCAGATGCGGCAATTCCTGAAGCGCGAGCTCGATGGTTACCTGAGTGCACGAGGTGGTGAAATCCTGGAGGAGCTGCCGCTGTATCGGGTGGAAAACCAGCAGTACATCCATTACGAAAAAGGCTCACTGGTGTTCTATCGCCTGCGCGAGGAGATTGGCGAAGACGCCTTGAACCGCGCACTGAGCAAGTTCCTGAAGGACAAGGGCTACCAGAACGCGCCGTTCACCACCAGCGCCGAGTTGCTCAGTTACATCCGCGCCGAAACACCGGCGGACCGTCAGCAGCTGGTCACTGACTTGTTCGAGAAAATCAGCTTCTACGACAACCGGATGCTGGCAGCCAGCGCGAAGAAACGCGATGACGGCAAGTACGACGTCACGCTTGAGTTCAGCGCCGACAAGCGTTATGCCGACGGCACGGGTAACGAGACACCGGGCACGTTGGACGACTGGATTGAAGTCGCGGTATTCGCCCGCAAGCCCGGAGCAGAAGAGCGCGAAGAGACCGTGTTGCATCTGGAGCGCCGGCACATCACCGAGCAGCAGAACAAGGTCACGGTCATCGTCGATAGTGAACCCTATGAAGCCGGCTTTGACCCGTACAACAAGCTGATTGATCGGGTCTCGTCCGATAACCGCAAGCGCATTACGGTGGAGTAGCGATTCACCAAAACCCCCATCGGCCATCGACGATGGCCGATGGGGGTCATCACCGCTGTCGCTTTTTGTTGCGCGGCCCCTGCGTACTGGAACGCCAAGGGGCATGAGCCCGGTACGATTGCATGAATGTGCAGTGGCGTTTGCAAGGCCGGCCGCCCAGCAAGTTGGTACGCGCAGCCCGCTAACCCTGAGCCGCATCCCCGTGATTTTCGATTTGGCGGAGCCATCTGCCACGCCGCCCCTCGCGGCTTTGGGTGGTATTCACCGACCAGTCGTGAAATAATCAATGTGTCCACGTGGCGTGGCCTTGAACTTTGGTTGGTTGGCCGCATCATATGGAACACTTGGGGACGATATGGCTTCGACGGCGATATCAAGGACCTAGGTGCATGCCGAGGCGGCAACAGGACCTCGTACCCACTCTGTTGCACTTTATAGTTGCCAACGACGACAACTACGCTCTGGCCGCCTAAGGCCAGACTGCAAATCGCGAGATGCCTCTGGTAGCGAAGCGCAGTCATATACAGAGGATAAGGTGGACAGTGCGCCCGACGCTGTCGCTCGAAAACCTACTGGGCTCGTGTGTCAGTAGCCTGTGCGTTGGCGCCTGACACGCTAAATCAAACAACTGCACTAAGCATGTAGTACCGAAGTAGGCGAATTGTCGGACGCGGGTTCAATTCCCGCCGTCTCCACCAAGCAATGCAAAAGGGCTACGCGCAAGCGCAGCCCTTTTGCTTTCTGTTGCGGGTTTCACGCGCTGACGGCCCTGATAGCAACACCATGCCAAGGCGACCTGCAGCAATTTTGACGACGCGGGAAGACACGGCAGACGATGACAACGGAGCATCTCAAGGCAGCACACGTTGACGATCTGAATCGAGCCGGTCACTTGCTGCGCGCCGGCGAGCTGGTCGCGGTGCCGACCGAGACGGTGTACGGGCTCGCAGCCGATGCCAGCAACCCGGCGGCGGTTGCGAAAATATTTGCCGCGAAAGGTCGGCCGGCGGACCACCCGCTCATCGTCCATCTGGCCGGGCTCGATCAGCTGACGCGTTGGGCTTGCGAGATCCCGGACTGGTTGCCACCGGTGCTGGCGCAGCTGTGGCCGGGGCCGCTGACCGTCATTCTGAAAAAGCAGCCACAGGTTTCGGACGTGATCACCGGCGGTTTGCCGACCGTCGGCCTGCGCGTGCCGAACCATCCGCTGTTGCGCGCACTGCTGCAGCAATTTGATCTGGCGGTGGCGGCACCGTCGGCGAACCCCTATCAGCAGTTGAGCCCGACCCGCGCCGAACATGTGCTGGCCGGCTTGCGCGGAAAAATCGCCGCTGTGCT
>DASUEK010000158.1:0-3225 GCA_036275115.1 Permianibacter sp. | reverse complement strand
GGCGCCACGGGCGCCGCAGCAGGGAAATGGCATCGATCATGACTGAGCAACCCGAGCAAAACCAAACAAAAGAAAGCCCGTTGACCGGTGCTGCTTATGTCGCGCAATACCTCGGCGATCACCCGGACTTTTTTTTCCAGCATCGCGACTTGCTGATGCAGCTGAACGTACCGCACGAAACCGGCACCGTTTCGCTGGTCGAGCGGCAGGTCAAGGCACTGCGTGATCGCAACCGCGAGCTGCAAAGCCAGATGATCGACATGCTGCGCAATGCCCGCGAAAACGAGCGGCTGCTGAGCCAGTGTCTGGCACTGGCACTCAGCCTGATCAACAGCACGTCACCGGCCGAACTGCTGCACATCCTGCGCGTGCAGTTGCTGGCCGATTTCCAGATTGACGCGTTCTCGGTGCTGCTCTGCGATCACCAGTTGCCGGTGCCGGCTGGCGCCCGCGATATCGAACACGAGATCTTGCTGGCTTCGATTGGCTGTGAGTTTCCGGACGGCGAACCCGTGTGTGGCTTGCTGGAAAAGCCGGTGCGGGAATTTCTGTTCGGCGAGCTGAAGCCGGACCTGCAATCGGTAGCCTTGTTGCCGCTCGGTCCCCGTGCCGAACGCGGCGTGATCGCCATCGCCAGCCGGAGCAACGAACGATTCGTACCGCAGATGGGCACGGTGTTCCTGCAGCTCATTGGCAATCTGTTTGATGCCCTGTTGCGCCGCCATGGTCGCGAAATTGATACCCGAGAAAACGGCAACGTCATCCTCTGATGATGCACTGCAACCGGCAGTCGACGCCTTCCTGCAGGCGTTGACCGGCGCCGGCGGCAAATCGTCGCACACCGTTGCCGGTTACCGCCGGGTGTTGCACGCCGCCTGCGCATTCGCGCGCCAACAACGCTTGACCTCATTCGCCGCCTGGCAGCCGTTTCACGTGCGTGCCTACATCGGCCATCGCCACCAAAACGGCTTGTCGCCGAAAAGCCTGCAACTCGAACTGTCGGCGCTGCGGGCATTCTTTCGCTTTCTGTGCAAGGAAGGGGCTCATGGCGACAACCCCGCGGCCGGCGTGCGGGCACCGAAAGTGCCGAAGCGCTTGCCGGCGACCCTGGACGTCGATGAGGCGCAAGCGCTGGTCGAAGGTATCGGCGGCGACCGCGCCATCGATCAGCGCGATCGCGCCATCGCCGAACTGTTTTATGGCAGCGGTTTGCGTCGTGCCGAACTGGCAGCAATCAATTTGAACGATCTGCCAGCGAGCACTGCCGGACTGCAGGAAAATTTTCTCCTGCGCGTGCTCGGCAAAGGCAGCAAGGTGCGCGAAGTGCCAGTTGGCCGGCAGGCGCGGCTTGCGCTGCTGGAGTGGCTCCGCCTGCGTCCTGACATCGCTGCCGCCGATGAACCGGCGCTGTTTGTCAGCCAGCGCGGTAGCCGCCTGTCGACACACCAGATTGGCGTTCGGCTCGCCGAGTGGGGCCAGAAGCTCGGCATCCGTTCCCGCGTGCATCCGCACAAACTGCGCCATTCCTGCGCCAGCCATTTTCTCGAGGGCGCCGGTGACCTGCGTGCCGTACAGGAATTGCTCGGCCACGCCAATCTCAGCACCACCCAGATCTATACCCATCTGGATTTCCAGCACCTCGCCAAGGTATATGACGGTGCCCATCCGCGGGCAAAGAAAAAATCTGAGTGAGCGTGCGAATCAGTTTTGCCGCGGTTGCCGTCGGATGATCTGATCAGCTGTTGACCACGCGCATGGGTGCACCCGCCAAGAACGCTTGCAGATTTTCCGTCAGCTGATTCACCAGTGTCTGCCGCGCCGGCAGCGCGGCCCAGGCTGTGTGCGGAGTAATCAACAGGTTCGGCAGCTGCGCTGCCAGCAGCGGTAGCGACGGCGGTGGTGGCTCGATACTGAGCACATCCAGGGCAGCGGCGCCGAGCGGACCGGTTTGCAGGGCAGCGAGCAGGGCACTTTCATCGATCAAGCCGCCGCGTGCGACGTTGATCAGCCAACTGCCGGGTTTCATTTTCGCCAGCCGCTCGCGGTTGATCAGCTGTTCGGTTTCGGCGGTTTGTGGGCAATGCAACGACACGATGTCGGCCGAAGCCAGCGCCGTATCGATCGGCACCCGGCCGGCCTGCGCTGGCCGCCATGGCAGTTGCGCGATCTGCACGTCCATCGCGAACGCGCGGGCGAGTTCGGCGACGCGCTGGCCGATATGGCCGTAACCAATGATGAGTAGTCGTTTGCCGGCGAGGGTAGTGATAGGCCGGTGCAGCAAACAGAAATTGCTCTGCCTGCTCCAGACACCGTGCTCGACATCCTCGGCATAGCCGTGCAGTTGGGTGGCGAGCGCCAGCATCAAGCTGAGCGTGTGCTGGGCGACGCTTTCGGTGCCGTAGTTCTGGCAATTGCAGACGGTGATGCCGCGCGCGCGCGCGGCGGTCTGATCGACGTTGTTGGTGCCGGTGGCAGCCACCAGGATGAGTCTGAGTTGCGTGGCAGTCGCGATGACATCGGCAGTCAGTTTGACTTTGTTGCTGATCACGACATCGGCATCGGCAATACGCGGCGCAATTTCAGCAGGTGCGGTAGCCGGCCAGACGGTGAAGCGCGTTACGCTGGACATCAGCGCTCGCAGATCGAGATCCGGGCCGAGCGTATCGGCATCCAGCAATACGGCGTGGGCCACCTTTTGCGTGGGGAATTTCCTTGGGCTTTGTGCAGATGATTCAGTCACGGTGTCACCGGAAAACGAATCAGGCCCAGGGCGCCGAAATCGGCGACGTGCTCACCGGGCGCGGCATCGATGAGTCCGCCCATCGCGCCGGTGATGAACAGCTGACCCGGTTGCACCAGATAACCCTGCGCCAGCGCCGTATTGACCAGCTGCAGCAACGAGGCTTCGACGCTCGGTTGCACCGCGCTCGCTTCACCGTTCGCGATGGCCGTGCCATCACGTTGCAGCTGCACGGTGATCGTTTGCAGCGCCGGCACGTCCGCCCACAACACTGGCTTGCCACGGATGTGACGCCAGGCGGCGACGTTGGCAGCGACCAGATCAACCGCATTGGCGACGCAGCCTGCGACGAAACTGACATCCGGCACTTCAATCACCGGCACCACGTAACCGAAATGCTGGCGCAGCGCGGCAACATCCGGCAGCGGTGCGGTAACGGCTTCGGTGACCAGAAAACCGATCTCGGTTTCCAGTTTGGCATTGCG
>DASUEK010000157.1:0-17287 GCA_036275115.1 Permianibacter sp. | reverse complement strand
GGCAATTTCCTGAATGGCGGCCGACATTTCATGCACGGCGGTCGCCACCTGATCGAGTTCGTTCTGCTGGGTGTTGATGCCGGCACTGGTCTGCTGCGAAACCTTGGCGGTGGCATCGGCACCGTGTTCAACGGCGCGCGCCGATTGCTTGATGTCATTGACCAGCGTTTGCAGCTTGCCGAGAAAAATGTTGAAGGAGTGCGCGAGTTCGGTCACTTCATCGTTGCCGGTTTCCGGAAGGCGGGTGGTCAGATCGCCTTCGCCTTCGGCAACATCGTGCAGGCTGCGGGTGATCTGGACGATCGGCTGGGTCAGTCGTTTGGCGAGCGCAAACAGCAAGGCAATCGCGCCACCTGATACCAGCAAACCCGCCAGCAATTGACCGATAGTGCTCTGCCAGCGCAGCGCATCGAGCGTGTCGTCAAGCGCCAGCAATTCCGCCTGCGCGACCGCACGCGGCACCCGCAGCAAGACGAGCCAGTTGCTGGCGCCGCCGGCGACATCAATCGGTATCGCGGCTTCGATCAGATCATCGCTTTCGTTGTGCCAGAACTGGCTGCTGCGGCTGCTGAACGCGGATTCGACCACCTGTGCCGACGCCGGCCAGACACTGCTGATCGGTTTCATCAACGCGTCCGGTGCGCCACTCATGGCCACCACGCTGCCTTTGCGGGCAACCAGCGCAATGCTGCCTTTGCCGGCAAAAACGTTGCGGTTGCCGTCTTCGATCAGTTGCTGCAGAAATCCGACTTGCATGTCGTTGGTGGTGACGCCGACAAACTGGCCGTTGTGCAACATTGGCCGCGCCAGCGTCGTCATCATCACTTGCTGATTGCCGATCGGATACAGATAGGGTTCGACCAGCACCAGTTGCTTTTGCTCTTTCGGGAACAGATACCACTCACTGGCGCGATCGCCGCTGGCCTGCATCGTGGCATCGGTCTGGTAAATCTCGGCGATCGGCTCGTGCACCAGCTTGCCGCCTTCACCGCGCGCCCAGTAATCGGCAAACCGGCCAACGTCATTGCTGCCATTACCGACATCGCCGACAAAGGCGCTGTCGCGGCCGTCGATCGCGTTCGGCTCGAACACCAGACTGGTGCCGACAAATTCCGGGTGGGCTTCGGCGACGGTGCGACTGAGCGCCACCAGTTGCCGACGCAGATCACTCGCGCCTTCGGCCCGCAAGCGCAGCGCCTGCGCGGCGAGCGCCTCGGTTTGTTGTTCGGCGGCAGTCAGCAAGCGGTTCAGCGGCGCGCTGATCTTTTGCGCTTCCAGCGCCAGCTTTTGCTCGGTACTGGCCTGCACCACCGGCAATACGTGTTCACGCGTTGTTTGCTGACTGCTTGCGGCCGCGTAGATGCCGTAGACGATGATGACCGCGACAGCGGCCAGCAAACCCAGACTGTTCCACCACAACATCCGCACTAACAGAGACTGGCGTTTTACCATGATGGCAACCACCTACTTCCCGCCGCGCCCAAGCGCCGTCAGGCTGCAAGCATAGTTCGCGGTTGGTGGTGTGCCACGTGGACAACAAAAAACCGGCTGATGCCGGTTTTTTGTTGTGTCTGCTCTATGGCGGCCCGATTAACGCCGGGCGCGGGCGAACTCAACGATGTTGCTGGCTTCGGTTTCCGGCGCCGGTGCGTGCAGCGATTGCAGCAACTGGCGACCGGCGGCGAGTTCGCCGTCGAGATCGCGTTGCAGCGTCTGCAGGGCCTTGATCCGGCCGGCGGCGGTGGCACCTGATTTCTGCATCGCTTCGAGTTGTTCGAGGTGCTGCTCGACCAACGCGCGCTGCGATTGCAGTTGCTGACCAAGCGGTGCCAGCACGTTCTGGCCCCAGCTGACCAGTTCCCGGCGAACTGCCTGCAGGAACTGGGTGATCTGGGCAACGGTGGTGGTGAAGAAACGGCGCACCGCCACCGATTCGAAGTTGAGCGCGATTTGCATCAGCCGCGGCAGTTCGTCGGCGTCGTGAATGAATTCCTGCAGGCGACGACGGAAGCCACGCGCCGGCAGCAGGCGCGGCTCGAATTTGTTCAGACCGTGTTCGGTTTCGAACTTGCGGTAGATCGATTCCGCCATCCGGTTGGAGAGTTCAGCCTGATGTGACAGATCACCGATGATGGCATCGATCTCGGCGAAGAATTCCCGCATTGCCCGGACCAAGCCAACGGTGGTGCTGGCGTTGACCAGACGGCTCTGGGTGCGTTCGATCAGTTTGCTGATGACATCGTTGCTGATGAGATCCAGCAGAATCTGCGCTTGCCGATCCATCAACCGCTGCGACGGCGTCAGCGCCAGATGCTTGCGCCGGAAATCGTTTTGCAGCACCTGCGCGTCGAGCACCATTTTGCGCAGCTGATCGTGATTCTGGTCCTGCAGCGAGGCCAGATCCTGAGCCTGCTTCTGGATTTGGTCGTGGCGATTGTCCAGCACTTGCAGGCTGTCTTCGATATGGCCGGCGACTTCCTGCACCACGCCCTGAATCAGCAATTGCCGACGGCTGCCGAGCACGGCATCGGACAGCAGCTTTTCCAGATCGAGAATCTGCGAACGCAGCAAGAGCGCGTGATCTTCACGGACTTTCGCCAGCAAACCTTGTTTGGCGGAAACCGGGATGATGTCGCTTTCTTTCAGGCCGAGGTGGCGGGCGGTGCTGCGCAGCACGCGTGACAAGGCTTTTTCGATTTTCTTGCGCGAATCGAGCTCGTCCCACAAGGTGTCGACCTTGTTCAGCACGGCGTACAGGCCAAGGTTCGGCCGGTCTTTGAGCTGGGCGATGTACTCTTCCCAGATCGCCATGTCCGAGGCGGTGACGCCCTGATCGGCGGCGAGCACAAACACCACGGCCTGCGCTTGCGGCAGCAGGCTCAGGGTCAGTTCCGGTTCCGAACCGAGTGCGTTCAGGCCCGGGGTGTCGAGAATGCACAGACCCTGTTGCAAAAGCGGATGCGGGAACGACACCAGCGCGTGCCGCCAGGCCGGGATTTCGACCTTGCTCGGATCTTGTTCGCTGACATCGAGCCGGTCCGGTTTGAAACCGAGTTTGATCGCGTCTTCGACCGGCACCAGCTTGGTTTCGGTGATGCTCATCATGACCCGTGCCATTTCGGCCGGGTTGTCCGCCATCAGCGGGATCTCAACCCACTGGCCGGGCATACCGCGATAATCGGCGATGGTGACGTCGGTCAGCCGCGTTTCGATCGGCAGCAGCCGCAGGTAGGAGGTGCGGGTTTCGCGGTCGTAAAACAGCTCGGTCGGGCACATCGTGGTGCGGCCGGCCTGCGACGGCAGGATGCGCTGACCGAACCCGGAGAAGAAGATGGCATTGATGAGCTCGGTCTTGCCGCGCGAAAACTCGCCAGCAAAAGCGATGGTCACATAGTCCGAGCGCAGGGTTTCCAGCAGGTTGAACAACCGCAGGTCACTTTCGGCGCTGAACAGGTTATTGCGGCGCAGCCAAAGCCGGTATGAGCGGATGTCTTTGGCAACTTGAGCCTTCCACAGCGCGAAGGATTCCACTTCGCGGGAAAAAAACTGGCTTGTCATTGGAGTCCCATCAATGCTGCGGGCGGCCTTTTCAGGCGATTGATCGAAAAGTGTATCTGCCGTTCCGGTTAAAGCAAACCGCAGACGGCTACCTTTGGTCGGCGGCCGGACTCCGGTCGGTCAAAAACTGGCCAAAACCGGCGGTGACGATGCAAGGTTTCAGCGGCCAAACGTACATTCGTGCAAAAAATGAGCAGGCATGATGCCAAAGCCGGTGTACTGACGTCTGTAGTTTTTTGTAGGGGTACTGGCTGTCTTGTGGTGGTGCGGCGTGTGGTTGCCGGCCGAGTGTTGGTCGAGGGGACGTTACCGAAGCCGGTGCATTGTCCGAGTAGTCGGTACCCGGGGCGAGGGGGCCTCAGCGTGGTGGCAGTTTCGCTGCCAGTTCGGTTGGCTCGGCGTCCAGCGCCAACAGCTTTTGCCGGCTGCTGTCGCCACGCAGCAGGCTGACCTGGCTCCGGCGCAGGCCGAAATGGCCGGCGATGAAAGCGAGCAGGGCGGCGTTGGCGGCGCCATCGACGGGCGGTGCGGTCAGCGCCACTTTCAGGGCATCGCCATGCCAGCCGACCACCGCATTGCGGCTGGCGCGCGGCTGGACATGGACGGCCAGCGTCATCATCCAAGCAAGCCGGCAAACCAGCGCGGCAGGCTGTTGATCACCCAAATCAGCAGGTACAGGCCGAGCAGCGCGAACAGCGGCGCCAAATCGAACCCACCAATCGGCTGAATGACCCGGCGGAACGGCCGGATCAGCGGTTCGGTCAGCTGCACCAGCGGCCGCTGCATCGGGTTGTTGGCGTACGGGTCGACCCACGACAGGATCATCCGGCCGAACAGCATGATGATCAGCAGGTCGATGATCAGCAGGCTGAGATCAAACGGCAAGGCCAGCACGAATCCGAGCTGCAGCGCCATCATGCTGCCGAACAGCCAATTGCGCAGCGCCACCAGCGCCAGGGCCAGCAGCAGTGACGCGAGATCGAGGCCACCAATGCCGGGGATCACCCGACGCAGCGGCTTCAGGATCGGCTGGGTCACTTTGACCACGAACTGCGACAGCGGGTTGTAGAAATCGGCCCGGACCCACTGCAACAGAAACCGCAGCAGCACCACATAGATGAACAGGTTGAACAGAAAAGCGAGGATCTGCAGCGGGCTCATGAAGGGGCACTCGGTGGACGAGACAGGGCGGGTTGCGCCGGTCGGCAAACGCGATTTTCAGCATGGCCGGGCGACGGTTTGATGCCGCCGCATTGTGCCAAGCCAAAACCGGAATTGCATCTTGCCGACAGGGGACCCGCTGATGGCGAGTGCCTGCAATGGTGCCGTGGGCGGCTGGATTCAAGGCCGAACGAGCCAAGCCCCGGCCTGACTCTGTATGCGTTCGTCATAGCCCCCGGCCAGCAGCACTTCGCCGGTTTTCAGCATGGTTGCCGTCGCCAATTCCGGTGCATAGTCGAGTGAACCAGCGAGCGATTCAAACTGCGCCGGCGTCGGTACAAACCGTTCGATCCGGCTGGCGCCACCGACGATCAGGGCACCACCGTCAGCGAGCGCGACCAGCGCCTGCATGATCTTGAAGCGCGGCCAGTGCAGGGCCGGTCCGGGGCTGAACTGGCGACTGACCGGATCGAACAGTTCGCTGCTGGCATAACGGCCGCGATCGTCGCTGCCATCGGCGCCACCGAGCACCAGCACCCGGCCATCGGCCAAGCGGACCGCGGCATGTTTGTGGCGGGCGGTCTGCAAGTTGCCGGCACGCTGCCAGCGACCGGTTTTCGGCTCGAACCACTCGGCCGATGCCAGCACCGGCCCGCGCCGCGACTGCCGGCCGCCAATCAGCAGCACCTGGCCATCCGGCAGGGTCACTGCGACATGGTTCATGCGCGCGTCGTTCAGCGCGGCGGCGCGGACAAACTGGCGCTGGACCGGATCGAAAATCTCGACCGCGTCCACCGGTTCCAGTTGGTTGTCCTGCCCCCCGGCAAATAACACCCGGCCGTCCGGCAACAGCGCAGCGGTGGCGCCGGCACGCGCCACCTGCATCGGCGGCAGTGGTTCAAAGCGGTCCTTTACCGGGTCGTAAAGCTCGGCAGTGGCGGTGACGGCTTGGCCGGCCCAGCCACCCGCGATCAGCACCCGGCCATCAGCGAGTGCAATCGCGCTGTGGCTGCTGCGCGCGGTGGTCAGGGCAGCGGCCCGGCGGAACTGCCGGCGCTTGGGGTCGTAGCGTTCGCTGCTGGCCAGCGTTTGCTCACAGCGGCCGCCGCAGCCGCCGCTGAGCAGCACCTCGCCGTTCGGCAACAGGGTGGCCTGATGGGCGGCGCGGGCCTCGTTCATCGCCGGCAGGCGCTGCAGTGCGGGTTCCAACGGGACGGGGGCGCTGGCAGCGCTGCCGGCAGTCAGGGCCAGCACTGCGCTGGCGATGGCATGGCGTAGGGTTTTGGTCATGGCGGTCCGTCCCGGGTCCGGTTTTCACTGTCCAGTGGCAGCAAAGAGAGGCCGGTCCGATCACCAGGATCCTGACCGGCCAGTCAGTCGCTGGCGGCCGCCAGTTCGCGGCCGCGGGCAACGGCGGCTTTCAGACCGGCATCAAGGACGCCGGCCAGATCGTGCGCGGTCAGTGTACGCAGCGCCGCTTCGGTGGTGCCGCCGGGTGAGGTGACCTGTTGCCGTAATGCGGCGAGCGGTGGCGCGTCCGGCCGGCTGGCCAGTTGGCAGGCGCCGAGTGCGGTTTGCCGGACCAGCAGATCGGCGGTGGCCGGGTCCATGCCCTGACTGACGGCGCTGGCGACAAAGGCTTCCATGATCGCGAAGTAATAGGCCGGGCCGGAGCCGGCGACGGCGGTGACCAGATCCATCAGCTTCTCGTCGTCAAGCCAAGCCGAGCGGCCGATACTGGCAAAGAGCTGCTCGGCCAGCTGTCGTTGCTGAGTGCTTACTCCGCTGGCGAACAGCCCGGTGGCGGCCAAACCTATCGAAGCCGGCGTATTCGGCATGCTACGGACCAGCGCCACTGGCTGACCGAGCCAGCGCTGCAGCTGATCGGTGCGGATGCCGGCAGCGACCGAGATCAGCAGCTTGCCGGCGAGGTTCAGCGTTGCGAGCTCGCGGCAGCAGTCCGCCATCTGCTTGGGTTTGACCGCCAACACCACGATGTCGGCGGCGGCGGCCAGCGCCCGGTTATCGGCCGAGCTCTGCACCCGATACGTTGAGGTGAGCGCTTGCTGACGTTCTGGCCGGCGGCTGCTGGCCGACAATCGCTGTGGGTCGTGACCTTGCTTGAGCAGGCCGGCGAGCAGGCTCTCGCCGAGGTTGCCGCAACCCAGAATGGTGATGCGTTGCGCGGTCAGCGGGCGGGTGGCGGTGTCGGTGGCCGTCATGGTGGCAGTCTCGGGTAACGGTGTGGGGTAGGCGTTGAGCAAAGACATCGAGCAAAGACATCGAGTCAGAACGTCGAGATCGCGGCCGTGCCTGTTGCAGGAGCACGCGGGCGGCCGGCCATTATCGCCAAGGCCAGTCCGGCGGGTCATGGCGAGTGCGCATGAACCGCGCGCCACTCGCTCAGGCTTTCTTGGCGCGGGCACCGAACAGGGCGGTGCCGACCCGGATCAGCGTGCTGCCCTCGGCAATCGCCGCTTCGAGATCGGCCGACATCCCCATCGACAACGTGTCGAGCCCGGGGTGCGCGCGTTGCAATTGCTCAAAGCAGTGCCGGGCCTCGGCGAACCAGCGGCGCTGCTGGCTGACATCGTCGCTCGGGGGCGGAATGGTCATGACGCCGCGCAGGCGCAATGCCGGCAGCGTGGCGATGGCGTCGGCAAGCGCTGCGGCTTCACCGACCGCGATGCCGCTCTTGCTGTCTTCGTCGCCAATCTTCAGCTGGATACAGACCTGCAATGGCGCCATGCCGGCCGGCCGCTGCCGGGCCAATCGCTCGGCCAGCTTCCGGCTGTCGACACTCTGGCACCAGGCAAAGTGCTCGGCCACCGGTTTGCTTTTGTTGCTCTGCAACGGACCGATGCAATGCCACTCGATCTCGGCCGGTAGCTGTGGCTGCTTCGCCAGCGCTTCCTGGACATAGTTTTCGCCGAACGCGCGCAGGCCGGCGTCAAAAGCCTGTTGAATGGTGGTCGCCGGCTGGGTCTTGCTGACCGCCAACAGCCGGATGCTGGTCGGTTCGCGACCAGCGACCAGCGCGGCCGTGCGAATCCGTTCCTGAAGCGCGGCCAGACGGGATGCCAAAGAGTCAGTCATGCGCTATTGTGATCCACTGAGTTTGCATTCAGTAACTTTGCATTTGATAACAAGGCCTTGACCGGCCGACGGACGCCTCGATGGATATCACCGAACTGCTCGCTTTCAGCGTCAAGAACCGCGCTTCCGACTTGCACCTTTCGGCCGGCCTGCCGCCGATGATCCGGGTGGACGGCGACGTGCGCCGCATCAACGTGCCGCCGCTCGATCACAAGATGGTGCATAGTCTCGTCTATGACATCATGAACGACAAGCAGCGCAAGGATTACGAAGAATTCCTCGAAACGGACTTCTCGTTTGAATTGCCCGGCGTCGCCCGCTTCCGGGTCAACGCGTTCAACCAGAACCGTGGCGCTGGTGCGGTGTTCCGGACCATTCCGTCGCAGGTGCTGACGCTGGAAGAATTGAACGCGCCGGCGATTTTCAAGGAAGTGTCAATGAAGCCGCGTGGCCTCGTGCTGGTCACCGGCCCGACCGGTTCCGGCAAATCGACCACGTTGGCGGCAATGATCAACTACGTCAACGACAACAAATACGACCACATCCTGACCATCGAAGACCCGATCGAATTCGTCCACGAATCGAAGAAGTGTCTGGTCAACCAGCGCGAAGTGCACCGCGATACGCTCGGCTTCAATGAAGCGCTGCGCTCGGCGCTGCGGGAAGACCCGGACATCATCCTGGTCGGCGAAATGCGCGACCTCGAAACCATCCGGCTGGCACTGACGGCCGCGGAAACCGGTCACTTGGTGTTCGGCACCCTGCACACCACCTCGGCGGCGAAAACCATCGACCGCGTCATCGACGTGTTCCCGGCGGCGGAAAAGCAGATGGTCCGCTCGATGCTGTCGGAATCGCTGCAGGCGGTCATCTCGCAAACGCTGCTGAAGAAAATCGGCGGCGGCCGGGTCGCCGCGCACGAAATCATGATCGGCACGCCCGCCATCCGTAACCTCATCCGCGAAGACAAGGTTGCGCAGATGTACAGCGCCATCCAGACCGGTGCCCAGTTCGGCATGCAGACCCTGGATCAGACGCTGAAGGAGCTGATTCAGAAAGGCCTCATCACCCGTCAGGACGCGCGCGAAAAAGCCAAGAGCAAGGAAGATTTCTAAGCCGCTGGTGCGCTGGCGCAGCAGCCGAACGGGGCCGAGTGAGAACCGGTTCGCAAGCTGACCCGGCAAGCCGGAGCGGCGTTCGGGCCGGCGCTACACTGCCGGCCTTTTGAAAGTGTGTCGAAATACGGTGGCCGCGTCGGCAGATCCCGCTGCCGGTCCGGACCACGGAGGATGCAGCAATGGATTTTGAAGGCCTGTTGAAATTCATGGTCAGCAAAAAGGCCTCGGACTTGTTCATCACGTCCGGGGTGCCGCCGTGCATGAAGATCAACGGCAAGGTGGTGCCGGTGACGCAGAAGGAACTGTCGCCGGAGAAAGCCCGCGAAGTCGTGCTCTCGATCATGAACGAAGAGCAGCGGCGCGATTTTGCCCGCACCAAGGAATGCAACTTTGCGATCTCGGCCAGCGGCATCGGCCGGTTCCGGGTCAGCGCCTTCCAGCAGCGTAACAACGTTGGCATGGTGTTGCGTCGGATTGAAACCACCATTCCGACCTTGGACCAGCTGAAGTTGCCGGAAGTGCTCAAGCAACTCGCGATGACCAAGCGCGGTCTGGTGATTTTCGTCGGCGCCACCGGTACCGGTAAATCGACCTCGCTGGCGGCGATGATCGGGTACCGCAACCGCAACTCGACCGGCCACATCATCACGATTGAAGATCCGATCGAATTCATCCACCAACATGAGAAGTGCATCGTTACCCAACGCGAAGTCGGCATCGATACCGACTCGTTCGAGGTGGCGCTAAAGAACACTTTGCGGCAAGCGCCGGATGTGATCCTGATCGGTGAGGTGCGTTCGGCCGAGACGATGGATTACGCCGTCGCGTTTGCCGAAACCGGCCACCTGGCGCTGTGTACCTTGCACGCCAACAACGCTAACCAGGCGCTCGACCGCATCCTGCACTTCTTCCCGAAAGAAAAGCACAACCAGGTGTTGCTGGACCTGTCACTGAACCTGAAAGGCATTGTCGCCCAGCAACTGATCCCGACTCCGGATGGCACCGGTCGGCGCGCTGCCATCGAAGTGCTGCTCGGCACGCCGCTGGTGTCGGATCACATTCGCAAAGGTGAAGTACACCTGCTGAAAGAAGTGATGAAGCGTTCCAACGAACTGGGCATGCAGACGTTCGATCAGGCCCTGTTCAAGCTGTTCAAGGCTGGCGAAATCACTTACGAAGATGCCTTGCACCACGCCGACTCGGCCAATGACTTGCGCTTGCTGATCAAACTCGACAGCGGCGAAGTCGGCCACGACATGGAACAGCCCGGCGGCTTGTCGCTGGAAGGTCGCGGCGGTCCGCGCCGACTGTGACCGTCGGTGTTGCTGCCGGCCTTGCTTGCCGACACCGGTTGCACACAAACGAACAAACAAAAAGGCCGCATCAAGCGGCCTTTTTGTTTGCGGGTGTCGCCCAGCAGAAGCATCACAGTTTGCGTTGCCGCCACAGCATCAACAGCCCTGCACTCATCAGCAGCAGTGCGGTCGGGGTCGGCACTTCATGCGGTGGTGTCGATTCCATCCGGCCGATGAAGATCTGCTCGTAGCCGTTGTTGAGGCCGCGCATCCGGATATCGACCTGCATGACGTCGTACAGACCGCTGTTCAGTGCCGCCGTCAGCTCCGGTGACCAAATGGCGTAAGCCGCCTGGTTGGCGCCGAGGTTGTGGTTGAACAGCACCGCGCCCGGTGCATCACATGGCAGGAAGGTGGTGGCGGTGGCGTCCACGCAGACCTGACCGCCGGACAGCACGTAGTCGTTGAAGTCATCGCCCCAGGCGCCGGCGCTGGTGTAGTTGCCGGTATCGCCGCCCATGAAACCGAAGATCGGGCCGAGGCCGCCGTTGTTCAGCAGATCGAAATAGACTTCGTGCAGACCGTCATCACTGACCAGCCGTACCTGGGCGGCGGCGAACAACTCCTGACAGCTGTGGTCTTCGCAGGAGTTGATCTGGTTGTTGTTGAAGTACACCACCAGCTCGCTGCCACCGAGGAAGTCGAGCATCGAACTGACCCGGGCATCCCAGGTGTTTTCGGTGTCGCCGGTGAAGTTGGCGATCTGATCCGGGTCACCGACGCCATAGCCGGACGGGTCGCTGGTGTTGGTGTAGAACTCCGGGTTGCCGGCGACACCGTTCGGGGTCGCGTAGGCATTGTCCATGCCGGCAAAGTTGGTGGTGACCGGGCCACCATTCGACCCCGTTGCCACCACGATGTAGTCCTGAATCTGGCCCGGCGACGAGTCGATGTAGAACGGATTGCCCGGACCGACCCCGCCGCCATTGGCGAGATCGTGCCGATAAGCCAGCAGCGGCAGCGAGTAGGAATAGAAGTCGCCGTACTGGGCGGCATTGATGCCATCCTGCGGATCCGGCAGGGGCGGTAACAGCGCGTCAGCAGAAACCTGACCGACAGCCAACAAGCCCAGCAGGGCTACTGCGGTGCGTCCTTGTTTGCTCATGATGACCTCGTTTTTCTGTACGCCGCGTATGCAAAGCGATACAAAACGATACAATCAAGAGCCGTGCCAGCCACAACAGGCAATAAATTCAATTACTTAAATCGCCAAGCCTGTTCCACATGTAAAAGCCGCTGACGCTTTCCTGGCCATCAGCGGCTTTTGCTCCTGCCGGCCGATTCAGGCTGACCGGGTCGCGATGGCCGGCGCGATGCGGGCTGCCTTCAGCGCTGGTGCCAGCACCGCCAGCAAGCCAAGCAGCCAGACAAAGAGCATGCCGAATGGCAGATAGAACCAGTCCAGCTTGTCCAGCGCGTAGGTGTCGACCAGCCAGATATTCAGGCCGATGCTGAGCAGCACCCCGAGTACGATGCCGGCGCCGGTGATCAGGCTGTTCTCGGTCAGGAAGTAGCGCAGGATGTCGGCCTGGCTCGCGCCGAGCGCGCGCCGGGTGCCGATCTGGCGGGTCCGCCGGTTGACGCTGAACGTGGCGAGACCCACGATGCCGAGCGCCGTCACGCCGACGATCAAACCAATCGATGTGACCAGCAGGATCGCCATCGCCTTGTCTTCCTGATAGGCACGCTTGACGGTATCGCTGTGGGCGTTGACATCACGGATGATGCGGCCACTGTTCAGCTTGGTCAGGGTCTGCTCGATGATCGGCATCAGCTCGTCACGCCGGCCCGGTTCGGTTCGAATCATGTAGCGGATGTATTTTTCGGTGGTCACCACCGGAAACAGCGCCGTTTGTTCAAACCGGCGCCAGTTGATCCACGGCGCCTGCATCCGCTCGACGACGCCGATCACCTCGTAAGCATTGTTGGTGCCGGAATATACGGTCTTGCCGAGCACCTGATTCGGGTCGAACGGCTCGGCCGGAAACAAGGCTTTCGCCAACGCTTCCGACAGGATCACCGCGCGCGGAAAATCGAGCGTGCGCTCCGGCAAGTACTTCTGCTCTTCCGGACGGAAATTGCGACCGGCGATCAGCCTGATGTCGAGCGTCGGCACGGCATGCGAATCGACTTCGTAATACGCGCCGCCGATATCCTCGTTCTTGTCTTCCGGTGTGGCGCGAAAGCCAGTCGAGCTGCCGCCACCGCTTTGCGGAATCGCATTGATCGGTGTCGCATCGACCACGCCGTCAAGCGCACGCAACGCCGCCAGATCGGTATCGACCGTGGTCTGCGCGTTGAAGTTGTCGACAAAGCCGATGCTCATGACGCTGATCAGGTTGTCATCGTCCATACCGGTCGGCCGGCCCATCTTGTCGAGCCGGGTCTGGGTGATGAACACCGCGTTGACGACGATGGCCAGCGTCAGCGCGCATTGCAGCGCGATCAGCATCGCGCCAGTTTTGTTGCGCAGCAGGGCGCGGAAGATGGGGCCAAGCTCCATGATTAACCTCTCTGAGCGCTGTTGTTGCCGGTGTTGCCGGCAGTTTTGTTGCGCGACTGTTCTTGACGAAACCCGGCGCGAAAAATCGGTCCGAATACCATGATGCGCTCCGTTACTGCGTTTTCAGCAAGCCGGCGGGTGCCATGCGGCCGACCCGCAGTGCCGGATAGAGACCGGCGAGAATGCTGGCGGTGATGGCGATCAGCAGCGCCTGCGCGGCCAGCGTGCCGTTCAGCGAGGTCAGCGCGCCGTAGCCGTCGCCATACAAGGCCCGCACGGCGATCAAACCGAACCACGCGAACAGCAAGCCGAGCAGGCCGCCAATGACGCCAATCAGCGACACTTCGACCAGATTCAGTTGCAGCACCTGCCACTGACTGGCGCCAAGGGCACGGCGCAGCGCGAGCTCCGGCGCCCGGCCGAGAAACTTCGCCAGCAGCAAACCGATCATGTTGATGAGACAGACCGCAAGGAACAGAAAGGACAAACCGACCAGTACCCGGTTGTCTTCACCCACCACTTCGCGTTCGCTCATGAACTGGTTGACGTCGGACAGCCGATTGTTCAGTGGTCGCTCAAACCGGCCGAGCTTCTTTTGTTCCATCACGTAACTGTCGAGGAAGCTCTGGTAACGTGCTTTCTGCTCGGCAGGACTTTCAGTATCAGAGCCATCCAGCTGTGCCCAGAATTGAATCCAGACCAGCTCGGAATTCAGGAACGATTCGATGGTGTCGATGTTCTCCGGCTTCCAGCCATTGGTGTTGCCGGCGGTGCGCACCTGCAGCGGCAGCGCGACACCAAACGGCAGGTAGATGTCTTCGGCATCGTTGAAAGCGCCGTTATTGACGTCATAAAACTTCGGCGTCGGGTTCCAGTCGGCCAGCACGCCAATGACTTTGAATGCCTTGTCGTTCAGCCGCACGGTTTTGCCGACACTGTCGGCGCCACCAAACAGGCGATCATTGGCCGCCTTGCCGAGCACGACCACCTGACTCAAGGATGTGTCGGCGCTGCTGTCCCAACCATTGCCGTACTGAAACGGCACGTCGAACAGCGAGAAGAAATCCTTGAACGTGATGCGGGCGAAGACCAGATAAGCCGGTATCGATTTGTCATCCGGCTGCAGCGCAAACGCGCCTTTGTACATGGCGGCATGGGCGGTCGGAATGTCGGACCGCATCAGCGCCATCGCGTCGCGATAGGTCAGCTCCGGTGGTGGCTCATTCGGCTCCGCCCACGGCTGGTTGGGATCCCAGCTGTCGAGTCGCACCGCGTAAAGCCGATCGCTTTTCTGCGGGATGGGATCGGCTGCCATCAGCGAATAGACCGTCAAGGTAGTCATGCAGGCACCAATGCCGATCGCAATGGCCATGACCATCAAGGCACTCAGCACCGGATTGCGTTTCAGGCTTTTCAGTGCCAGCTGAAGGTAATAACGGAACATCGCGTTCTCCTCAGGCCGTTTCGCCGACGGCCGCTGCCGCTGTCGCAACCGCGTGGCTGTGGCCACGGTGGGCTTCGTTGTCATGCCGACCGGTATCGCGAACGACATGCAGATCAGAAACCCGGCCGTCGAGCACCTGGATATGACGCTGGGCGCGTTTGGCGAGCGACGGATCATGGGTGACCATGATGATGGTCGTGCCTTCGTCATGGATCTGTTCGAGCAGCTCCATCACTTGCCTGGCCATGGTCGAATCAAGGTTGCCGGTCGGTTCGTCGGCGAGCAGGAAGCGTGGACTGCCAGCGAGCGCGCGGGCAATCGCAACACGCTGCTGCTGGCCACCGGACAATTGCGAAGGCAGGTGCTTGGCGCGCGCCGACAAGCCTACCTTTGCCAGTGCATTGTCGATCCGTTCCTTGCGCTCAGCGGCGCTGAACTTGCGGTAGCGCAGCGGCACGTCCACGTTGTCCCAGATGCTCAGATCCGGAATCAGGTTGAAGCTCTGGAAAATGAAACCGATTTTCTCGTTGCGCAGCTGTGACAGCTGAGTGTCATTCAAGCCCTTGACCGATTTGCCATCGAGCAGGTAGTCGCCATCGTCAAACGTTTCGAGCAGGCCGGCGATGTTCAGAAAGGTGGTTTTGCCGGAACCGGACGGGCCGGTCACCGCGACGAACTCGCCATCGCCCACCTCGAGGTGAAACTGGCGCAAAGCATGCGTCTCGACCAGATCGGTACGGTAAATCTTGTTCAGGTTGTGCATCTTCAGCATGGCGAACTCCTCGTTCGGAAAATCCATTCAAATGGCTCACGGCTGACTGAGCCGGGCGTGTTTGCTTCGTCAGTCGTTCAGCAATACCGATTCGGCATCTTCAAACTCGCTGGTCGACGACAGCACAATGCGCTCACCGGGCTGCAAACCCTCGAGCACTTCGATGGCGCCGACGCTGCTGGCTCCCGGTTTGATCTGGCGCTTGACCGCCACGCCGTCCTGCACGACATAGACGATGCGACCGCCACCGCTTTCGAAGAACGGACCGCGCGGCACGGTCAGCACCTGATCGCGGGCGTCAAACAGGATGCGCGCCGACAAGCGCTGGTTCTGGCGCAGCCCGGCCGGCGTTTCGCCTTGCCATTGCACACGCGCCAGCACGAGATTGTTCTGCACTTCCGGTGAAATGGCCGAGACGCTACCGGTATAGGTCTGGCCATTGATCTGCAACTCGGCTGACATGCCGATGCCGAGATCGTCGGCATAGCTTTCCGGCACTTCGAGTTCGGCGGCGTACGCCGACAGATCGACCACGGTGATGAGTTTGCTGTTGATCGGCACCACTGCTTTCTGCGCAATGTGCACGGTACCGACCATGCCATTGACCGGTGACTTCAGCTGCAAAGCGTCAACTTGGCGCTGCAGTTCGGCGGCAACCAGCTTCTGCCGGTTCAGCTGTGCCTGCTTGGTCTGGATATCAAATTCCAGGCTTTCCTTCAGCAGCTCGGCCGATTGCACCGCATTGGCGTGGGTGATGCGGGCCTTGTCGAGTTCATCGCTGATTTTCTCAAACTCGATCTTCGACAGTGCCAGCGACAAGCGCGGATCATCAGCGCGGCGCTTTTCCCGATCGGCTGCTTCCAGCGCTACCGCCGCCAGATCGATCTGGCGTTTGGCTTCAAACATTTTTTGTTTGGCCTCAATGCGAGCGCGGCCGAGTTCGCTCGCAAGCGAGGCCTGTGTGGCCTGCTCGCGGGCGAGGCTGTTGCGCAACTCAGGGCTGTCGATCACGGCCAGCAGCGTGCCGACCTTGACGGTGTCGCCGGCCTGCACCTGCAGCGTCACGGTGCCGGTGGTGCTGGAATACAGCGTCGGTGAATTGGCCGCGACGATTTTTCCCTGCACCGCGGCATCGCGTTCAAACCGGCCAATGCTGGCTTCACCAAAGCGCAAGCGCGCCGCCGGTACGCTGATGCTGCTCGACGACCAGCGATCCAGCGCCGGCCATGCCAGCGTGCTCAGCGCCACCAAGGCGATCACGCTGCCCGCGACAATCAACGGTTTGCGACCTTTCCGTGGCGACTCAATTACCACGTCCTGACCGGAGGTATCACGAATCATCTTCTGCTCCAGCACCACGACCAGCGGCGCATGTTTTTCGGGGATGAGCGAACCCTGCGGCTAGGGCGCAGGGCGCCCGCCGAATCGGGATGACAACATCGGTGTGGAAACCATTACCCGCCAGCGGCGAATTTCTTCACCTTTCTTCGCGTCAACGGCGGGGGATTGCTGCTACTGACGCAGCGCAGTGGCGAAAGGTTTGCCGGCCGGCAAAATTTCAGCCGGCAGCTTTCGGGCGGGATGTCGGGTGACGTTCCGTTGGTGCGGCTCAGCGCACGACCAGCAGGCGATCGCCGCTACGTTGCCAGACATTGATGAGTGCGGTCGGATCGGCGTCGAAACAGCCGGGCAGGCCATCGGGGTGAACAATGCGGCTGACGATCTGCCAATCGTCCAGCAAGGGCAGCGCGGCGGTGACATGGGCCGGCAGCATCGGGGTCAGATAACGCGACGGTTGCGGCCGGAACGGCAAGCGGCCGGAGAACACCGCCAACAGGCGCAGGCTGTCCGGCGGCACCTGCTTGCGATGGCGGAACAGCCACGCCAGCGCGGCAAACAATCCGTCATCGTGGCTGACGATCAGCAGTGATTGCGGCTCGGCAATGGCAAGCGGCTGACCCGTCAGCGTCATCGCCTCGGCGCTGATCGGTTCCGCCGCGACCACGCTGAGGCTGTCGTGATCAGCGCGCAATATTGGCAGCCGTTGTCCGGCCACGTCGAGTTGCAGCCCGGGTTGAAATTCGCGCGCGAGCGGCGTCACCACCCGCCAGATCTGACGGCCATCGGCGAGGGCTTCGAGCGCTTGCCAGTTCATGCGTCACCACCTTGTGCGGCCTGTTCATGCAGCCACTGCTGCAACATCAATTCGGCCGCCAGACTGTCGACCGATTGGTTCTTGAGCAGTTTGTAGCCGCCGTGCTCAAACAACTGCTGACGCGC
>DASUEK010000156.1:0-6642 GCA_036275115.1 Permianibacter sp. | reverse complement strand
CGAACTTGGCCACTTTCCAGGCGAAGATCAGATCGTGCATTTCGGCTTCGGTCGGCACTCGCTTGGTCACGACTTTCAAATCGCTTTCCGTGATCATGCCGTTGTCGCGATCCTGCACCAACAGGCCGCCATTGACGCGCTTGTAATCCCAACCCGGCGCGCGCGCTTGCGACCATTCGCCGCTTTCGAGCAAGCGCACGTTCTGTTTGGCCGCAACGACCGCACGGGCCGCTTCCGACACTTTCGGTGCGATGATCACTTCAACGAACTGGCGCTCGACGATTGCCTTGGCGGTGCCGGCATCCAGCTCGCGGTTGAACGCAATGATGCCGCCGAACGCGCTTTCCGGATCGGTGGCGTAAGCCAAATCATAAGCGGCGCGAATGCCGTCCAGCGACACGGCGACACCGCACGGGTTGGCGTGCTTGACGATGACGCAGGCCGGCTTCACAAACGACTTGACGCATTCGAGTGCGGCATCGGTGTCGGCGACGTTGTTGAAGCTCAGTTCCTTGCCCTGCAGTTGAATGGCCGTGGCAACACTGGCTTCGGCGGGCTTGGCTTCGACGTAGAACGCTGCGTTCTGGTGCGGGTTCTCGCCGTAGCGCATGTCCTGCTTTTTGATGAACTGGCTGTTGAAGGTGCGTGGGAACAGGTCCGGCTTTTCGTGCTTGGCGGCGACGTCTTCACTGCCGACACGCATGCCGAGGTAATTGGCGATCATGCCGTCGTAACCGGCGGTGTGTTCGAACGCTTTTACCGCCAGATCGAACCGCAGCGCGTAGGTCGTGCCGCCGCTTTTCAGCGCGTCGATGACGCGACCGTAGTCGCTGGCGTTGACCACAATGGTGGTGTCCTTGTGGTTTTTCGCGGTCGAGCGAACCATGGTCGGGCCGCCGATATCGATGTTCTCGATCGCATCTTCCAGCGTGCAGCCCGGCTTGGCGACGGTGGCCGCGAACGGATACAGGTTGACCACCACCAGATCGATCGGCTCGATGCCGTGCTGCGCCATCACCGCGTCATCAGTGCCGCGGCGGCCGAGAATGCCGCCGTGCACTTTCGGGTGCAGGGTTTTGACGCGGCCATCCATCATTTCCGGAAAGCCGGTGTACTCCGACACTTCTTTCACCGCGATGCCATTGTCCTTCAGCAGCTTGTAAGTACCGCCGGTGGACAGCAATTCAACGCCGTGCTGGCTCAAGGCCTTGGCGAAATCAACGATACCGGTTTTGTCGGAAACGCTCAGCAAAGCGCGACGGAGGGGACGCAAATCGGACATGGTGGGATCACGTATTCAACGGGGAGTGGAACAAATGTGGGAGCGGGCTTGGCGGCGATGGCGTCAGCTTCTGGCATCGGCCGTTGGCCTTGCGAAGATCGCATCGCGGCCTCGGCCGCTCCCACAGATTCTTTCTGGTGTTTCGCGTGGAAACACCCGTCATGCATTACAGATCGTACTGCTTCAGTTTCTTGCGCAGGGTACCGCGGTTCAGGCCCAGCACTTGCGACGCTTTGGTCTGATTGTTGCGCACTTGCTTCATCACCACTTCGAGCAACGGCGCTTCCACTTCGGCCAGCACCAGATCATACAAATTGCTCGGCAGCTCACCTTCGAGATGGGCGAAGTAATTCTGCACCGCGGTCTGCACGCATTCGCGCAGGGTCGGTTGCTGGGTGGTGGTTGCGTTGGTGGTGGTGCCCACTAAGCCTTTTTCCACGAGGAACTGTTCCATTACTAAGCTGCCTGTTGTTGGGCTTCGGAGTCCGAAGCGGATTGCCTGTTGTTGGTCGTCAGCAAGAACTCGGCGAGCGCCTTGCGTTGCTCAGCCGCATTCTCGATGGCGTTGAAGCGGGCACGGAACGTTTCGCCACCCGGGCGCTCGTCCACGTACCAGCCCACATGTTTGCGCGCGATGCGCAGGCCCATGTACTCGCCATAAAAAGCGTGTAACTGCGCCAGGTGTCGATCCATGACCTCATGCACTTCCTCGGGCGTCGGCGGCGCTAGCAAGCTGCCGTGCTCGAGGTAGTACTGAATTTCGCGAAAAATCCAGGGATTGCCCTGGGCGGCGCGGCCGATCATCACGGCATCCACGCCGGTCTGCTCGAACACCCATTTCGCTTTTGCTGGCGAATCGATGTCGCCATTGGCGATCACCGGAATCGACAGCGCTTTTTTTACCGCCGCGACCGTCTCGTACTCGGCCGCGCCTTTGTAAAACTGATCGCGGGTGCGACCGTGAATAGTCACTGCCGCAACGCCGGCGTTTTGCGCAATCAGCGCCAGCTCGACCGCGTTGCGGACATCGGCACACGGGCCGGCCCGCATTTTCACCGTCACCGGCACCGGATTCGGCAGCGCCTGCACCGCGGCCACTGTTGCTTCGATGATCGCCTGCGCGGTCGGCAGATCCGCCATCAACGCCGAGCCGGCGTACTTGTTGAATACCTTTTTCGCCGGGCAGCCCATGTTGATGTCGATGAGCTGGGCGCCGCGCTCGACATTGAACTGCGCCGCTTCGGCCAGCCAGGCCGGTTCGGCGCCGGCGATCTGGACGGCCCGGATACCCGACTCGCCGCTGTGGTCCATCCGGCGCAGCGACTTTTCGGTGTCGCGCAGCTGCGGATTGGCCGACATCATTTCCGAAACCGCCTGACCGGCGCCGAGCTCCCGGCAGAGCTGCCGGAACGGCCGGTCCGTCACGCCTGCCATGGGCGCCAGCCAAAGCCGGTTGGGCAGGGTGTAGGGGCCGAGTTGCATCGGGGAGGGGACAGCCGATTGCGGAAAAGGGCGCGCATTATAGCGGCTGTTGGTTGAAAAATAAGCAGTTGACAAGGGTCTTTTTTCTACCCTTTCCGGATGATCGCGCTACCTGGAACAGCGGCCGACTACGCTTGCAAAGGGCGATTCTGTTGGGGGGAGGGCGAACATGTCGTTGTCCGGCTGGAGATTCCTCGTTTTGGGGGCGGCGAGCATGGCGATTGCGGTACCGGCAAAGGCGGCGGAATGGTTGGTGGTCTACACCGGCGAAGGGTTCTACAACACCGCAGGTGGTCTGGAACGCGGCGGCGGCTATCTGGGCAATTTGGATGCGACCGTTGAGTGGGGTGATCTGAGTTGGTTTGGCGACGGTGGCTCCGCCATGTTGTATGTCCTCGGGAATCATGGCGCGTCACCGAGTGAGCGAATTGGCGATGCCCAAACCTACTCCAATATCGATGCGCCACAGTCATTGAAACTGTATGAAGCCTGGTACGAGCAACCGTTTGCTGCAGGGGCAGCGACGTGGAAATTTGGCCTCATCGATTTGAATAGCGAATTTGACGTGGTTTCCTCTGCAGGTTTGTTTCAGAACTCTTCTTTTGGAATTGGACCGGATTTTTCGCAGAGCGGCGTCAACGGACCTTCGATATTTCCCACCACGTCACTTGGTCTGCGGCTGCTCTGGGGCGGCACGGGCGGTACCTATGCGGCCTGCATTGTGCTCGATGGCGTTCCCGGTGACCCCGATAATCCCCGTGGCACCCATGTCGATGTGAAGTCGGCAGATGGCTGGTTGGGAACCTGCGAAGTGGGTAACGAAAAGCGCAACAAATCCGGTCAAGTCCGCAAATTCAACCTTGGGTATTGGACATACTCCGAGCCAACAGCGCGTTTCGATGGCGCCTCGACTGCGCGTAACCGTGGCTGGTATGCCTCGTTTGATCAGCGTCTCTGGCGTTTGGGTGAGGAGGAGGCGCTGTATGGTTTTGTTCGGGTCGGCATGGCGGATGATACGGTCAATGCATTCGACCGATTCCGCAGCGGTGGGCTGCACTGGATCGGGCCGTTCACCGACGATGGTAGCGATGCGCTGGGCCTTGCCGTTGCGCGGGTGGAAAATGGCAATCCATTCCGACGCTGGCAAGCGGCTGAGGGCGCCACCCAGACGGGACACGAAACGGCGATCGAACTCACGTATCGCTTTGTTGTGACCGAATGGCTGGCATTGCAACCCAGCATTCAGCATATCCGACATCCGGGCATGAACCCGGAGTTGTCTTCGGCGACAGCTGTGTCACTGCGCTTCGAGGTGGGGTTCGGCGGTGCAAGTTAGGCTTGCCACGCGAACCCGGGTTATTGCGGCGGCAGGAAGTTGAATTCGTAGCCGGTGATATTGCCGTCCGGGGCTTTGACGCTGAACGCGATGTGCACCGGCACGCCGACTGGCATCTCGACGCTGTCCGGTTGCTCACGCAGGTATTCGGTCGGCTTGAACCGACGTTCTGCAACCAGCTCGCCTTCGATATTGGTGAAGCGCAGGTTGATGTCGGGGTAGGGCTGGGCAAACGTTGCTTTGTTGGCGATCAGCAGATCGATTTGCAGCTTGCGCGGATCGTCGCGATCTTTCAGCACACTGCGTTGCTGCAATTCAATTTTGCGCAAATCCGTGCGCGGCGGCAGGTTGCAGTCGAGGTAACCGCAGAGCTGCTCTACCCACGGTCCCCACTGCGGATCTTCGCGCAGCGCGGCGCGCTGCGGCCACAGCAGCTGCGTCACCAATATCGACAGTAACGCCAAGGCGGCGACTGTGCCGAGCAGGCCGCGCCATGGAAACCGGCGCTTTGGCACCGCGTAGAGTTCGCTTTCGTAATCGTGCGGCGGCTCGGTGGCGGTCAGCGTCCAGTCGCTGTCGTCGTCGGCATCGACCGGTGCGTAAATGCGATCGGCCGGGTCGGCGGTGAACGCGTTCTGGTCAAACGGTTCCGGCTCGGTCTTGGCGGCCCGGCTCATACGTTTCGGGCGTGCCTCGCCGGTGTTGCCGGACTGAATGGAGACCGCTGGCTGTTCCCAATCACTGCTGATCTCGCCCAAATCCGGATCGCCGGCTTGGGTGCGTGGTTTGCCAGCCGGGCGTTCCGTCGCGGCGACGGCCGGCGTCGCCGCTGCTGCCATCGCGCTGGCTTTGCGCACCGGGATCAGCTGGTCGTCTTCGGCGGCTGGCTTGACCGTATCGCTCTGATCGGGCTGCCAGTCACCAAACACCACCGGTTCGGCTGCAGCCGCTTCGACCGCGTCCAAATTCCACTCGAAGTCGTCTTTTTCGTTGCTTGTCGACGTCGCCGGTTTGCGGTCAGCCGCTGGAGGCTTTGACGCCACGGGTGCGAGCGGCGTCGGCTCGTTCCCATGCTCAATGGCCGACCATTCGTCCGGCTCGGGCACCGGCGCCGGTGTCTCAACGTGCAGCGCTTCCTGTGCTGTGCCATCGGCACGCCACGGGTCTTCGACCAAGACTGCTTTCCCAGACTCGTTATCGTGCAGCGTGTCGGCGCTCAGGCTATCGACATCCGGCTCGTCATCCAGCCGTGGTTCATCGCGCAGCCAGGCCAGGCCATCGCTCGGCTCAGTCACGGGTTGCGCTGGTTGGGCCGTTGTGGAACGGCTACGCACCGGGGCCGGTGCATCGAGATCGGCATCCAGCAAACCGTTATCGTCATCGAACACCGGTTCGGTGCGCGCTTTCGGTTTCAGGCTGGCCCAGTCCGCCGGCAATTCCAGCGCAAGCTCGACTTCGTCGCTCGGTGGCGGCTCAGAGGGCGCCAGCCCGTCGTCATGCCACTCCGGTTCCGTGGCCGGGTCGCGCGCGAGTGCGTTGTTCGGCAGGGTGGGTTTCGGTTCGGCCGGTGGGTTGGCGGCGGACGTCGGTGTGACGGCGCTGGCTTCCGGGGGGAATGGCGGCGCAGCAGTCAGCGCTGGCGCGATGCGGACATCGTCATCGACTGGCGGCTCGGAGACGGGCCGTTTGGCCTGTGTGTAGCGTTCGGTCTCGTCAACATCGAACGGCAGGCTCTCGATCACTCCGAAATCGGCTTCGTCGATCACCGGTTCAGCATCTGATGCCGTGCGTGGTGTCGCTGACACCGTCGGGGCCGCAATGGCAGCCTCGGCATGGTGATCCGCGAAGCGATCGATGTGGTCGATGTCGGCAATCGCGTCTTGGCTCGTCTCGGCGGGCGGCGCGTTCAACGGACCGGCGGCGGTCAGCGCGGCGCTCAGCAGGGAAAAATCCGGCGCTTCCGGTTGGCCGGCCGGTATTGGAGCCGGCAGCGGCGCTGCGACTGCTGCAGAGGCCGGAACGGGGGCTGGTGCAGCTTCGCGCGTTGACGCCGGTGCTGCCGGTGGTGGCGCGAAAAAGCTGTCGAAGTTGAGTTCGGGCGGCGTCGGTATCGCTGCTTTGGCTGGCGCCGGACTGGCCATCGGCGTTACTGCGGCCGGACGGGGCGTGGTCGGCACGTCGGTGTTGGTCGGCCGAGCTGGGATGCTGGAGGGCTGGCCGGCCGCTGCCGGTGCCGCCGTTTTCGGCCGCACCAGCGAATTGCGGGCCGGGAAAACGCGCAGGCAGGCGCCGCAGCGTACCCGGCCGCCGGCGGCGTCGAGCTGTTCGGAGGCGAGTCGGAAAACGGTTTGGCAGTGCGGGCAGCGAGTGTACAGGTCCATTGCGCTCAGGCAGGTTCGTGGTTGCGCACGCCGTCCAGACGGATCCAGTCCTCGTGCTGCGTGCTGACAAGGTTATCAAACCAGCGTCCGTAACGCTGCTGTAACTCTGCACCCTGTTCGGCCAGCAGGCCGGACAGCACCAGCTTGCCGCCGGCCGGCAG
>DASUEK010000155.1:0-3790 GCA_036275115.1 Permianibacter sp. | reverse complement strand
GTTCGCAGTTGCCGCCAGTGGAAAAGCGCGGCTTGGTATTGATCGATCCGCCGTACGAAAGTGAAGCCGATTCCTGGTCGGCAATCGTGCATGCCTTGCTGGATGGCTACCAGCGCTTCGCCACCGGTTGCTATGCGCTGTGGTATCCGATCAAGGCCACCGCAGATGCCCGCAAGCTACACGAAAAGCTGGCACGTACCGGCATCCGCAAAATCTGGTATGCCGAACTGACGGTGTTCAACGACGTCGCCAATGTCGGCCTGAACGGCTCCGGCATGCTGCTGATCAATCCGCCGTTCCAGCTCCCCGAGCAGGTACAGCAAATGCTGAATCCGTTGTGGCAACGGTTGTCGCCGCAGCAGCATGGCTACTGTGAAACCGGTTGGATAGTGGGTGAGTAAGCGCACGAGTTGCGTCAGCACCGTTTGCGCATATGAGTGTGATAGCGGCGTGGTGTTCAGCGTGTGGCAGCCGCTCAGGGTGGGGCACGGCTTAGGATGGTGCGGCATGCGCCCGCAGCCCGGAGACAACCTTGCGGTGGTCGCCCAAAGACTGTCGTGAAGTGTCAGTCGTTGCTTGCCGGTCAGGCTTTTTGCATGACGTCCGAAGGGTAAATCCGAAACGGTTCCTGCTGTTCACGACTCGCGCGCCACATGGCGCGGGCAACGCGCGTGGCAGATATGGATCGCCATTTCGCCGGTAGCAACCATGCCAGCAGCAGACCGAGGCGTTCGCCAAACCGAAATTCCTGACGCGGGCCGGCCAGCAAGGACGGCCGGAAAATGCTGAGCTTGGCGAGACCAAGTTGCTGCAGATCGCGCTCCATCTCGCCTTTGACGCGGTTGTAAAACACGCCGGATGCCGGATCGGCGCCCAGCGCGCTGATCACCAGAAAATGACCGGCGCCGGCCGCTTTGGCAGCGGTGGCCGCCGTCAGCACCAGCTCGTGATCGATGGCGCGAAACGCCGCCTGCGATCCGGCCTGTTTGATGGTGCTGCCCAGACAACAAAATACGGCATCCACCGCGAGCAGACGGTGCCAATCGGACTCAGCAAAATCGATCAGATGGCAGTGCAGGCGCGGATCGGTGATTGGTTGCAGCAAGGGACGGCGCAGCAGTAGGTGCACGGCATGAACATCGGGATCAGCAAGCAATTGCTGCAGCAAGGCATGGCCGACCAGACCACTGCCGCCAAGCAGCGCGACCCGGTGCGGCGTCGTACTCGGCGAGATGCTGGTAAGAGGGAGCGCGGCGCTCATCGCCACAGCCGTGCCAGTCCGTCGTCCAGTTGCGACCAGAATTCCGGAACCAACGCATTGAGGCCATGCGCCTGCAGCAAGGCGCACATGCGTGGTGTGGCATTGGCGAGTTGCCAGCAACCGATCATCAGCGCGTAGCCTTGATGCAGCCGTTGCAGCGCCTGCTCGACCGTGAATTCCGGCAGCGTTGCGATGATTTCAGCACAGCGGGTCAGCTTTTCCGCCAGCATTTGCTTGTAGGCCAGCAGGGCTTCATCGGACGCGTTGTGCTCCAACACGGTCGGGCCCATAACCGCCAGTGGCAGCAGAAATTCGCGTGCCTTGATCGCGGCACTGATGCGTTCGGCGACATCGCTTGAGCGGGCAAGCGGCTGGGCCGCCAGACGAATCGCCAGATCATCGAGACACAGCCCGAACTGTTCCTGCAGCAGCGCCAGGAAAATCTCTTCCTTGCTGCGGAAATACAGATAGACGGTGCCTTTGGCGAGACCACAGGCTTCGGCCAGCTGGGCAGCGGTAGGCACGACGCGGTCGCGCTTGAACAGCTCAGCCGCCTGTTGCAGCAGGTGGGCACGCCGGTCGGCTTTTTGTTCCGGGGCGCGGGCACGCAAGAAAGTGGCCGACACAGACAACCTCGGCAAATGGCAGTTTCGTTGCGATGCACTATAGGAAAGCGCTGCCGGCATCACAAGCTGCGCGATCAATCAAGGCGGGGAAAAAGCAAAACAGGGGCCAATGGCCCCTGTTTTGTGGACGATGGTCCGTTTTTCCGGCTTACCAGATCTTGACCCGCTCTTCCGGCTTCAGGAACAGCGCGTCGCCTTCCTTGACGCCAAATGCGGCGTAGAACTCCGGCATGTTGCGGACAATGCCGTTGCAACGGTATTCCGACGGCGAATGCGGATCGGTCACCAAGCGCTGGTTCAGCTCTTCATCGCGGTATTTGCGCGCCCAGACTTGGGCCCAGCCGATGAAGAAGCGCTGATCACCGCTCAGGTTGTCGAGCACCGGTGCCGGCTGGCCGTTCAGCGACAGCTGATACGCCTTGTAGGCAATGGTCAGGCCGCCGAGATCGCCGATGTTTTCGCCGAGCGTCAGCTCGCCGTTGACGTGTTTGCCCGGCAGCGGTTCGAAGCCGTTGTACTGGGCCACGAGCTTGCCCGTGCGCGCCTTGAACTCGGCCAGATCCTGCTCGGTCCACCAGTTGCGCAGGTTGCCGTCGCCGTCGTACTGCGAACCCTGATCGTCAAAGCCGTGACCGATTTCGTGGCCGATAACGGCACCGATACCGCCGTAGTTGACCGCATCATCCGCGTTCATGTCGAAGAACGGGGGCTGCAGAATGGCGGCTGGGAACACGATCTCGTTCATGGTTGGGTTGTAGTAAGCGTTGACCGTTTGCGGGGTCATGAACCACTCGCTGCGATCGATCGGCTTGCCGAGTTTGTTCAGGTTGCGGTCGTACTCGAACTGGGTGGCGCGAACGATGTTGCCAACCAGATCATCGGCACTGATGTTCAGCGCCGCGTAATCACGCCACTTGTCCGGGTAACCGATCTTGTAGGTGAACTTGCCGAGTTTTTCGTGCGCGGCTTTCTTGGTGTCGGCACTCATCCACTCCAGGCCATCGATGCCCTGACCGAATGCCACCAGCAGGTTCTGCACCAGCTTTTCCATCTTGGCTTTGGCTTCCGGCGGGAAATGCTTCTCGACGTAAATCTTGCCAACCGCTTCGCCAATGGCACCGTCAATGGTTTGCACGGCGCGCTTCCAACGCGGCTGCTGTTCCTGAACGCCTCGCAGGGTTTTGCTGTAGAAGTTGAAGTTTTCGTCGTCGAAGGCTTTTGCCAGCACCGGTGCGGCGCCGCTCAGTACGCGCCATTTCGCGTACAGCTTCCAGTCTTCCATGCTGCCGCTCTTGATCACGTCACCGAGGGCGGTCAGGTAGGTGGGCTGGGCGACCACGACATGGCTGGCGTTGGCAAGGCCGAGGCCGTTGACGAAAGCGCTCCAATCAAAGTGCGCAGTCAGCGTGTTGAGCTTGCCGGTCTCGACTTTGTTGTAAGTCTTCTGCGGATCGCGGTTGCTGACCCGATCCCACTGACCCATCGCAATTTTCTCTTCCAGCGCATAAATGCGCGTGGCGACCGCGGCCGGATCTTTCTGGCCGGCGAGTGCGAACATCGTTTCGATGTGCTTCAGGTAGGCAGCGCGAATGGCCTGGCTCTTCTCGTCGCTTTTCTTCTTGGCGTCGTAGAAATCGCGATCCGGCAGACCAAGGCCGCTCTGGTAGAAGTAGCTGATGTACTGGCTGGTGTCTTTTTCATCGTTGTTGATGAACATCGCGATCGGCGTGCTGACGCCGTCGCGCTGCGCCTTGCCGAACCAGGCGGCCAGTGCGCTCTTGTCTTTCAGTGCATCGATTTCGGCAAAGTACGGCTCGACCGGTTTCAGGCCGAGTTCTTCGCGCTTGGCTTCGTTCATGTAGCTGTTGTAGAAGTCGCCGACTTTCTGCGCTTCGCTGCCCGG
>DASUEK010000154.1:0-6123 GCA_036275115.1 Permianibacter sp. | reverse complement strand
GTTGCGCTGCCCGGCAGGCGATAGCCGTTGATGTCGTACAGTGTCTGGTTGTCGTGCTTGTCGACGTAGTTGATGATTTCCTGCGGGTCGAGCGTGTAACCGGCGCCCTGGCCGTAGTAATCGACTTCATCGCCGCGTTTGATGTTGTCGTCGGCGGTGACAAACTCGACATCAATCTGGGTCGCGACCAGACCCAACCGGACCATGTCGCTGCTCCAGTGCAGATCCGCCAGCGTCTTATTGCCACCGCTGCCGTTGTCGTCGAGATAAAGGCCGTTGACGATGCCCTGATTGCGCACCAGCTGATCGCCACCATCGAAGGCACCACCGCCGCGCAGCGCGTCACGGATGCGATCGTTGAAGCTACCGATGCCGGTGCCGGCGAGGTTGCGTTGGGTGGCTTGCTCGAACCGGCTGTTGTTGACCACTTCACCAAAGTTCCAGCCTTCGCCGTACAGGTAAATCGGCCGGCCAGCGGCGGCGTTTACTGCTTGTTGCAGCGCCAGCATGGCAGCTTTCGGCTGGTGGCCCATCAGATCGAAGCGGAACGCATCGATTTGGTATTGCGTTGCCAGCGTCACCACCGAATCGATCATCAGCTTGGCCATCATCGCGTGTTCGGTGGCGGTGTTGGCGCAACAAGTCGAGTTGGTGACGTTGCCGCTGGTATCGAGCCGATGGTAATAGCCGGGCACGACCCGATCGAGAATGGCGTTATTGTACTGGCCGGCCGCCGGGGTGTGGTTGTAGACCACATCGAGCGCCACCCGCAGACCGTTCTCGTGCAGGCTCTGCACCGCTTGCCGGAACTCTTTCACTCGCACCGTCGCATCGCCCGCATCGGTGGCATAGCTGCCTTCAAGTGCGGTGTAGTGCAGCGGGTCATAACCCCAATTGAAACAATCCTCATCACGCGTCGCGTACACAGCGGCCTGCTGATCTTCGGCATCGGCGGCAGCCACCGGAATGCTCGGTTCGGTGCAGCCAAGTTCCGGAATCGTTGCGATGTCGCTGACCGGCAACAGGTGGATCAGGTTGATGCCGCTTTCCTGCAAGGACAGCAGATGCTGCATGCCGGCACTGGCGGTGTCGGTGAACGCCAGATACTTGCCGCGATGTTCGGCCGGTACGCTGCTGTCCTTCGACGAGAAATCGCGCACATGCAATTCGTAAATCGCCAGATCTTCTGGTGCGGCCAAGGCCGGAATCGCGTGGCCATCCCAGCCGGCCGGTTTCACTGCCGCGTCAGCCAGTGAACCAATCCAGCTACGCTGGCTGTTGGCTGACAGCGACACCGAATACGGGTCGGTCACCAGATTGCGTTCGATCTGACCGGTGCTGCGGACAAACACATCGACCACATAGCGGTAGTACTTGCCGAGTTCGGCAGCGCTGCCCTGATAACGCCAGATGCCGGTGGTATCGTCACGGCTCATCGCATGGACACTGCTGGCGCTGCCGCTGTTGCCTTCGTCATACACACAGACGCCAACGCTGACGGCGGTCGGTGCCCAGACATTGAATTGCGGCGCACCGGCTTCGACCACCACGCCTAGGCTTGCATCGACCGCGGCGCCAGCGTAAATCGCATCAAGCGCGCCCGGCAGCTGGGCCGTGGTCACGTCATTGATGGCGCCATCCAGTGCACGGTGCACCAACACAACCTGGGTGCGCAGCAACTGCTTGACGTCTTCCTCATCGACCGTGGCCGGCAACTGCAGCGCGACATACGGCTGCGGAATGAACTTGAACCGCTCTTTCAGCTCGGCATCAAGCGCGTCGTTGTCGAGCAAGGTCAGGGCAAAGAAACCGTCGGCGCCGGTGACGCTCTCGCCGGTGCTGATGCCACCAGCCGCGCTGTAGTGCAACAGGAAGGCGCCGCTGGCATCCACGCGCGGCCACAGCAAGGTGCGGCCATCGGCCCAGTAGGCGCGCGCCTCGGTGGTCGAGATCGCGCCGCGCGGCGTGCTGTAATACACGCTGTTGTCACCTTCGACCAGCCAGATCTCGTAACCGGCGACAAACGACATCGACCGATCACTGCCGTCCTTGCCGGCATCGTCCGTGCCTTTGTGCACCAGGAAGTTGAAGCCGCGGGCGCCCTCGCTGTATTTCTTGACCGGAATGTCGACCCAGACACCGAAACTGTCGGTCCCACTTTGCATTGGCGCGGCAAACGGCACTGCATTGGCCCAGTCACTGATCACGACGCCATCCGGCAAGGCGGCCGTGTCGATGTCCATGCCACCGGTCATTTCCCAGATGTGCAGACCAAAGCCGTCGTAATCGCCGTTGTAGCGTTTGTAATGCACACGGACAAACGGTTCATCGCTGACCGGTGTGTCATCCGGATTGCTGGTGTAGGTGATGGCATCACTCTGTTTGCGCCAGATCGCGCTGGTGCCGTCAAGCACAAACGATTGATCGGCGCCACCGTGATCTTTTTCATCGCCCTTGTGAAAGATGTAGCCGATGGTGCCGGTATCGGCGAGCAGCGGAATGTCGAAATATTTGCCAAACGCATCGGTGCCCGCCGGCATCAGCGGTGCGTTCCATTCGATGCCGGTGGTATCGGCGGCAGCGCCGCTGCTGTTCCAGACGTGCAGGCCCCAGCCGCTGTAATCGCCACCGGTGCGCTGGTAATGCACACGCAAGGTGCCAGCTTTGCGATTGACCGTCAGCTTGCTGAAGCTCGCCGATGTGGCCGTGATGCCGCCGTCATCGCAGGCGGCCGTGGTCAATGCCGGCGTGTCAGCCAGCTTGACGCTGAAGCCGCTGGCCGTTGCGGGCGCGGTGACCGCGTCGCTGTCCAATACGCTGGCACTGTCGCTACAGGCGAGAAGTGCGGCAAACAAGGTCGCGCTGGTCAGTGTCCGTGCCAGGGCGCGCCAGGAAAAGCTCGAAAAGCGCATATCTCCGTTTCCTTTTTTCTTGTCGTCTTGTTGGCGGGCTGTGCAAGCTGCCGTTCGATCCGGCGGCAACGAAGCAGGCCCGTTACAACAACACGTGTTGCAGGAAACACGCGCTACAGGAAAGATGCCGACACGAATTCGGTCCGATGCTGTCACGGTGCAACGCACCAAAGCAAAGCACCAAACCGGTCTGCAACAATGAATACGTATGAATGGTGAACAATGGAATAACGCGATGTGCGCCGCACTGAAATGGTGAATGCCGGCGTTACCGGCAGGCGCGCACGATGCACGGCAATAGCGCAGCGTAAACGGTGGCAAAACACCGCCGACCGGTTTGGGCAGAAGCGACCGCGCCTTCCGTGAACGTAAACGATAACGAGCGGCGCGACTTATAAAGGTATGTGGTCAGTTTGTCGTCTGCGTAAACAACAACGCCGACACAAGGTCGGCGTTTTGACGGGCCACAGCGGCCAGTGGCGCAACTTATCGCTGCATCAGAACTGCCATGCCACTCCCAGCCGGGCGAACGGCCACATATCCAGATCGGAGGCGTCATCTTCCAGATTGGCGCGTTCCACTTCGGCATCGGCCTGCAACTGATCGCATTGCGGGGTGCCATCGATGGCCGGTCCACAGGTGACCACGAGCAAGGCGTCCGGTGTGTCGATGGAGGCGGCGCCGAGTTCAAAGCTCAGTGTGAAGCCGGGTTCGACACCTCGCCAGCCGAGTGAAACGTACGGCACGCTGCCACTGATGTCGAGTGCAGCCTGCAGGCTGCCAATGTCATCCGGGTTGTAAGTGTTGTCACCGATCTGGACCGGCTGCGACAGTTGCCCGGTCAGGCCGATCAAATGGTCGAGCTTGGCCTGACCGACTGCGATGAAAAATGTGCCACCAAAGGGGTGGATGTCCAGCGTCAGTGCCTGACTGTCGAGCTCGACGTCGACGTCGTACGTGATGTCATCGTACTCTTCGTCGTCCATGCTCTCGTCGGCATCACCAAGCGCGGCCCGCAGCGCGAAGTAATCATTAACCTGCCAGTACAGCTCGGCACCACTACCGAGCGGGCTGTAGGAATAGCCGACGCCAAGGCCAATGCCCGCCTCTGATTCATCCTCGGCGGCAGCGGTCTGGGTGAACAGCAGCGTAACGGCGGCGAGCGCCACAGCGGGCAGCGTGCGGGTGGGGCGGGAGCGGACCATGGGATTCTCCTCGGTGGTGGGTGAGGCCTGTGCAGTCAGGCTTACCAGAGAACCCTAGTCAGAAACGACAAAAAAACAAGGCGACCCGAAGGTCGCCTTGTTGCGAACACGGTAACCGTCGGGATTACAGGCCAGCCGAGGTTTTCGCCAGCAGGTTATCCGCCGCGAAGCGGACATCGATATAGGTTTCTTCATCGCCCCAGCGACAGCTTTCGAATGCCAACGCGCTCTCGCAGCGGTCCGGCTCGCCCAGCAAGGCGATGACGTCTTCCTTGCTCATGCCGGATTCGAGTTTGCTGTAGTTGTCGGTGTTGATTTTGCTGCAGGCCGACAGCGTCAGCACAGCAAGTATCAGCAGCAGGTGTTTCATGTTGCAGTCTCCGAGAAAAAAACGGTGCAGCCGGCGTTATAGGGTCAAGCCGATGAGCAAGTAGAGCACAAGGGTCAGGCTGGCTGCTGTGACGGCGTACGGCAATTGCGTCTTGACATGCTCGTAGTGATCACAGCCGGAGGCCAGTGACGAAAGAATGGTGGTGTCGGAAATGCCGGAGCAGTGATCGCCAAAGACGCCGCCACCGAGCACGGCCGCAACCATCAATGACGGCGGAATGCCGAGTGCGAGTGACAGTGGCATCGCGATCGGCATCATGATCGCAAAGGTTCCCCACGAGGTGCCGGTGGCAAACGAAATCAGGCAGGCCGACAGGAACACCAGCGGCGTCACCAAGAACACCGGCAGGGAATCACCGACCATGCCGGCGACAAAGCGACCGGTGCCGAGATCCTTCATGGCGGCGCCGAGTGCGAGCGCCAGCCAGACCAATGCAACCAGTGGCAGCAGTTCGTTCATGCCTTTGAATGCCAGACCGACCAATTCCCGGTGCCGGAACCGGCCATGTGCGCGCAACAACCCATACGCGAGCAATAGCGCGCTGGCAGTCGCCCACAGCACCGACTTCGAGCCGGAACCCTGCATGACATTGCCGCCACCGGTCCAGGCCATGAAGCCGACAATGCCGAAAATCATCACGCTGATCGGCAGCAAAAAGAACCGCTTGCGAGTCGGCGCTTCCAGGGTGGGAGTCTGTCCGGCGACGCGCGATTCCGATTCGCGCAAGGGACCGTGCACGCGGCCGGTCCAGGCGGTATAGAACACCAGCAGCAGCGTGATCAGACAGTAAAAATTCAGCGGCACCGACCAGGCCAGCGTACTGACCGCGCTGTCGAGCTCGTAACCCTGCAACAGCGTCAGTGCGAATGCACCCCAGCCATTCAACAGCACCAGCACCTTGGTGGGCGCGCTGGTCGAGTCGGCAAAATACGCGAGCCGGGCGCGACTCATCTGGTGCTTGTCAAACAGCGCGCCGGAAACGAGACAGGCACCGAGAATCGACAGGTTCGATTCAATGAACAGCAGGATGCCGACGACCACTGCCAGCAGCCCGACCTGACGTGGTGTGCGCGCCAATCCGCGCTGCTCGACCCAGCGTATGAAAGCACTGACGCCACCCGATTCGCGGACATAGGCAATCAGCGCACCGATCAACAACGAGAACAGCAGCAAGCGGGCATTGCCGGCGTCCGCCAACTGCGCGACCAGCCGTTCCCAGATTCCGAGAAACCCGGTCCACGGTGTGCCGGTCAACAGCCATTCGCTGGTGAACAACGCCGCCACCAGCGCCAACATCACTTCCCGCTTCCAAATCGCCAGCGCGATGGCCAGCACCGGCGGCAGCAGACTCAGCCAATCCATCAGATCTCAACGACTCGTCGCAATACGGTGCCGGCACCTTAGCACAGCCGCACCGGCGCCAGCACCGGCGCACCAGCGCGGATTGTCTCGCCCAGACCGACGGGCCGTTCATGGCGATTCCCCGGCGCAGCGGCGGCCAGATCGGTAAAATGCCGCCACCATGATTACGCTCTCCTCTCTCTCCCTGCGCCGTGGCAGCCGCGAGCTGCTGCACGACGTGAACCTGACCCTGCATGCCGGTGAGCATGTCGGC
>DASUEK010000153.1:0-10772 GCA_036275115.1 Permianibacter sp. | reverse complement strand
ATGGAATAACCGCCACTACCGCTGACACTGATCGGCGTCGGTGCGTTGATACCGGTAACGGTGATCGTATTCGACGTGATGGTGGCCACCCGTGCCACATTTGTCTGGGCGGTAAAGCTGAAATCGTCCGGCGAGGTGTCGACCGATGAGGTCGTGGTGGTGACAAAGTTGGCGCTGACGGTGCCAATGGTCAGCGTCGTGGTTTTGCTGGTGCTGGTGGTGCTGGCCGTGCGCTGTCGGACACAGACGGTATCGCCGTCTTCTACGGTTCCGGCATTGCTGGTGAAGCTGGTGCCGCAGCCAATCGCGTACTCGCCATTGCTGATCGAGATTGGTGTCGCGTAGCTGATTTCCGATACCGTGATGGTGTTCGAGACCACCCAGCTGTCCAGTGCCGCGTCACTGACGCTGGTAAAACTGAACCCGGCCGGCGTGGTGTCGACGTCGCGGGTGGTGCTGGTGAAGCTGGCCGATACGACATCGCCTTGCAGGTTGCCGCCGTTGAACGGCACGCTCAAACCTCCGACGCTCAGCACGGTTTCGGTTGTGCTGGAGCCTAATGCGGAGGCGGTATGGCGAACCCGGATTTGCGCGCCGTTACTGACCCATGCCGATGTGCTGGTATAACTGCTGCTGTCCAGTTGGTATTCGCCGTTGCTGATGCGCAGCGGCACTTGAACGCCGTCGCTAAGCCCGGTGATGGTGACGAGACTGGATTGCTGGACACTATTGAGTTCCACCTCGCTGGCACTGCCCAAATCAAACAGCTCTGGCGTGACATCAATCGCTGCGGTGTCACCGGCAAAGCGGGCCAGCATCATGCTGCTGTAATCGCCACCGGTAATCGGTACCCGCGCGCGCCCGGCGATCAACAGTTTGCCGTCGCCCTGCAAGGTGCTTGTACGCGGGTAAACCGAAACGGCTGTCAGGGTTTGCCGGGTGATGCCGTCTTCACCGTCGAAACTGTTATCAAGCTCGCCATCGGCAGTGAGCCGGGCAATCACCGCCTTGGTGGATTGGGACAGGAAGCCGCCGGGCTGCTCGTCACTCATCTGCGCCTGCGCACCAACCAACAACAGCCGGTCGCTTGGATCACGCAGAATCTCGCTGGCATTGAAGATGCTGATGTCGGTGCCGGTGTCAGGCGCAATCAAGCGAACTCCATTATCACCAAACTCGCTATCGATAGTGCCGTTGCTGGTCAGTTTCAGTGCACCGAGCGAAGCGCGGTTGCTGACGCTGGTATCCACGGTCACGGCAACCACGATGCTGCCATCGGGCAACACCACCACTTCATCACCAAAATCACGTAGGTTGCTGTTCAGTGTGGTGATGACTTTGTAACCAATGCCGGCGGCAAAGGTCGTATCGAGCGAGCCATCCGCATTCAGTCGGCCAACCAAGGTGTTGGTCGCGGTGCTGGAGCCATGGTTACCGGTGAACACAATCTTGCCGTCAGCGGTGAGGTCGATCCCGCTTGGCAGATCGGTATCCGTGGTATTGAGGGCGTGGACAATCAGGCCATCGCCGCCACCAAAACTGGGATCCAGTGCGCCATTGGCAGTCAGCTGAACGAAGATGCTGTTGACCGCACCATCGGAATTGGTGCTGCCGGCCAGCACGATGCGACCATCGGCACGCAGCGCCATGCCGAGCAGCTGTTCATTGGCGTTGGTGTAATTGATGACGATGCCGCCGCCGCTGGCGAATGACGCATCAAGCTCGCCATTCTCCAGATAACGCACGACGTAGAAATTGCCGGTTTGGCCGCTATTGCCCGGAGTGGTCTGGCCGGCCATGACGATTTTGCCGTCATTCTGCACCAGCACCTCGGAGGCGACATCACGCAGATTGGTGTCGACGTTCTCGACGATACTGCCGTTCTCGCCGAAACCCGGATCTGGCGTTCCGTCGGCCAGGAAGCGCGCGATGAAACTCCTGTAGTTTGTGCCCGAGCTGTCGGTGGCCGCTTCACCGACCACCAGGATGCGCCCCTCGGCATCGACCGTCATGCCATTGAGGACGATGACCTGGCTGCCGAATGCGCCTTGCGCATGTACATACAGACCGTCGCTGGAAAATGTGGTATCCGGGTCGGCATCCGCTGCCGCGGCGTTCAGCTGCCAGCCCAGCAGGCCGGCCGCGATGGCCGCGCGCAGTGAAAATCCTGAAACCTGTGGTGACATGGCTGCTACTCCTTCAGCACATCATGATTCCGTTGCCTGACAAGGCACGATGTTGCACATCCTTTGTTCAGTCGACGGTAGCAAAGCCGACCAGCTGGGTAAATATCCGCTGGTCAGCTGAACGCTGCCATTGCGGCGGATTTCGCAGATGCCGGCCGTAGCTGGCCTGGCTTACAATGCCGGCCTCTCTGTTCACCTCACGATGACAGCCCCGGAAACCTCCATGCCGGAATACCTTGGTACGATTGAAAAAATGCGCACGACGCTGGCGGCGCCGGTGCAATACGCGTTGCCGCTCGGGGATTTCCTGTTGCCGTTGAACGAGTTGCTGGGCCAGCGCGTATCGCTGATTCACACCGGCCGCATTCAGTGTGTGGCCTGCGGCCGTGCCACCAAGAAAAGCTTCAATCAGGGGTATTGTTATCCCTGCTTCACCCGGCTGGCGCAATGTGACAGCTGCATCGTCAAACCCGAGCTGTGTCATTTCGCCGCCGGCACCTGCCGGGAACCGGAATGGGGCATGGCCAATTGCATGATCCCGCACGTGGTGTATCTCGCGAACTCTTCCGGATTGAAAGTCGGGATTACCCGGCACAGCCAGATCCCAACCCGTTGGATGGATCAAGGTGCGACGCAGGCTTTGCCGATATTGGCCGTGCAGTCGCGTTATCAGTCGGGTTTGGCCGAGGTGATCTTCAAGGATTTTGTTGCGGACAAGACCGATTGGCGGGCGATGCTAAAAGGCGACGCTGCAGCGCTCGATTTGCCTGCGCGCCGCGATGAGTTGTTGAGCCAGGTACAAGCCGGTTTGGATTCGCTGCGACAACGCTTTGGTGCCGATGCGCTTGCGACGCTCGACAAGCCTGTGGTGACCATTCAATACCCGGTGCAGCAATATCCGGTCAAAGTCAGTTCACTGGATTTCGACAAGACGCCGGAAGTCGGCGGTGTACTCCAAGGCATCAAAGGCCAGTACCTGATATTCGATACCGGGGTCATCAACCTGCGCAAATTTGGTGGCTACGAATTGCGGGTGGTGACCTGAGCCACTAACGCTAAGATTGCCGCGATGCGGTAGCGGCCGTTTGACTCCGTGTCAGTCTGTCGCCGTGGTTGTTTCTCGGCTGGCAGCTGCGGCATCTAGCAGCTGCCATGCCTTTTTACGGCGAACTCGTCAGCGACTGAACTGCTGGCGATAGCGCTCGCCATTGCTGGCAAACGGGCCGCGCTCGTTCAACACCTTGGCGGTGGCCAATGCGCTCAAACGATCAGCCGGTTTCGGATGGGTTTGCAGCAGCAAGGCCAGCGCCGAATCGGTACCGGTACGCGCTTCCAGTTTTTGCAGCACGGCGAGCAGGGCATAGGGGTCGTAGCCGGCGCGCGCCATCAGATTCAAGCCTTCACGGTCGGCCTGAAATTCGTCGCCCTTGTCGAGCCCGCGGGCATACAACTCCTTGGTTGCACCGAGCAGGCGATCTGCCACATCGCGTTTGGCGCCCGCGTATTGACCACCGCGTTTGTTGATCTCGCGATCACCCAGATAACCGAGCACATCGGTGGCAGCACCGAGCCGATTGTTCTGCTGAACGGCTTGCAAGTGATGCTTGGCGGTCACATGAACAATCTCATGGGCCAGCACGCCGGCGAGTTCGGCTTCGCTTTCCAGCGTCTGCAACAGACCGCGGGTGACGAAGACATAACCGCCGGGCGCGGCGAACGCATTGACCGTGTCGTCGGCCAGCACGCCGAAGCGCCACTGCAACGACGGCCGGCTGCTGTGCAGGCTGACCCAGCGACCGATTTGATTGACGTATTTTTGCAGCGCGACATCACGGTCCAGTGGCACGGCGCCAACCAGCGTTGCCGCCATGTGACCGCCGAGACTGACTTCGTCGGCTTCGCTCATCTCGCCCGACTGGCCCAATTTTTCTGCGGCGGAGACAAACGGATCGAGTTTGACGTCGCCAACCTGCAATCCTTTGAGTGTATTGCAAGCCGCCAGCATCACCAGCAGGGCGGAGGCAAGTGCAACTTGCCAGTGCAGACGTGTCGATGTGTTTGACATGATGTCAGTCCTCCACGTCGTTGCGGCTGCTGACGCCACCGGCCCGGGCAAAGACCCGGGCATCCTGTTCGCTGGCATCGAATTGCGCCAGCTTGGCCAGCTCCTGCGGATTTTCTTTGGCGTTGGCGAGCTCTTCGGCGGTGAGGCCGCGAATACCGGTGGCGACCGTGGTATCGGTGCGGCTGATGCTGCCGAGTGTCATGAGCGCGCCAGCAGTACCTTTGCCTTCGATGTTGGCACTGCCGGCCAGACGGACATGCAGCAAACGGATCCAGCCTTTGCCGCTGCTGTGCTCGGCGGCATACCAGCCGCCTTGCCGTTCATGGACCAACAGCTCGCTGCCTTTGCCGAGTTTGGCGACGATGCCGGCTTTGGCGTCCGGTTTGCTTTTCAATTCGGTTGCGGTCACGGTTTCCGCTTGCTGTGCCGCTGTTGCGGCACCACTGATGCCGAGCAGTGCGGCGACCGCAGTGAAACGCCATCTCCTGATCATCAGGGCTTTCTCCTTGGCTCATAAACCGTGACCGGTTCGTTCCGGCCCTTCACCTTATATTCGCCACGTGGAATGAAGTCAAAAGCTTCGCTGGCATCGGCGCCGGCTTGTGCCAGACAGGCCTGCCGGGTGGCTTCCGACACCAGCACGCGGGCAATGCCCTTGGTGAGGCCCTCCATGCGGCTGGCGAGGTTCACGGTATCGCCGATCGCGGTGTACTCGTAACGCTGCGCGGATCCGAGCATGCCCACCACCGCCGGGCCGGTATGAATGCCGATGCCGATATCAAAGCCCTGCAAGCCTTTTGCCGCGACAAACCGTTCCAGTTCTTCGCACATATCAAGCGCGGCGGCAACGGCGTGCCTTGCGTGTTGCGGGTCATCGAGCGGCGCGCCCCAGAATGCCATGATGGCGTCGCCGATGAATTTGTCGAGCGTGCCGTGATGCTGAAAAATGCGCGCCACCTGCTGGCTGAAATAGTCATTGAGCAGCGCCATGATGACCGGCGCCGGGTGTTGCTCCGACAGCGTCGTGAAGCCGCGAATGTCGGAAAACAGCACGGTGATTTCGCAGTCGCGCGCGGCCAGGCTTTGGTCGGTCAAGCCATCGCGGGCGAGTTGCTCGACCACGTTCGGGTCGAGAAAGCGACCAAAGAGATCGAGCGCTTCGGCGCGGGCATCCCGTTCACGCAAGTAACGCAGCAAACCGGCAGCGGCCAGCAACAGCAGCAAGCCGAGCAAGGGCGTTACCACGGCCACCAGCACGCCGAGCCGAATGGCCGTAAAACTGGCAGCGACCAGTAGCGCGGCGACGGTTACCGTTTGCAGCACGGTGCTGGAGAATGCGGCCTTGCTGCTGCTGCGCCAGTACAACCAGAGCAGCAAGACTGCGCCGTAGACGAGCTGCCACCACGGCTGGTAGTGCAGCGCCTGACCGTGTTTGATGTTGTCGACGGCATTTACCAACATATACAGCGCCGGAAATTGCGCGCTCAATGCGGTCGGTCGCAGATCGTGATTGCCGGAAGCGGTGGAACCAATGAACACCACCTTGTCGCGAAAGCGGGCATCGGCTTCGCCGTTCATGACCTTGGCAAACACATCGACATAGGCATGGGTCGGGTAGGGCGGACGCCCGCCACGCCAGTCCAGTCGCAACCGGTTGCCAGCGGGCAGCGCATAGCCCAGATCACGTGCCACTACGGCCGGCAGCGAAAATACACGCCAGCCCGATAGCTCCTGATAGATGTCGTAATGGCGCGCGACGCCGTCGCCATCCGGGCTGAAATTGATCAGGCCCAGACGCCAATGTTCTGGTGTAGCAATAGTCGGCAAAATCAGTTGCGCGCGCGCGTCGGGATTTGCCGTTGCCGTGCGCTCAATCGCATTGAGCGCGGGGTAGCTGCGGAGCAGCCGGTCACGCTCCGGTGTCAGACTGTTTTGCAGCAAAGTCGGCAAGTAGACGTTGTCGTGCGCAGCCAGCACCTCGGCAAAGTACTGATCCATTTCCGGCCGGAACTTGTCCGGTTCGCTGAACCAGATGTCGAAGACAATGGCGCGTGCGCCTTGTTCATTAAGCCATTCAATGAGCCCGGCGTGGGTCGCCCGCGGCCATGGCCAGGCACCGATCTGTTCCGCCATTGCGGTCAGACTGTAATCATCGATATCGATGACGATCAGGTCGGGATCGGGCGATTGCTGCTGGGCGCGCAAGCGGGTCAACGCGTCCAGCCAGAGGAAATCCAGCCGTTGCAACACCGTGCTGAACGGCGCCAGCGACAGCAGCAGCAAAATGAGCAGCAAGACACTGCCCAGCCCAAAGCGTTGCAAGCGGGAGTGTTGGCCTGCGTGGTTCATGCGCCGAAGCGCCAGTGCATGGCGTGCGTCATGTCGGTTGAGCCTGTCCGGTGGCGGCGTGACGGTACCCAGACAGCATAACGGCCGGGTGCGAATTCGCAACCGGCCGTCGTTGATGCCTCAGCAGTTCCGCTCCGCCTAAACGTCTGCAGGCGGTGCTGACTGCGCCGAGCGGTACTCAGAGTTGAAAGCGGTCCTGCTGGATGTCGATTTGGCTGACCTTGCCGTACTTGGCTGCGACCGCGCCGATTTCGGCAGCGTTGCCAATCAGCACAAACTGTAGCTTGTCTTTCGGCAGGTGCTGGCGGGCGAGGGCATTGGCGCGGTCCAGTGTCAGCGCCTCGACATCGGCGAGGTACTGGTCAAACTCGGCCTTGCTCATGCCGTACTGATGCAGCATGGCGAGCGCGTCGGCCAGATCGGCAGCGGTTTCGAATTTCGGCGGATACAGGCCTTTGACATAAGCTTTGGCCGAGCTCAGCGTGGCTTCATCAATGCCCTGCGTCCAAATCCGTTGATAAGTGCTGAGCGCCAGATCAATGGCTTTCTCGGTGTTGGCCTTGGCGGTAAACGTGGTGATGTTGAACAGACCACCGCCGCGCATGGCATTGAACTGCGAGCGGGCGCCATAGGTCAGACCGGAGTTCACCCGCAGCTCGTCATTCAACCAGGAAGTAAAGCGACCGCCGAGAATGGTGTTGATCACGGTCAGCGCGTTGTAATCCGGATGTTTGCGGGCAACACCGGCACCACCGATGTAGAAGGTGGTTTCGATCGCATCCGGTTTGTCGACCAGCAACACGCGGGCTTCCGAGACGGTTACCGGTACCGCCACCGGCACAGCAGCCGATTCGCTGGCGGCCGTTTTACGCTCGCCGCGCCAGCTGCCGAATGCCTGCTGGATCTGCTTTTTCATCACCTTGCTGTCGTAATCACCGACGACAATGAGTGCGGCAGAGTGCGGCTGATAGTGCTGGCGATAGAAGCGTTCCACTGCGGTGCGATCCATGGCCTTGACCGTGCTTTCCAGACCCGTGACCGGATTGGCATAGACCGAGCCGGTGTACATCAGGCCGCGGAAATAATTGTCGATGACTTGACGCGGACTTTGTTTGGCCAGCGTCAATTCCTGCAAACGGCGATCGCGTAGCTTGCTGACTTCATCCGCCGGGAACGCCGGATTGCGCACGGCATCGACAAAGATCGGCCAGATCGCGGCATTGTCCTTGTCCAGATACTCGGCAACGACATGAGCGCTTTCCAAATCAGCGTTGGCGCGCAAGGTGGCACCACGCAGATCGACGGCGGCTTCCAGTTCACCCTTGCTGTATTGCTTGCTGCCGAGCAGCAGGCTGTCTGCTGTCAGCGCGGCGATGCCATGCTCCTTGCCATCGGCAATCGCGCCGGCGGCTAGTTCCAGCCGGACATGCACCAGCGGCACTTCTTTTTGCGGCATCAGGTAAACGGTCAGACCGTTATCGAGCTGGTAACGCTCGTGCGCCGGCAATTCAAATGCGGCCGACACCATGCCGCTGACGGCCGTGAGCGCGGCCGCCGCCAATAAACGCAATGGCTTCATGATCACTCTTCCTTGGCAGCCAGAATGCCGACCGTGCGGCGGGATTTCTTCAGGTACTCGGCGGCGACACGCTGAATATCAGCGGCGGTCACCGCTTCGTAGGCCTTGGGCGCTTCAAACATTTTCTTGAAGTCGCCGAAGAACACCTCATATGTGCCGAGTGTGTTGGCTTTGCCGTTGATGGTTTCCAGTTGTTTGTAGAACCGCATCAGTTTCTGGCTGCGCGCTTTCTGCACTTCCTCCTTGCTGACGCCGTCTTTGATCAGCTTGTCGATCTCGCCATAGAGCACCGATTCGATCTGGGCGGTTTTGCCCTCGCCAGCGGCGACCACGTAGAACTGCATCAGGTAGGGATCGAAGTGCTCTTCGTAACCGGCGCCGGCCATGGTCGCCAGACCGCTGTCAACCAGTGCTTTGTACAGCCGCGACGAATTGCCTTCGGCCAGGATGGTAGTCAGCATATCGAGCGCGTAGTAATCCGGATGATTGCTTGCCGGTGTCTTGTAACCGATCAGCAGATGCGGTGCCCGGATCGAGGCTTTCTCGACGAACACTCGGCGTTCGCCTTTTTGCTCCGGCTCGACGGTGTGAATTGCGCGCGGCGGTTCGGCCGCCGGGATCGGCTCAAAATACTGTTTCGCCAGGCGTTTGACCTCGGCGACTTTCACCGCACCGACCACGATCGCAACGGCGTTGTTAGGCGCGTAGTACGTGTCAAAGTAAGCTTGCAGATCGCTCTTCTTCCAGCCCTGGATGTCGGACTCATGGCCGATCACCGGCCAGGAATACGGATGGGCGCGGAAGGCCATGCCATCGACTTCTTCACCGAGTGTGCGCCACGGCGAATTTTCCAGACCGGTGGTCCGTTCACTTGCGACTACACCGCGCTCGCTCTCAACCATTTTGTCGTCGAGGTTCAGATCGGCAATGCGATCGGCTTCCAGATCAAAAATGGTCTCCAGTGCCGAGGCCGGGAACCAGTCGGTGTATACGGTGACATCGTTGGTGGTGTACGCATTGTTGGCGCCGCCGTTGGCTTCCATCACCCGGTCGAATTGCTTCGGGCCGTATTTCTTGGCGCCGTTGAACATCATGTGTTCAAAGAAATGCGACAGGCCGGTAATACCGGGGTATTCGTTGCGCGAACCGACTTTCCAGAACAGATAAAAATTGGCGTTGGGAATCGAATGATCTTCCAACACCAGAAATTTCATGCCGTTGTCGAGGGTAAATGTCTGTACGTCTTTGGCGGTGGTTACCGCCTGAGCGCTGGCGCAAAGGCCGAGCAAGCCAAGCGCGGTCAGCAACCGGCGGATGGGGCGTCGTTCCATGATGAGTCCGAAAGGTAGAGGTGAGGATTCGGGCGCGAGCTTGCCACAGCCGGTGGCGGCGACTCCACGGAACTTGTGTAGGAATTTGTAAGGGCAGGCGGCTCGAATAAGGGATCGGATGCGCAGGTTTCACTCGCCGGGTTCGGTGCCGGTCAGGCGTTCCAACCAGGCCGCCATCGTGCGGGCTTCCTCGGCGCTGAAATGCTGGCCAAACAGCATGTGGATGGCCTGCTGATAGACCGGCCACATCCGCTTCTGCAGTGCCAGGCCGGCGGGGGTCAGCACCGCGTAGAGGCCACGGCGGTCTTCCGCACAGTTGTCGCGCAGCACCAGGCCTTCTTTTTCCAGCCGGTCGATGAGTCGGGTCAGATTCGAGCGCGACAGCAGCATCCGTTCGCCGAGATCGAACAGGCGCAAGCGCTGCTCCGGTGCGGTTTTCAGTTCGATCAGTACGTCATACCACTCCAGCGGCGGCAGCTCGGCCTCGGTCAGCGCCTGCTGTACCCCTTCCAGCAGCAGTTTTTGCGCTTTCAATAGGCGAGCCCAAGCGCGAACGGTTGGGTCGGTCAGCAGGCGAGAGGGCATGGTGGCTCCGGTGGCAAATAATGCCAATCGAGATGATTGCAAATGCAACTATAGCATGCTAGCTTTGCTTTGTGGTTGCAAATGCAACTATACCGAATGCAGCAAATTTGCCCCGGAGGCTTTCATGAACACCGTCACCCGCTTGGAACTCATCAACAAGTTGCTGGCCGGTCCGCGACCGATTCTGGTCGAGGCTCTGCCGGATCGTTACTACCGTGCCGGCCACCTGCCGGGCGCGCTCAACCTGAACCACGATGCCGTCAAAGCCGCGGCACCGGCGCTGCTGCCTGATCGGGATGCCGAAATCGTCGTGTACTGCAGCAACGACAGCTGCCAGAACTCGGCCATGGCCGCCGTGCAGTTGATCGCCATGGGTTATCGGAATGTCGCGGTCTATAAAGCCGGCAAACAGGATTGGCAAGACGCCGGTCTGCCGTTGGTGGAGGGCTGAATCATGACCCGTTCTGCATCGACATCGCCGTACGCGCCACTGTTGCTGCGGCTCGCATTGGGTCTGATGTGGCTGGCGCACGGCAGCATGAAACTGACCGCGTTTACCGTCGCCGGATTTGCCGCTTGGCTGGAACAACAAGGTTTGCCGGGTTGGGCGGCTGGACCTGTGATTGCAGTCGAGCTAATCGGCGGCATCGCGATTGTGCTCGGGCTGTTCGGTCGTT
>DASUEK010000152.1:0-9618 GCA_036275115.1 Permianibacter sp. | reverse complement strand
GCGCGCGGTTATGCGGTCGCGATTGCCGGCCGCAATGTCGACAAGCTGCTGGAAACCAAGGCCCAGCTTGACGCGATCAAGGCCCGCGTCTTCAGCTGGCGCTGCGATGTCACTGATGACGACAGCGTGCGCAGCTTTGTCGAGGCGACGGTGCATGAACTCGGTCGCATCGATATTTTCATCAACAACGCCGGGTACGCCCACGCCGGTCATCTGGTTGATACGCCGATCAGCGACTGGCAGGCCTTGTTCGATACCAACCTGTTTGGTGCGGTGCGTTGTTGTCGCAACGTCATTCCGCTGATGCGTCAGCAAAAAAGTGGTCACCTCGTCAATGTCGCGTCGTTCGCCGGCATCGCCAATGCGCTGACCATGGCGGCCTACAACGCCAGCAAGGCGGCACTGATCTCCTTGTCGGAAACACTGCGGATGGAGCTCCACGACGATGGCATCGGCGTCACGGTGGCGTGCCCGTCATTCTTCGATACCGACCTGCATTTGTCTTTGCGGACACCGAATCCGGAAATGAAGCCGGTGGTCGAGAAATTGATCAAGCGTTCGGGGTTTACGGCTGAACAAATTGCCGATGACATCATCCGGGCCGTCGACAAAACGCAGTTTCTGGTGCTGAGCCAGCCGCAAAGCAAACGCTTGTATTGGCTCAAACGTGTCTCGCCGCGGCTTTATGTGCGCGCCATGCTCAATTACATCCGCCAGCGCAATGCCAAGGCCGCGCAGTATCGGGCGGCACAGCAAGCAGCGCAGCCATCGACCCAGCAATCGCCCCAGCAGAAGGAATCCGGCTCGTGAGCAACACCTTTCTGATCTACGGTGCCAACGGCTATACCGGCGAGCTGATCGCACGCGAAGCCAGGCGCCGCGGCCTGCAACCGATTCTGGCCGGGCGTAATCGTGACAAACTGAGCGCCTTCGCGAATGAACTGGGTTTGTCATTTCGCTGCTTTGATTTGAACGATGTCGCGGCTATCGCGGCGCAGTTGCACGGCGTGCAAACGGTGCTGCACTGCGCCGGGCCGTTTTCGGCGACCGCACAGCCGATGATGCAGGCCTGCCTGCAGGCCAAGGTGAACTATCTCGACATCACCGGCGAGATCAGTGTGTTTGAATACGCCCAGACGCTCGATGCACAGGCAAAACAGGCTGGCATCGTGATCTGCCCCGGCGTCGGTTTTGATGTGGTGCCGACTGATTGCGTCGCTGCCGCGTTGAAAGCCGCGTTGCCGGACGCGACGCACTTGGCGCTCGGTTTTGATTCCCGCTCCAGTTTCAGCCCGGGCACCGCGAAAACCTCGGTCGAAGGTCTGGCTCAGGGCGGCAAGATCCGCGAGCATGGCCAGATCAAGACGGTGCCACTCGCGGCGAAAACCCGCCGCATTGATTTTGGCAACGGCGAAAAACTGGCGATGACGATACCGTGGGGCGATGTCTCGACTGCCTATCACAGCACCGGTATTCCGAATGTCGAGGTTTATATTCCGGCATCACCGAGTCTGGTCAGCAAGCTGAAACGGTTGAACTGGATCAAGCCATTGCTGGGCCTGGGCTTCGTGCAGAACCTGCTGAAAAAACAGATCGAGAAAAAAGTGCGCGGCCCGAGCGAAAGCGCGCGTGGCAAGGCGCGCACGTTTGTCTGGGGTGAAGCACGCAACGCAGCGGGCGTCATCAAGACCGCGCGTATCGAAGTGCCGAACGGTTACACGCTGACGGTGGATGCCGCACTGGCGGTCGTCGCGGGTGTGGCGATGCGGCAGGGCACGGGTGGCAGCTATACGCCGTCGCGTTTGCTCGGTGCCGATTTGCTCAGTCGCCTGCCAAACGTTGGAACCCTGCAGCTGCAATGAGCCGTGCGGGCGGCACCGTGGTTCAACTTTGCTGATCAATGACGCGCAGTCAGACGGATTGTGCTCGTTTTCTGAGCGCCGATCGGTTAGGCTGCGCGCCCGGTAGATGGGGCCTCCCGCCAGCAGTTGCCCGTATCACACGTCACCGTACGGTTTGCTGTGCCAGATCGCTCCGCGATTTCGCCCACGCCGTTCCTGCCTTGCCGCCGATGCCATCGGCTGTCCGCAGTACCCCCGCTGGTGTGATGGTTTGCCTGTGTGCGCCATCATTTCCTTCTGCCAGCTTTGAGAATAGTCATGTCCTTTACCACTCTCGGTCTGTCCGAGCCCTTGTTGCGCGCCGTTGCCGAGCAAGGTTACGAAACGCCGTCGCCGATTCAGGCGCAAGCCATTCCCGCCGTGCTGACCGGCCGCGACATCATGGCCGCGGCGCAAACCGGCACCGGCAAAACCGCCGGTTTTACCTTGCCGCTGTTGCAGCGCTTGCTGCAATCCACCCAAGACCACGGCAAAAAAGTGGCGCCGAATCGTGTTCGCGCGCTGGTGCTGACACCGACCCGCGAACTCGCCGCGCAGGTGCAGGAGAGCGTTGCCACCTACGGTAAATTTTTGACGCTGCGTTCGGCCGTCGTATTCGGCGGTGTCGGTATCAATCCGCAGATGATGGCGCTGCGCAAAGGCGTCGATGTGCTGGTGGCGACGCCGGGCCGGTTGCTCGATCTGTATCAGCAGAATGCGGTGCGCTTCAACGACCTGGAAATTCTGGTGCTCGACGAAGCCGACCGCATGCTCGACATGGGCTTCATTCACGACATCAAAAAAGTGCTGGCGCTGTTGCCCAAGCAGCGGCAGAACCTGCTGTTCTCGGCGACGTTCTCGAATGACATTCGCAAGCTCGCCGAAGGCCTGCTGAACAACCCGCTGTCAATCGACGTGGCGCCGCGCAACACCACCGCCGAGCGTATCGATCAAACCGTTTATGCGGTCGATCGCGGCCGCAAAACCGAACTGCTCAGCAAACTCATTCGTGACAACGATTGGGAACAGGTGCTGGTGTTCACCCGCACCAAGCACGGTGCCAATCGGCTGGCGGAAAAGCTCGGTCGCGACGGCATCACCGCTGCGGCGATTCACGGCAACAAGAGTCAGGGGGCCCGTACCAAGGCCCTGGCCGATTTCAAATCGAACGCGATCCGGGTGCTGGTGGCGACCGATATCGCCGCGCGCGGTCTCGATATCGAACAGCTGCCGCATGTGGTCAATTTTGAATTGCCGAATGTCGCCGAAGATTATGTCCACCGGATTGGCCGCACCGGCCGGGCTGGGGCCAGCGGCGAAGCGATTTCGCTGGTCGAGCGCGACGAAGAGAAATTGCTGAAAGCGATTGAGCGGCTGACCAAACAGACCTTGCCGCGCCAGATCGTGCAGGGCTTCAAACCGGACCCGAACGCGCCGCGCGTTGCCGACGAAGACGATCGGCCGCCACGGCCACCGCAGGCGCGTCGCCCGCGTGCGGCCGCGCCGCGCAGCAGCGGCGAAAGTCGCAGTGCCAGTCACGGTGAAAGTCGTGGCAACAAAACCGCTGCGGTCGAAAGCCATGCCCGCAGCGGCCACGCCCCGAAAACCAACAAGCCGCATCCGCACCAGACCAATCCGCGCCGCAGCGCCGGCGCGCCGGCCGGCAAGCCGCGCTCACCCGGTTCCGGCGTCAGTCGCAAGGACTGAAGGCTGGTCTTTATTGACCGCCATCCTCTGCTGACTTGCACTATGCTGAAACGCTGACAGGGGAAGGCGTTGCCAAGGTGGCGGCGCCTGCGCGAGAGGAAGGTATCGCATGCTGGATACCCGCACGATGATGGTCATGCTGGTGTTCAGCACCTTGCTGTCTGGCCTGCTCATGTGGCTGACCCAGCGTCGCCAGCAGATCGGTCAAGGCATCGTCGTCTGGGCGATTTCCTATTTCGGCTTCGCGCTGGCCTTTCTGTTGATGGCGCTGCGTGCCTATCTGCCCGAGCTGATGTGGACGCTGACGCCCAACCTCATTGTCTTTGCCGCCTTTGGCCTGATGGCGGAAGCGGTGCGCCGGGCGCTGAACCTGCCGGTGATCATCGGCCACCGCGCGCTGTGGCTGGTGGCCGCCGCAATGCTGATTTATCTCGTCGTGGTGTTGTCTGGCCCTAGCCATCAGCAGCGCGTCAACGCCATTTCCATCCTGTTGGTGCCGCTGACCAGCTACCCGGCTGTCGTGCTGTTGCAAGGTTCCCAGCGCGAGGAGCGCGCGCGCCACTTTCTGGCCGCCAGCTTCCTGTTGCTGGCGGCACTGATGTTGCTGCGCTTGCTGACCGGCATCTCTGGCCTTCACGAGTCAAAAGGTCTGCACGAAGTCAGCTGGGTGCATTCGACGTTTTATCTGGCGGTGTTCGTGATTTTCTACTGCATGGGCATCGGCTTCATGTTGATGGCCCGCGAGCAGCTGATGATCGATCTGGCCCGGCGCGCTACCACTGACGCATTGACCGGTGCCTACAACCGGCATGCATTCGAACCGATCGCCGTGACGGCGCTGGCCCAGATCGACCGGCATCAGCAGCCGGTTTCGCTGCTGATGATCGATCTGGATCATTTCAAACAGATCAATGATCGGCATGGTCATCTGGTCGGCGATCAGGTATTGCGCAGCATTACCCAGCTGATCCGTGCCGAATTGCGCGCCGGCGATGTGCTGGCGCGGTGGGGCGGTGAAGAGTTGTCGCTGCTGCTACCCGATACCGATGCGGGTGCGGCCCGCCAGATTGGCGAACGCCTGCGTTTTCTGATGGAGACGACCGTATTGCCGGGTCGGCGCGAGCCGGTGCGGCTCACCGCGAGTTTCGGTCTGGCGACCGCGCAGCAATCGGTATCCCTGTCGGCGCTGATTCACGCCGCCGATCTGGCGCTGTATCAAGCCAAGGCGAACGGTCGCAATCAGCTTTGCGAGCGGCCGGTCATGGTCGAACCGACAGCCACCGCGTCGCTGGCGCGGATCTGACGGTTGCAGGGTTGTTCCGGGCAGTGCGGCACCCGGGTGTGCAAGCGTTGCTGCAGATCGCTGACGACGTTGCGGACAAACTGCGGGTGCTCGTCGTGATGCAGCTGGCTTTTGTACTGCGCGATGTCGACCATTTCCAGATTGACCTTGATCGACTTGAACAGCCGCACTTTCGGTTCGCCCGGTGTTTGCACGTGATGCAACCCACCGCTGTAGACGAGCAGCATCTTGCCCTGATCAAAACGGCGCAAGATGTCGGCGATGCCGCCGCGCACGGTCATCGGATTGCCATCCTTGTCGAGGCCGTTGGCACGCTTCATCCGGCCTTCCGGCAGGATGCAAACCAGTGATTCCGGCGCCACTTTTTCCAGAAACTGTTGCCAGGAATCGTCGCGCTTGCGTGAGATGGGCACCGAGCCCGGCACGATGGTAGTCAGCACCTTGCCGACAATCGGTCGCTGCACCGTGCTGTCGGCCACCGGGATCACCAAGCGCTGCGAAATGTGGCGCAGCAGCTTTTGCGGGGCGATGCGGATGAACAGCGGTTCGAACAGGCTGGTGTGATTGAGCAACACCAACACCCGGACCTGATCGCTGACCTCAAACTGCTCGTCACTGAGCCAATTCACCTGAAACCGGTAGAACAGACTGGTGACCGCTTTGGTCAACGTCAGCAATGAATAACTGAACATGATGAGTGGGGAACCTGCCCTCTTTGCGCGTCCTGCGCATGCGCTCTGTGGCCAGACCTCCGATGGCGGACGGCAAGGTAAAGGATTTCTGCGGGCTTGCCAAGCACTCTACTGGTCTGTATGTGCCAGTTAAAGTCGGCCGCAACCGCGCTGCCTATACTCGACAGGCTTGATGCAGATCGTCGGCGGGTTGTGCGATGCAGTTGATGAATGGCTTTACGGTGCTGATTCTGACCGGTGTGCTGCATCTGATCCTGGGCGCGGCAGCGCTGAGCATCCGCCATCAGGACGAGGTGCGACCGGCGCTGCGGCTCTGGCTGTGGGCGCAGCTGCTGGCGGGCGTCACCCAGTTGCTCCGCCTGTTCCGCGACGTCACCCCTGAATTCTTCAGCAGCAGCATTCCGAACGCCGGTGCGGCCATGGCCTATGGCCTGATGCTGATCGCGCTGGCGCGGCTTTTTCAGTTGCCGGAACGAAGTCTGCGCTGGACCACGCTGGTGCTGACCGTGCTGCAGCTGGCGCTGCGTGATTTCGGCTTCAGTGAAGCGCTCCGTCTGGGGATCCTCAGCAGCCTGTTTGCACTGCAGTTCGGCCAGTATGTTTACGTGTACGCCGCAGCTGCCCGGCTGCGCCGCTCGCATCTGCTGAATGTGCTGCAACTTGGCAATTTGATCGTCGTGCTGACCATGCTGGCGCGCTCGGTCGAAGCGATTGGCGCGGGTGACCAGTACAATTTCCAGCAGGCCGGTGTCGGTCAGGTGCTGGCGCTGATCGGGGTTTTCATCGGCGTTGTCATCAACGGCTTCGGCTATCTGATGATCCTCATTGAGCGTGGTGTCGATGAGCTGCAGCGGCTGTCGACACTGGACCCGCTGACCGAGGTGATGAACCGGCGCAGCCTGTTGCAATACGCCCGTCAACAACTCGCGCTGGCCGATCGGGCCGTGCATCCGGTGGCGGTGCTGATCTGCGATATCGATCATTTCAAGCAGTTCAACGATCGTCATGGCCATCATCTGGGCGATGACGTGATCTGCAGTCTGGTGGCGGCCGCACAGGCCAGCATGCGGGACAGCGATTGCCTGGCGCGCTGGGGCGGCGAAGAGTTTGTGTTGCTGTTGCCGCGCACCGATCTGGCGGGCGCGAAGCAACTGGCTGAGCGGGTGCGCCAGAATTTTGCCAACCGCAAACTCGCGCGAAACGGTGAGCAGTTGTCGGCAACGGTCAGCATCGGCGTGGCCGAGCACCGCGCTGGCGAGGATCTGCAACAAACCATCGATCGCGCCGACAGCGCCTTGCTGCACGCCAAACAACAGGGCCGCAACCGGGTGGTGTTGGCGTCGTCAGACGCGATGCCCGGTTAGTGCTTACAGCAGCAACAGCGTCGCGCCAAACGTCAACGCCCGATACAGCATGTGTGCGGCCGCAAAGGCCAGAATGGCAAGCGGCAATTTCAGCAGCGCCAGCCACCACGATTGCCGATAGGCACGTTTGAGCGTCAACAGCAGTACCGCGGCCATCGGCAGGTTCAAACCCCACAGCAGCACCTGCCGTTTGACCGGCTCCGGCACTTCTGCCGGTGCATAGAGCGACTCCACCGGCAGAAACAGCAGCAACACCGCCAGCAAGGTTGTCAGCAGGACCGCCACCAGAAAATGGCTGGCGACGATGACATGCTCGACGTAATAGACATCGCGGCGGACGTGCAGCAGCTTCAGACCAATGGCAAACAACGGCACATGCAACAGCACCAGTGTTTTCGCCAGCTCATGTTGTTGCTGGCCAAACGCAAGCGCCAGTGCCGGCATGCCACCGCTGGTCGCGGCCGCTTTTGCCTGCAGCCAATCGGCAAACGGCGCCGAATACCATTTGCCCCATTCAAGGTGGGCTTGCAGTGGCTGCGTGAAATCGGTCAGCGGCACCGAACCGACAAAGAAGAAAAAAAACAGCAGCAACAGCAGCGTGATCGGCGAGGTGTAGCGGCTGCGGGCGCCGGCCAGATACAGGGCCGACAGCTCGCCCGGTTTCGCCAGCGCCAACACCAAGGTTCGCAGCAGCTTGTTGTCCCACTGCAGCAGGTTGGCGCCGAGTTCACCGGCCAGATGGCGTAACGAGAATTGCGCGCGGCTCAGCTGGCGCTGGCCGCACGCCGGGCAATAGCGACCCACCGGTGTGTGACCGCAGTTGGCGCAAGCGTTATCGCTCGCGATTGGAGGTTTTGTGGCGACGCTGGTGGTTTCGTCCATGAAGCAGAATCAGTGGCAAGGCGTGCAGGCCGGCAACGCTAGCACAGACTCAGCATTGCAGTCGCCACTGTTGCCGGGCGGCAGCGGTCAACGTGTCGCGGAACTGCGGATGGGCGATGGCGATCAAGGCCGCGGCACGCTCGCGCAGGCTCTTGCCGCGCAAATCGGCAATGCCGTATTCGGTGACGATGTAATGGGCATGGGCGCGGGTAGTGACCACGCCGGCACCGGCATCAAGCACCGGTGCAATGCGCGACAGCGTGCCGCCGGCGGCGGTGCTGGGCAACGCGATGATCGCCTTGCCGCCATCGGACAGTGCGGCGCCGCGCATGAAATCCATCTGGCCACCGACGCCGGAATAGATCTTGGTGCCAATCGAGTCGGCGCAGATCTGACCGGTCAGATCCACCTGCAAGGCGCTGTTGATGGCCACCACGTTGCGGTTGCGACGGATATTGCGGGTGTCGTTGACGTAGTCGGCTTCGAGCAGCACCACTTCCGGATTATCGTCGACAAAATCGTACAGCCGGCGTGAGCCCATCACGAAGGTCGCAACCAGCTTGCCCGGATGCACCTGCTTGCGCCGGTTGTTGATGACGCCGCGCGCGACCAGATCCAGCACGCCGTCGGAAAACATTTCGCTGTGCACGCCGAGATCGCGGTGGCTGCCAAGGCAGGCGAGCACCGCATCCGGGATCGCACCGATGCCCATCTGCAGACAGGCGCCATCGCCAATCAGGCTGGCGACATGCTGACCGATGGCGGTGTTGACCGCATCCGGTGCGGCCGTGGCATGCACCGGCAATTCATCGGCCGCCTCGAACACGGCGCTGAATTGTTCATAGCGAATGAAGCTGTCGCCATGCGTGCGCGGCATGCGCGGATTGATATGAGCGATGATCTGGCCGGCACGCTCGCAGGCAGCTTTGCTCGCTTCCACCGAAATGCCAAGCGTGCAGAGGCCGTGTTGGTCCGGCGGCGAGACCTGAATCAGCGCGGCATCAATGCGCTGTTCGCCGCGACGGAACAACAACGGCAGTTCGGACAGAAACATCGGCACATAATCGGCGACGCCTTGCTGCACGAGCGGCCGGGTCTGACCGCCGAGAAAGAAACAATGGTGGCGCAGATGCCCGGCCTGCTCCGGTTTGGTCAGCGTGTCGATGCGCTCGGTATGCAACTGCATCAGATGCAGATCGCGGCGTTCGTGCAGCCGCTCGGCAAGGCCATTCAGCAACACCCGCGGCGTCGCCGCCATCGACTGCGTCCAGAGCCAATCGCCGTCGTGCAGCAAGTCAACCAGTTCGGCAGGGGAGGACAACAGACGGGGGGCCATGACCACGCTCCGGAAGCGATGACGGAATGAACACAGCTTACAACACGGTCCGTACGCGAACCGGCATCCGGATCAAGCCCGGCTCGGATTGGCGGCCGAAATCGGCTAGGCTGTCGCGCTGGAAAGTCCAAGCAAACCGGAGTCAGTGATGGACCACGCCGCGGCATGGCAACAGGAATGGTTGCTGCTACAACAGCAGAGCGAAGCGCAGGAAACGCAGGCCCTGCACATCAAGCTCGCGACGCTGGCCTTGGTGGCACTGGCCTATTTCACCGAAGAGCCGGCCTTTGCCATGCTGCTCATCGCGCTCGGTTGGGGGCTGGAAATCCTCATCCGGACCCAGCAGCAGCGACTGGTCCAGCGCCTGCTGCACATCGAAGCGGCGCTGCGCGGACCGGCTGACGGTTTGCCGCTGCAACTGCACAGCAACTGGCAGCGCCAGCGTGGCGGTATG
>DASUEK010000151.1:0-4597 GCA_036275115.1 Permianibacter sp. | reverse complement strand
CTGACGCCGGCGCGCGCCGAACTGGTCGCGAGCTTCCTCGCCCGGCAAGGCATCAGCGTACGTCGCTTCACCGAGGCCGAACTTGCCGGTTGCCTGCGCATCACCATTCCGGTCGATGCCAGCCGGTTGCAGCAGCAACTGCTGACCGCACTGCAACCGGATTTGCTTTGCCTCGACATGGACGGCGTGCTGATCGATACCCGCGCCAGCTACGATGCCTGCGTGCAGCAAACGGTGGTCGCGCTCGGCGGTCGTGAGCCGAGCCTTACCGAACTGCAGGCGCTACGCAACAGCGGCGGGTTCAATGACGACTGGGCACTGAGTCAGGCGCTGCTGAAACAGCAAAACATCAACACGGACTATGACCGTGTGGTCAGCGTGTTTCAGGCGCTTTATCTCGGCAGTAACGGCACGCCCGGACTATGCCAGCGTGAATCCGCGATCGCCACGGCCGACACTCGCGCTGCATTCAGCCGGTTTGCTTACGCCATCGTCACCGGTCGGCCACGCACTGAAGCCGAGAACGGCGTGACGCTGTGTGCCCTGCAACCGAACAAAATCGTTTCGCGGGACGACGTCAGCACTCTCAAACCCAATCCGGAAGGCATTCTCGCCTGTAAGGCCGCGCTGAGCCGCAGCGGCCGGGTCTGGATGGTCGGCGACAGCGTCGATGATATCCGCGCCGCGGTTGCTGCCGGCGCCGTTGCCATCGGTATTGGCTCTGCCAATGCAAACGCGCTGCGCGCAGCCGGTGCCGATATCGTGCTTGACTCCGTCAACGAACTGGAGAGCTTGCTGTGAGTTCCGTTACCAATCAAGAATCGGCTGCCAATCAAGAAAAGGCCATCACGCTGAGCCGCGACACCAAGGAAACCCAAATCCGCTTGTCGCTGATGGTCGATGGCTCGCGCCAGGTCGCCATTGACACCGGCCTGCCGTTCTTCAATCACCTGCTGGAGCAGCTCGCGTTTCACGCCGGCTGGAATCTGAACTTGCAAGCCACGGGCGATATCGAGATTGATGATCATCACCTGATCGAGGACGTCGCGATTGTGCTCGGCATGGCCATCGATCAGCTCCGCCAGACCCGGCCCGGCCTCGCTCGTTACGGCCAGCGACTGCTGCCGATGGACGAAACGCTGGTGCTGTGCGCGGTGGATTTGAGTGGCCGCGCTGCGGCGGTGGTCAACCTGCCGTTTACCCGCGAAACCGTCGGCGGCCTTGCCACCGAAATGTGGCCCCATTTTTTCAAGACGCTTGCCAGCAAGGGCCAGTTCGCGCTGCACCTGAAAACCGAATACTTCGACAACCATCACCACCTGATCGAAGCGAGTTTCAAGGCGCTGGCGCGGGCATTGAAGGAAGCGTTGGCGGTTCAAGGCAGCGCAACGACCAGTACCAAAGGTGTGTTGTAGTTCTTTCGTGGGAGCGGCTTTAGCCGCGATTCAAAGTTTGGAAAAAGCGGCTAAAGCCGCTCCCACAAAAAGCGGGAAAACGTAATGACGAGCAGTAATTCGCGCATCGGCATCATCGACACCGGCGCTGGCAATCTTGCCAGCCTGCAGGCGGCGGTCGAGCGCGCCGGCCGTATTGCCGTGCGGCTGAAAACGCCGCAACTCGATGGCATCGATCAACTGATCATCCCCGGTCAGGGCCGGTTCGGTCCGGTCATGCAAACCCTGGAAGAACGGCAGTGGCTACCGGCCTTGCGCAGCTGGTTCAAAAACGATCAGCCACTGCTCGGCATTTGTGTTGGCCTGCAGGTGCTGTTCGATGCCAGTGAGGAAGATCCGGGTGTCCGCGGCCTCGGCTTGCTGCGCGGTGAAGTGCGCCGCCTGCACAGCCCCAAGCAACCGATGATGGGCTGGGCACCGATCGTGTTTGACAGCAACACCGGCGAACCAAACGGCGATGCCTATTTCGTCAACAGCTTTGTCGTGCCCAGTGCAAAGGAGGCCATTGCATGGACCCAATACGGCGAACGCTTCTGCGCCGTCGTGCGCGTCGGCACCTGGACAGCCTGTCAGTTTCATCCGGAAAAATCCGGCGTTTACGGCGCGACACTGCTCGATCGCTGGCTGGTGAAATGACGATGAGCGAGATCACTAATAGCAGCGTCAACACCCTGCGCAAACGCATCCTGCCCTGCCTCGACATGCGTGATGGCCGGGTCGTCAAAGGTGTGAAATTTGTCGGACTGCAGGATCTGGGTGACCCGGTTGAACTGGCGCTGCGCTACGAACAGCAAGGTGCTGACGAGATTGTGCTGCTCGACATCAGCGCCAGCCCCGAAGGCCGCAAGACTCAACTCGATGTGATTGGCCGCGTTGCCCGCAACCTGTCGATTCCGTTCACGGTCGGCGGAGGCATCCGGGTGCTGGACGATATCTGGGCCCTGCTCGATGCCGGTGCCGACAAGGTGTCGATTAACTCGGCGGCGCTGAACCAGCCGGGCCTCATCGACGCGGCCAGCCAGCAATTCGGCAGCCAATGCATTGTCGTGGCAATCGATTTTCTTTTGGCACCGGGTTTTCAGCTGGAATCAGACACACTGTACGAAGTCGTCAGCCACGGCGGCCGCACCCGCACCGGCCGCAATGCCCGCGACTGGGCACGGGAAGCGGTACAGCGCGGCGCTGGCGAACTGCTGCTGACCTGCATTGATCGCGACGGCACAGGCGAAGGTTTTGAGCTTGGCCTGACGGGTGACCTGGCGCGCACCTTGCCGGTGCCGGTTGTCGCGTCCGGTGGCGCACGCACTACGCAGCATTTTATTGAGGCGTTTGAACAAGGCATTGATGCCGGGCTGGCGGCGGGCATTTTTCACCGGAATGAACTTGGTATTCCGGAGTTGAAGACAGCGCTGTTGGCGGCCGGTGTATCAGTGCGGATGTAATTGTGACTCCCCTCCTTGCCAAGGAGGGGCTGGGGGTGGTTAAGCGCAGCACGACATGCGCGTACCGATGGAGCACAGTTGGAATAGCACGCTCCGCAACCACCCCTAACCCCTCCTTAAAAGGAGTGGGATATGAAAACCGAATTGCAAAAAGCTGATTGTGAGAATGACATGTTGATTCCCAGTATCGATCTGTATAACGGCCAAGCCGTGCAGTGGCGCCAGGGCAAGGAAAAAGTGCTGGCGCGCGATGATGTCCGCGAGCTACTGGCCGAGTTCTCGCTTTTTGGCGAAGTGGCGCTTATTGACCTCAATGCCGCGCTTGGTGAAGGCGACAATAAAACGCTGATCAAGGAACTGCTGAAGCTCGCGCCCTGCCGGGTCGGCGGCGGCATTCGCGATCTCGACACCGCCCGCGAGTACCTGAAAGCCGGCGCCAGCAAGATCATTCTTGGCACCGCCGCGCGCGCCGACTGGGTCAGCAAACTGCCGCGCGACGCGCTGGTGTTTGCCATCGACGCCAATGGCGATGAATGGGTCACCAAAGGCTGGCGCGAAGGCACCGGCGAGAAAGTGCTGGATCTGATTCCGACGCTCGCCGCACGCTGCAGCGAGTTTCTGTACACCCAGGTGCAGAAGGAAGGCATGCTGCAAGGCCTTGATGAGCCGCGCGTACGTGCCGTGGTAAAGGCATCACCGGTGCCGGTCACCATTGCCGGTGGCATCACCACCCTGGACGACATCCGTTTGCTGCGCGAACTCGGTGCCAATGGTCAGATCGGCATGGCGATCTACACCGGCAAGTTCACCTTGGTCGATGCCCTGCTCGCCTCCATCGATTTCAGTAAGCAGCCATTGATTCCGACCATCGTGCAGGACGAAACCAGTAACGAAGTGCTGATGCTGGCCTACAGCAACGCCGACTCGCTGCGCATCGCGCTGCAAGAACGCGCCGGCGTCTACTGGAGTCGCTCGCGGCAGTCGCTGTGGCGCAAAGGCGAAACCAGCGGCCACGTGCAACAGCTGGTACGGGTGGATTTCGATTGCGACGGCGACAGCCTGCTGTTCCGCGTCCGGCAAACTGATCAGGCCTGTCACCTGAATCGCTGGAGCTGCTTCCCGGCCCAGCGCCAGCGCTTTACGCTGGCGACGCTGGACAGCGTGCTGGCCGCACGGCAATCCACCCCGAAACCGGGCTCGTATACCGCCGAGCTGTATGCCAGCGCCGATCTGCGGGCAGAAAAGCTGCGCGAAGAAGCGGAAGAACTGATTGAGGCCGAAGCGCCGGAGCATGTGCGCTGGGAAGCGGCGGATCTGCTGTACTTTGCGTTGGTCAATGCGCGGGCGAAAGGCGTGTCGTTGGCGGAAATTGAGAATGAGTTGCGCAGCCGGCATGCGTGATTGGTCACTCAGAAATGCGATGCGATGAACAACTTGGTTTGAATGCTGAAATAGCGGAGCGATAGACCCCAACCCCAGCCCTCCCCCTCGCAGGGGAGGGAGCTGCATTGCTCCTCCCCCTGTCAGGGGGGAGACCGGGAGGGGGGCTTATCGCCCCGTTACTTCAGAATTCAAACCAAGTTGTTCATCGCGTTGTTTTTCTGCGTTACCAATCACGCATGCCGGCTGCGCAACTCATTCTCAATTTCCGCCAACGACACGCCTTTCGCCCGCGCATTGACCAACGCAAAGTACAGCAGA
>DASUEK010000150.1:0-2499 GCA_036275115.1 Permianibacter sp. | reverse complement strand
GCCCCACCAGAGCTGACGGCTGATGCACCAATCCTGAATGTCGCGCATCCAGGCGTAGTACATGTTTTCGTATTGCTGCGGCACGAACTGGATGCGGCCATCTTCCACGGCCTCAATTGCCGGCTTGGCCAGCAGCGAGGCTTTGACGTACCACTGGTCCGTCAGCCACGGCTCGACGATAACGCCGGAGCGGTCACCGCGCGGTGCTTTCAGTGTGTGCGGCTCGACTTTCTCCAGCAGGCCCAGCTGCTCGAATTCGGCAATGATTTTCTTGCGGGCATCAAAGCGATCGAGGCCGGCGTAAGCGGCCGGCGCTTTCTCGCCGTGCAGCGTTTCGTAATTGGCGAACGTCAGCACAGTGAATTCGGCGAGGATCTTGGCGTCACGATCGAGCACGTTGATCAACGGCAGGTTGTGCCGCTTGCCGAGTTCGTAGTCGTTGAAATCGTGGGCCGGAGTGATCTTGACGCAGCCGCTGCCGAACTCGCGGTCGACGTAATCATCGCCGACGATCGGAATCAGGCGGCCGGTGACCGGCAGCTTGATCTGTTTGCCGATGAGATGCTTGTAGCGCTCATCTTCCGGGTGCACGGCAACGGCGGTGTCACCGAGCATGGTTTCCGGCCGGGTGGTTGCGACGACCAGATGACCGCTGCCATCGGCGAGCGGGTAGCGCAGGTGCCACAGCGATCCTTTCTCCTCCTCCGAAATCACTTCCAGATCAGAGATGGCGGTGTGCAGTTTCGGGTCCCAGTTGACCAGACGCTTGCCGCGGTAGATCAGGCCGTCGTCGTAAAGGCGAACAAAAGCTTCTTTCACCGCGTTCGACAGACCTTCGTCCATCGTGAACCGTTCGCGCGACCAGTCCACCGAGCTGCCGAGCCGGCGCAACTGGCCGGTGATGGTGCCGCCTGATTCGCCTTTCCACTGCCAGACCTTTTCCAGGAATTTTTCGCGGCCGAGATCGTGTCGGGTGATGTTCTGCGCGGCGAGCTGGCGCTCGACGACCATCTGGGTCGCAATGCCGGCGTGGTCGGTGCCGACCTGCCAGAGCGTGTTGTGACCTTTCATCCGGTGATAGCGAGTGAGCGCGTCCATCACCGAATTGTTGAAGCCGTGGCCCATGTGCAGGCTGCCGGTGACGTTTGGCGGCGGGATCATGATGCAATAAGGCGTGCCTTGACCGCTCGGTTTGAAGTAACCGGCTTTTTCCCAGGTTTCATACCAGCGGCGTTCGATCTCGGCGGGGTTGTAAGACTTGTCCATTTGCTTTCGTTCCGGTTTAGATGTGTTGCCGTGGGAGCGGCTTTAGCCGCGATTGCAATTTTTGATCACATCGCGGCTAAAGCCGTTCCCACAAAAATCGATTCAGGCTTTCTTTTCCAGATTGTGATACTGCAGCGGATAGCCACGCTGCTTGTAAAAGCTATAGCGCTCGCGCGCTTTCAGCCGTTGTTCTTCCGACGCCGGCACCAGCTCCAACAAACGTTCGAAACGCTGGAACTGATGGGGCAGGGCATCGCTCAGGTTGATCAGCACGTCGGCATAAAAATCCGGCGCGGTGCCGACACCGATTGCGACCTTGGCATTGAGCTTGTCATCGCGCGGCAGCAGCACATGCGGAATGAATGCATCCGGCTCGAACTGCCAGAGCAGTTCATCAAGCTGCTCACCGGTGCGCAGATCCGGCACCTGCACATAAACCGAACCATGCGCCGCGAGGGCTTTTTTGATCAGCTTGCAGCTGGTCAGCAGCGGTGCTTTCGGGCTGCTGTCAGCGAGCTGATAAAAGTCAACGCGGGTCATGATGGTTCAGCGTCCTTCCGTCCGGCTCAAGCGCTTTTGCGCTTTTTGCTGCCAACGCGATCGAGCAGGTACTGGGTCAGCAGTGGCACTGGCCGGCCAGTCGCGCCTTTAGCCTTGCCTGACTTCCACGCGGTGCCGGCGATATCCAGATGCGCCCAGTGGAATTTCTTGGTGAAGCGGGCGAGGAAGCAGGCCGCGGTGATGGCGCCAGCCGGACGACCGCCGAGGTTGGAGAAATCGGCGAAGTTGCTGTCGAGTTGCTCCTGATACTCGTCATAAATCGGCAAGCGCCAGGCGCGATCACCGGCGGTTTCACCGGCATCGAGCAGATCGTTGGCGAGCGGATTGTGATTGCTCATCAAGCCGGTGGTGTGATGACCGAGCGCAATCACGCAGGCGCCGGTCAGCGTGGCGATATCGATGACCACATCCGGATCAAAGCGCTCGACATAAGTCAGCGCATCGCAGAGCACCAAACGGCCTTCGGCGTCAGTGTTGAGTATTTCCACGGTCTGGCCCGACAGCGTGGTGACGATGTCACCCGGACGGGTAGCTTTGCCACTCGGCATGTTTTCCGCGGCGGCGACCACGCCGATCACATTCAGCGGCAGGCCCATTTTGGCAATCGCCGTCATGGTGCCGAACACGGATGCGGCGCCGCCCATGTCGTACTTCATTTCGTCCATGCCGTCG
>DASUEK010000149.1:0-24978 GCA_036275115.1 Permianibacter sp. | reverse complement strand
GCCGGGGCGAAAGCACGAAGGAAGCCATTTTCCTGCCAGTCCTGCGTGATGTTGGCACGTTCTTGCAGCTTGGCGGTTTTTCGGTCATCGGATCCTATTTCGATCTCGGCTCGGAAAGTGATGCGGTATTTTATGTCGCCTTGGTGAACGACGCCTCCAGCTCACAGCGCAAATTGCATTTTGACGTGACGTCATTCATGCACAGTTACTTCACAACAGCCTTTGAGGCCAAGGGCAAGAACAAATCTGAAATTGTCGGAATGGGCCTACGCGCTATGGCAGACGGTGCGGACGATGCCGCACAAGTGACAGTTGGCGACATGCTGTTGGCCTATTACGAAGGACAAGAGTATGTCGAAAAAGCACTTTCCTTTTATCAGCTGTCAGCGCAACAGGGCAACGTTTACGCCATGAGCCGGCTCGCGCGGCGATACTTCCATGGTGATGGCGTCAAGAAGGATCCAGAGCGCGCGTTGAATGAGTTGGCACGCGCAGCCGAAAAGGGTTTTGCCGGCGCTGAAATCCAACTTGCGCAGCTATACGATGTCGGCATATTGGTTGATGCAAATGAGCCCACCCGTGACGCATTGCTGGAAAGCGCCGGGAAAAAGATTGGCGAAGCAGAGGTGTATTCGACGCTTGCCTCTCTCTATCAGGACAATGAAGGGTTCTCGGAAAATGATGAACGCGCGTTCTTTTGGACAGGAAGAGCCGCAAATCTGGGTCATGCCAGCGCGATCCATTTGCAAGCCCTGATGTGGGAATTTGGTATTGGTACACCGAAAGATGAAAAAAGGGCCGTTGCCGGTTATCAGCGCGCGGCGAACCTAGGCAACGCAGCCGCTATGGCCAGCGTTGGCCGTACCTATCGCGAAGGCGCGGCTGTCGAAAAAAGTGAAAAGCTGGCGTTTGAATGGTTTCAAAAGGCAGAACAGGCCGGTAGTGGTTACGCCGCGTATGAACTGAGCAGCTACTACTTTGACGGTCAGCTCGTCGAGAAAAACGCAAACAGAGGACTGGCGCTGGTCCGAACCGCGGCGGACCGTGGGTACGCTGAAGCCATGTGCCGATTGGGATATTTGCTACCCAAAACAACCACCGCTCAGCGGGAAGAAGCGTTTCAGTGGTATCTGAAAGGCGCACGAAGAGGGCAAGGATGGTGTGCCTATAACCTGGGCTGGGAGTTCAGCACCGGCAAAAATGTTCCGCGAAGCGACACAACGGCATTTCAGTGGTTTTCGATTGCAGCCGACAGAGGTTACATACCGGCATTCGCCACGGTTGGCTGGATGCTGAAGCTCGGTGAAGGTACACCGGTCAATTACGCCAAAGCGTTGGAGTACTTAAAGAAAGGCGCGGAAGCAAAACATCCGCTTGCCATCACGAACCTCGCCTCCATGTATTACGAAGGACTCGGTGTTGCGCGCGACTACGTCATGGCATTTCAATTGTACGCGCAGGCGGCAGAAGCGAAAGATCGGATCGCACAGCGCATGCTCGGTCGAATGTACCGTGATGGATTGGGCGTTACCGCCGATCTGGCGCTCGCCAAAACCTGGCTGCAACGCGCAGCAGATCAAGGCGACAACTACGCGCAGAATGATTTGCGGCAGCTATAGTGCCGCTGCAGTTATTTTTCCCGTAGTTCACTCTGAATCGAGCACGGGCAGGACAGCTGCCGAAGCCCAGGAACCTGAGCCCTCTCTTCGGGTATGGCTCAGGTATTCACGGACCACTACCCGAGGCGGTCGACCGATTCGGTACACGGTAGCCATCCGCTTTACCGTCGCCCATCGTGCGCCGCGCCGGCGGCGCCGTCCCCACTACCGTCACATGATCGCTCCCTTCGCGGACCCGCTGGGCCGTGCGCACCGCCTCGGCGCGCGCCACCGTACCTGCCCGCACTCGCTCACCTTCCTTGACGGTTTGCGGGGAGCGCACATCACTGTACAAATGCACCGCTCTGTCGGTTCCTACGCATGCATGTTGTTGAAACATCGACACACCATTGCGCCGGCAATGGTAGATAACGGAAGTAGTCGGGCTGACCGCCTGCGCACCATCGGCACAGGGCGTATTGGAAACGATTCTGATATTCCCCGCGTGACACTGCCACGACTGCTGAACCGGTCGTTCTGCTGCCGCTAGCGCTGACATGGCCAGCGTCATACACAGTGAAATTATCACTCTGGCCATTAGCGTCTTCTCCCTGCGACCGAACTCACGGATCACAGAGGCAGTTTACGCCCGGTTGTACCGCGCTGAGTGAGCAAAACGCTATGTACAAACTCGTGTTTAGACGGCCCAGCGCCATTAGAAAGGCATGATGGCAGCGTGGGAATTGAAGCCTTGCCGGCATTGTTGTCCGCATCGCCGATAAAGTGATGCGGACAACAGCGGACGCCTTAGAAAAGCAGCAAGCTGATGATCGGCACCATCAGTTTGGCCGGGAAGTGACCTGGGTAATGCTCGGGGTCATTCACATTGGTGGCGGCCAGATACTCACTCAAATTGCTGTAACCATCGCATCGCGGTCCGCACTCGCATCCATGGCATTCAAGGAGACTAGGTCATGAAAAGACGATTATCCGAAGAACAGAGCATCGTCGTGCAGCGTTAAGCTGATCAGAACGGAGTGGTGAGCCGCGAGCGGTGCCGCAAGTGAAACAGTACCGAGCAGATTTTTCCGTTGGTTAAATCAGTTTGGCGGAACAAACGTGTCAGAGCCCCGGCGATTGAAGACGCTGTACGCCGAGAACAGCCGGCTCAAGCGGTTGGTGACCAAGCGGGACACCGGGCCAATCTTGCAGCGGTCCCACAGGGAATTCCTTCGGTCATGGCGACAGCTTCGCTTTGCCTTATCCCGCATACGACCACGTCGCCGCCACTGCGACCATGACATACGCTTGCCCGGCGCGGTCAAACACGTTCCGGAATTGCGACCCCGTGCGTGTTCGCTTGGCCGATGCTCCGCAGCCGATACTGCTCTGTGTGGTCGATGAATTCACCCGGGAATGTCTAGCAATTGAATTCGCCAAGTCGATGCACAGTCAAGATGCGATCCTGACCTTGTCGCGGCGGATACTCCGGTACGGTAAGCCGCAGTTTATCCGCTCCGACAGCGGCGTCGATTTCACGGCGACCCGGTTGATGAAATGATTACGCGACCATGTCATCGGCCTAGCCAATATCCAACCCGGCAATCCGTGGCAAAACGGAATCGTCTCAAGACTCAACGACAAACTGCGGGATGAATGCTTGAGTCGGGAATGTTTCGCCAGGCATGCGTAAGCCAAAGGGGTGGTCGAGAAATGGCGGCAGTGCTACGCCACGAAGGAAGTTCTCTTGGGGAACAACCGCGAGCGGCCACATTCCTCACTTGGCAAAAAACCGTGCTCACGCGGAACTGGAACGCTGACAGCCTCACCGTGCGATTGGTATTAAATAGTCGTTGCAGGGCTTTGCGGAATAGTCAGATCGGCGATGCCGAAGTTGAGGGTGAAAGGCACTTTTTGCGTATCTACCATTACGCAGGTCGCCCGGATAAATCTGCGCAAACATTAGCTGTGAACCCGCACGTTCAGTGTCAGGGGCGGGCGAAGGGCTGAGTGGCCGTTATCGTCTGGTCGCGACAACGGCCACGTTCCACCACATTACTTGCCGGATTTCATGGCCCGGATCAGATTGACACCGGCGCCCCATGAGCCAGCATGCTCGGTGACGATTTTGTTGACGGCATCGTAGGTTTTCTTGTTGCCCCAGTCGTATTGCAGTTCCGAGATCACACCGATCCAGGTCATTGGGCGTGCGCCCGCCTGGATCATGCGCTGCAGACCGAGCTCATGGGCTTCCACACTGGAGCCACCCGAGGCGTCGGCCACGACGTAGACTTCATAGCCATCATCGAGTGCTGACAGCACCGGCAAAGCCAGACAGAGCTCGGTCCAGGTACCGGCGAAAATGATTTTCTTGCGACCGGTTTTCTTGACCGCGTCAACGATGCGTTGATCGGCCCAGGCATTGAGTGAACTCCGGTCATAAACCTCATGGTCCGGAAAGACATTGCGAATCTGCGGGATCAGCGGACCGGTAAACGACGTCGATGCGACCGTGGTCAGGATGGTCGGGATCTCAAACGCTTTGGCGGTTTTGGCGAGCGCCTCGACGTTATTGATAATCGTCTGACGATCGTGCGAGGCGATGCCGAAAATGGTCTGGGGCTGATGGTCAATCAGAACCAGCACGGCGTTGTCTTTGGTAATGATTTCGCGGCTTTCCACGGCATTTACTGGCGTTGGCAGGTTGCCGGCGATGGCCGTGGTCGAGGTAAAGGCGGCGGCCGAGACCGCGATCAGTGCAGCAAATACGGTATTGCGGGTGATGCGTTTCATGATGGCCCTCTTCAGAGCAGTGTGTTAGGGACCATCATTGTCGAGGTGTCGACAAGCCGAGTTCGAGCCGGCTGCCTGCAACGCTGCGTTGCAGAATACTCAACCATCAGGGGTAGCACTCGCTGGACAGCGTTGCAGTCCGGCTTGTCGCATCGGTGGGTAACGACGACATTGATATGCGTCAGGACAGGCGCGCGCCTGCGCGCCGGGTTAATCCAGCGCGGTCAGTTTCGGAAACGACGCCACCAAAAATTCCAGCAGCGCTTTCACTGCTGGCATGTTGCCGGTCCGGCTCGGCATCAACGCCGTCAGTTTGGCGTCGTGGCTGGTCCAGCCGTGCAATACCTGTTGCAGTGCGCCGGTTTGCAATTCCTCGCGACACATGTAAACCGGCAGCGCCGCAACACCGAGACCGGCACAGGCGGCAGATTTTGCTGAGACAAGATTGTTGCCCTGATAGCGACAGTGCACGGGAACCCGGACGGTATCACCGTGCTCGTTGGTCAAAAGCCATTCATCAACGCCGTGTCCCGACAGCCCGACAACGGGATGGTGCGACAACAACGCCGGCGCGCTGAGCGCCGGTCCGTGTTGCAGCAGCTGCGGCGCGGCAAACAGGTACCAAGGCGCCTTGGCCAGTGGCCGTTGCACCAAGCCGGAATCTTGTAACGGCTCAGAATGACCACGAATGGTCAGATCAAACCCGTCCGCAATGAGATCGACCAGTTTGTCGGTGGCATATTCCTGAATCGTCACTTCCGGATAACGGCTCATGAAATCCGGCAACAGCTTTTGCAGCAAGTACTGCGACACTTCGACCGTCGAACTCAGCTTGACGGTGCCGCTGGGCCGGCTCGCCCGCGCGCGTATGGCATCTTCGATCCGCTGCGCGTCTGCCAGCAGCACTTTCGCCTGATGATAAAAGTCGGTGCCGACATCGGTCAGCATGAATTGGCGTGAAGTTCGATTGAGCAACCGGACACCGAGCGACGATTCCAGCTCTTTCATCCGCAGGCTGAGGGTGGACTTGTGCACACCAAGGAAGTCACTCGCGGCCGAGAACCCTTTGCGCTCAACGATCTGGACAAAGAAATACGCATCTTTCAGATCGATCACGAGCGTTCTCCAGCGCTAGCCTGTGTCGGCCTGCGGCCACACCGGACCGCTGCGTTTGCCATGACCAAGCCCGGTCAGTGGGACTGGACGATAGCACGGCGGCGCGAATCGCGGCGTGACATTGGCTGTCATCGGCGCACCGGCAGAAACATGGCCTGCTGCGCGCCACGGGGTCATGTGGCCGGCAGATAAACCGACACCCGGTTGCGGCCGGCGTGCTTGGAGTCGTACAGCGCTTTGTCGGCGTGCTCGATCCATTGCTTGTAGGTGGGCGTGGGAATGGTCAGATCGGCGATGCCGAGGCTGATGGTGAAGCGCACTTCCTGCGAGCCGGCCATGAAACTGATGGCCTGAGCGGCTTCACGCAGACGGTCGGCGTAGATGCGGGCGCCCTCGACTTCGGTGTCGGGCAGGATGACACCAAACTCTTCGCCGCCGTAACGGCCGCCGACATCGGTGTTGCGCAGATTTTTTTTCAGCAAGGCGGCGACGAGTTGAATCACTTTGTCACCCACTTGGTGGCCGTAGGTGTCGTTTACTTTCTTGAAGTGATCGATGTCGAACATGACCAGTGAGGCCATGGTGCCGTAGCGTTTGTGGCGGTGGAACTCGCGCTCAAGGCACTCTTCCCAGTAGCCGCGGTTGTAGAGCTGGGTCAGGCGATCGGTGCGCGACAGTTGCTGCAGGGTTTCATTGGCCGCTTGCAGGCCGCGTTTGTTGCTGGCGACATCGGTCACGTCGTAGATGATCACGCAGACATGCTCTACGGTGCCGGTCGCCGATGCCAGCGGAATGAAGCTGACGTTCTGGTACATGTGCGGTTCGGTGCCGGTGATCGGCTGATAGGTGCGGAACTTCACCAAATAGGGCCGCTGCTCCCAGATGGTGAATGTCCGGTTGCCAAGCGCCAGCACCGATTCGATTTTGCGCTTGAGCCAGTCCTGCGGAATTTCCGGGAAAATGGTGAACAGGTTTTTGTCATAAACGCCATCCGGCGAGAACCCGGAGTGGTTCTCCATGAAGGCATTCCAGACCTTGATGCGATAATCCCGGTCGAGCACCACCACGCCGACATCGATGCTGTGGATGATATCGAGCAGCCAGTGCAGCTCCTTCATGTCCATGGCGCCGCTCATGACATCAGGTATCCCATTTTGTCGGTCAGCCGGGCCACCGAATCTTCACTGAACAGCAGCAGCAAATCGAAGTGGACATCGTGGTGTTCAATGCCGTAGCTGATCTCGACTGCCAAGGTTTTTTTCCAGCGGGTCTGGTTGATGCGAATCAGCTCGTCGATGGCGCAGTGCTGACCCAGCACCATCGGGTGGCCTTGCGAAAAGCGGATATCGAGTTGCTCGGCAATGCCGTTGAGACAGGCACCAATCAGGATGCAGCCAAGATCCATCAACAGTTCGAGCTCGACATTGGCATCGATGGCGCCTTCGTGCTTCATCAGCTTGGCGATGTCGCGAAACGAGGAATCATGAAAAATCAGCAGCGCTTCGCCGGATATGCCGCCGGCGATATAACCCTGACAAACCGCGGACACGGTGCCACCGCGCTGGGCATCGGCCAACGCCATGTGCAGCTCGCCGACTTCCAGCAGATTGACATTGGGGATCGGCAGTTTGATGAACACCCCGAGCACTTTCGCCAGCAAGGCGGCGGCGCGACCCATTGCGACGTTGTTGATTTCCCGGAAGGCATCGCGAAACGGAATGCTGGCTTCGGCGAGTTGCGCGGCGGCGTTTTGTGCCGGCGCGGGCGCCGCCGGTACCGGGGCGGGTTCGGCTTTCGCCGCAGGAGTCTGGGCTGCCGCCGGTTTGGCGGGTGCCGCCCCGCCCGAGCGCAGTTGCAGATACGGATCGCGCATCGCCTTGCGCAGATCGAGCGCATCGACCGGCTTTTGCAGGAATTGCAACGCCCCCAGGGCCAGCACGCGCTGCACGGCCTGCTCCTGCACGTCGCCGGAGACCACGATGATCTGCGCCTGCAGGCCTTCATCGCGCACCGCTTGCAGCACCTGGTAGCCGTCGAGCTCCGGCATGGTCAGGTCGAGCAGCACCAGCTCGCCTTTGCCGGCCCGTATCGCTTGCAGTCCTTCGAGGCCATTGCTGGCCTGGGTGATGTCGAGCTCCCAGTCTGGCGGCAGCGCTTTCAGCAGCTGCTTGCGCGCCATGCCGGAGTCATCGCAGATGAGTAGCGCCACGCTCATGCGGAGCCGCCTTGCCGCCGCACAGGCGGGCACCGAACAGAAGCGGAGAGTATGGGCAGGCGCACCATGCCGACCTTAGCAATAGCGGACATGCTGAAAGTAAAGGTCAGGCCGGCGCCTGCTGCAAACGCGGCGGCCGATATTTTTCCATCGGCCACACTGGCGAAATCCGCCGCCGGTCGCTGTCGCGGGACAGTCCGGCGGCGCGGTGGTCAGAAACTGCGGCCCAGCTGCAGGTAAACCTCATCGCCACCGGGCTCATCGAGACCACGGGCGAAACCGGCCCGCAGCAACAGGCCCAAGCGGTAGCCCAGCTTGAGCTCGGCCAGCAGCTCAACCCCGGCGCTGCGGTAATAGTGCTCCGGCTTGCTGGCGTCGGTCCAAGCGGCGCCGGCTTCGTAGAATACGGCGGCCGACAGCCGGTTGAGACCGACCGGCGGCACCATCAGGTGTCGGTCCAGATCCACCAGTGGCGTGCGCCATTCGATGCCGGCAAGTCGGGCCCGCTTGCCCGTCAACTCAGGCTCGCCGTTGTCGTAACCGCGCAAGGCCAGATCGCGCTCGTTCAGACGCGGAATACCGAACTGCTCGCTGTTATAGCTGCCACCGAGCTCAAACGGTTCGGTGCGCTCATCGCCTTTGGCTTCGGTCAGGCGCAACGCCAGACTGGTGTGGCCCAGTGCAAATTGGCCACGCCAGTCGGCCCGATACACCCGGCCTTCGTACTCGCCGTCAAACGGATCGTAGCTTTCTGCCAACAGGCTCAGGTATTGGCCGCTGTTGTTGCCTTCCGACCACCAGTTGCCGCGCCGACTGTCGTAGCTGAAGAACGCCGCCGCCAGTTTTTCGTCCTGCAAGGTGATACGGCCGACATCGACCAGTTCGTAGGTTTCGCGCGCCATGGCCGCGCCAATGCCGACGCGCAGCCGGTGATCGAGCCGCAACCACGGCGCCATCGAGATCCATTGCGCAGCGGTGCGCAGTTCGTAACTGACGATCTCTTCTTCGTCGTCATCATTTTCGATGCTGTCGGTCACTTCCATTTCGCGGAACACCGCAAAGAAATGCCGTTGGTCGTAACCGTACACCAGCGAGCCGAGCAGCTCACCTTCGGAAAACTCGTACTGCGGGCTCAGCGTGTACTGATGCCAGCCGACCGCATCCTGACCGAACAGCTCAACACCAAACGCCAGTGCGCCGTCGGCGACCATCGCCGTCGGGAACCAGGCGCGCGGCGCCAGTGTTTCCAGCGCGGAATAATCGCGCTCGTTCTCGACCCGCACCGTTGTCGCATCGCCGGTGTTGGTGGCGGTGGCTGTCGCCGCCGTTTCCGTCGGTTTTGTTTCGGTCGCCGCGGTCGCAACCTCTGCGCTCGTTTCGCTTGCGGCGCTTTGCCCAGCATCGGACGCACTTACCGCCACAACTGCTTTGTCTGCTGGCGCCAACAACGCGTGCTGGTACAGCTGGTAACCGCCATGAACCAATTGCAGGCTGACAAAGCGACCGGCCTGCGCACTGCTGACTGCGAGCACCGCCGCGTTGGCATCGGTCAGCGTGACGACGTGGCGCGTGGTCCGCGACCACTGCTCGACATTGAACACACCGTTTTGATCGCGCACCGACAGCAAATCATCACCGTCCGGCAGATAACGCAGCGACAGTAATGCCGTGTCACTCTGCAGCAGCGTTTGCACGCTGCCATCAGCGAGCTGCATTTCCTGCACCCGCCACTGTCCGGCCTGTTTGCTGAGCCACGCCAGCCGCGCGCCATCTGCACTCACCGCCAGCGCCGGAATGGCTTCGTTATCGAACGCCTGATACAGCGTTCGGGTTTCCGTGCCGTCGCGGTCCAGCAACACCACGGCTGCGCGGCCACTGTCGTTACGCAGCGCCACCATCGCGTTGTCGCCACGCCAAGCGGCAAAACGGTAACGACCGCACTGGCTCAACCGGGTCAGGCCGTCTGCCTCCGTCCAGCGATAAAGGTCGTAGTAATAGTGGTAGTTGTTGCAGATCTCGGGCTGGGCGATCAGCACGTCGCCGCGGCGGTTGATATCGATGCGGGCGCCCGCTTGCAGCGCCTGCAGTGCGCGCCACTCGCCATCGCTGCCGAGCCGGCTCAGATATGGCCGGCGAATGCCATCATCGACCACCGCATAGAGGCGGCCATCGGCGGCAAGCACCGGTGTGTCGAGTTGCCAGGCCGGTGTCGCGAGCAACGCACCTTCAGCCGGTTTGTTGCCGCCGGCAAAGCGTTCGTTGAGCCATTGCTGAAACTCCAGCCACAACTCGTCCATCGGCTTTTTGGTGACTGCCACCGGATTGGAATGAACCCGGAACGGGATGATGTTGTCGCTGTAACCGTCGACGAGGCGATACACCGTATCGGCGCCGTAACGCTGCTCGAGAAAGCGATAAAAATAGGCGCCGTACAGATAGGCCTTGTTGACCGGGAATGCCCGGCCGCTGCTGTTGATCTCGCGCAGACCTTTGACGCCGTTCTGCACTTCGAGTCGCATGTAGGCATCAAACAGTGCGTTGTCGAGCCGGCCGCGATGCTGGCTCGGATCGCTTTCGTGATAGGTGGCGAGGCCTTCGATCAACCAGGTCGGTTGCCAGGCATTGGGAAACAGCAGCGGATAACGGCCAAAAATGTTCTGCAGGAATTTGGGCGCGCCGCGCACCTTGTCCAGATGCACGATGTGCACCAGCTCGTGGGTGATCACGAGCTCCAGCCAGTCGCTGTTTTCCAGCAGCTCGCCGTCATCGGGCGGCGTCAGAAAAATACCGGTATGCGAGAACGGCAGCGGCGTCGCAAAACCGTTGGCGAGATCGTAATCATCAAACAGAATCAGATGGGTCTTGCTGCGCGGCTGCCAATTCAGATCCTTGACGATACCGGGCAGCACCCGCTCGGCAATCGCAGCGGCTTGCAAGGCCTGCGGCCGATCATCGGCTTCGAAATGGACCACGAAGTGTTGACTGTCAAAACTGCGCCAGTCATGCGACGGATTCGGCCCCACCGCCGCCGCCCCCACGCTCCACAGCAACACCAGCAAACTGCCAAACCGCTTCATTTTTGTTTACCTTCCTTGTTTTCTGTAGTCGCGGTGATCGGTACCCGCGACACATGGCGTCCGCAACACCGGCTGTGCATTACCCAGCAAACCGTTACGGCATCAATGCGACTGTGACGAACCCGGCACCTGATGACCCAATGCTGCCGCATCAATCGCGTCAAAACGGTACACCTCGTTGCAGAAATCGCAGGTCACGACGATGGTGCCATCGGCGGTGAGCAGCTCGCGGATGTCGTCCGGCTCCAGCGTGCGCAAGGTGTCGGCGCAGCGTTCGCGCGAGCAGCGGCATTGGAACCGGGTTGGTTGCGGCGAGAACAGCCGCACCTGCTCTTCGTGGTAGAGCCGGTGCAGCAGCGTTTCGACCGGCAGGTAAAACGCTTCTTCGGTCTTCAGCGTCTCCGCCAGCAGCCGGATGCGGTTGAAATCTTCCTGTTGCGACAGGCCCGGCAAGGCCTGAATGAGCAGGCCAACGCTGCGGCCGTTTTCGTGCCAGAGCAGCACCCGCGTCGCCAGCTGCTCCGACTGCTGAAAGTAGTGTTCGAGACAGCCCGCAATGCTGTTGCCATCAAGCGGCACCACGCCCTGGTATTGCTGGCCCTGATCCGGCAGCAGACTGAGTGCGAGCTGACCGCCGCGGACCAGTTCGGCAAAGCCGAGCCCCGCCAGTGTTTCGTCCTCACCGGCCGCCGGCGCCCGCCACTGCGCCAGGCTGCGGATGCCGAGCTCGTGGTTGCTTTCGGCCAGCAGCAGCTTGACCGGGCCGCTGCCCTGCAGCTGCAAGGCAAGCCGGCCCTGCAGCTTGACCGTGGTGGCCAGCAGCGCGATGGCGGTGGTCGCGTCGGCCAGCAGATCGGCGACCGGCTTGGGATACGGGTGCGCGGTCAGGTTGCGGTGCAGGGTGCGGTCGAGCCGGACCAGGGCGCCGCGGACGGCGAGGTCATCAAAGACGAAACGGTGCAGCTGGTCCCATTGGACGGTGGTAGTCATGCTCAATCCTGATCCGGTAGATGCTGTTGGAAATGCTGCCATTGCCGGCGCTGGCGCTTGTCCGGCCGGCCGTCGCTGGTGGGTTGGCTGAGCGCGGCCGCCTTGCGCAGGGCCGCCGTCCGCTCGCGCCGGGCGATGCTGTCGGCCGTTTCCTCGTACAAGCCCTGGGCGACCGTCGCCGAACCGCGCTGCTCGGACAGGCCGCGGACAATCACTTCACGCTCGTCGAAACCGCTGCGAACGGAAAGCCTCGCCCCGAGTCGAACCGCATGCCCCGGCTTGACCCGCTGGCCCTCGTAATGGACCTTGCCGCCCTCGACTGCCGCCTGCGCCAGGCTGCGGGTCTTGTAAAAGCGGGCCGCCCAGAGCCATTTGTCGAGCCGGGTCCGCTCGTCGGCAGCGGCGTCGTCTTCAGACCGGCCGCGACTCATCGCCCCGCCTCCGCCATGGCGGATTCGCTACAGGAGCAACGCATCATGAACGGCATGGTGTCATCCGGTCGGAACCCAGGGTCGCTATTCTACCGGGCCGCCGCGTCGGCGTCCGGGGCGCCAACCCGGTCGCGCCGCTACAAATCGGTACACGGCAACCGCGGCGCAATGCTGGCCGGCCTATCGGCTGCTTGTTATGCTTGGCCCGCTTCGGGACCGAAGTACGCACAAACATATAAATAGAGAAACAGGATTTTCCCGTGGTCGCCTCTGGCCTTCCCGCCACCCTGCTACACCGTTTTCAGGCTGTTCCGCTGCGTTGGTGGCAACGTGTACTGCTGCTGCTCGCCTTGCTGTGGCTGCTCGCCACGCTGGCCCGCGCCAGCTGGCGGGTCTACGACGCGCTGACCTGGACACCACCACCGCCACCGGCCAGTGCCGCCGCGTTTGAAGCGCCGGTGCAGGTCGACATCGAAGCCCTGGTGAGCGCCGAATTGTTTGGCAGCGCCGAAATCGTGGTGCCGGAGCAATCCGTCGCCGACGCCCCGGACAGCACCGCCTCGCTCAAGCTGCTCGGCGTCTATGCCGCCGACAACGAACAGAAAGCCAGTGCCATCGTCGAAGAAACCACGGGCGCCCAGAGCGTGGTGTTTGTCGGCGAGCCGCTGCCCGGCGGCTATGGCTCGCTGAAGCAGGTGTTCGCCGACCGCATCATCATCGACCGTGGCGGCCGGCTGGAAACCCTGCGCATGGAAGATCTGACCGGCCAGCTCGGCGATTTGTCCGGCCCGAAAGAAGACGAGCCGGTTGGCAAAGCCGAAATCCGCTCGATCGACAAACGCCGTGATGCGCAAGTCGCGCAATCACTCAACGATGTGCGCAGCAAATTGCAAACCGACCCGGCCTCGCTGCGCGATGTGCTCAGCATTGAACCGAGCTACGACAAAGGCAGCGGTCAGCTGCTCGGTTACCGGCTCGGTCCGGGCAAGGATCGCAAGCTGTTCGGCCGGGTTGGCCTGCAGCGCAACGATCTGGTCACCGCCATCAATGGCGTCGCGCTCGACGATCCGACCCGCGCGATGGCGCTGCTCAACGATTTGAATTCTGCCAAGGAACTGACGCTGACCCTGCAACGCGGTGGCCAGCAGATCGATCTGCAACTTCCCCTGCAAAACCCGTAACGGACAACGCTCGTGAATCCAATTTCGTTTCTTACCGCCCTGACCGACTCGTCCCTGCAGCCGCGCCGGTTTCGCCGCAGCGTCATCGCCAGCGCGCTGTTGGTCGGCAGCCTCGGCATCGGCAGCTACGCGCCGACGGCGGACGCCGGCCAGGCCATCCTGAACCTGAAAGACGCGGACATCCGCGTCGTCATCGAACAGGTCAGCAAGCTGACCGGCAAAACCTTTGTGCTCGACCCGCGCGTACAGGGCCAGAAAATCACCATCCTGTCACAGCACATGATGGATGAGAAAGAAATCTACGACACCTTCCTGACCATTCTGAAGGTGTACGGTTTTGCCGCCGTTGAAACCAACGGCATCGTCAAGATCGTTCAGGAACAAACCGCGCGGCAGGACAGCGTGCCGGTCGCCGGCCCGGAAAGCAGCAAGCGCTACCGCGGTGATGAAATGATCACCCGCGTGATCAAGGTGGAACACGTCGACGCCAACCAGCTGGTGCCGGTGTTGCGTGTGCTGGTGCCGCAGCAAGGTCACATGGCGCCGTATGCCCGCACCAACGTGCTGGTGATCAACGACAGCGCCGCCAACATCGAGCGTCTGGTCGAGATCATTCGCCAGATCGACAAGGCCAGCGAAGAAGAAGTCGAGATCATCCCGCTCAAGCACGCCTCGGCCGATGAGATTGTCCGCATTCTGGAAAACCTCGATCGGCAAGGCGCCAAGGCCGAAGACCCGATCAACAAGCCGCGCTTCACCGCCGACGTCCGCACCAACAGCATTTTGCTGAGCGCCGCCGGCAAAGCCCGACTGAAACTGCGCGCGATGATCGCCCAGCTCGATCAACCGGTCGCCTCCGGCGGCAACACCAAGGTGATCTACCTGCACTACGCCAAGGCCGAAGATGTTGCCAAGGTGTTGACGGGTGTCTCGCAGCAGCTGGAAAAGCAGGAAGAAGGCAAGAAAAGCGAAGGCGGCGCGCCGCGTGGCCGCAATGGCGAGAACTTCAGCATCGACTCGCACGAAGACACCAACTCGCTGGTGATCACCGCGCCACCGGACATGATGCGCTCACTCGAAGCGGTGATCCGTCAGCTCGATATCCGCCGCGCTCAGGTCCATGTCGAAGCGATGATCGTCGAGATCTCCGACAACAAGGCGAAGGAGCTCGGCGTGCAGTGGCTGTTCGCCGATCGCAGCGATGACGCGACCCGGCCGCTCGGGGTGATCAACTACACCAACACCGGACCGGGTATTGGCCAGATCGCCGGCGCGGCTTTGCAACAGCGTGGTCAGGATGGCACAACGACCGTAACCATTGACCCAACTACCGGCGTTCGAACAGAAACGACAACCCCCAGTAATGGCGATAACGGCGCTGCACTTGGTCAGGTACTCGGCAGCCTGCAGGGTATGGGCATGGGCCTCGGCCGGATCAAGGACAACGGTTTCTCGTTCGCCGCCTTCATCCGCGCGCTCGGTTCGAACACCGACTCGAACGTGTTGTCGATGCCGTCGGTGACCACGCTCGACAACGAAGAGGCCGAGTTCCTTGCCGGTCAGGAAGTGCCGGTGATCACCGGCTCGACGCTCGGCGGCAACAACCAGAATCCGTTCCAGCAGGTCGATCGCAAAGAGATCGGCATCAAGCTGAAACTGAAGCCGCAGATCAACGAAGGCGATGCCGTCAAGCTGACCATCGAGCAGGAAGTGTCAAACATCGCCGGCACCACCGGTGTCGACATCATCACCAACAAACGCAGCATCAAAAACAGCGTGCTGGTCGAAGACGGTGACACCATTGTGCTCGGCGGTCTGGTCGATGATGACGTGCAGGAGAGCGTGCAGAAGGTGCCGATCCTCGGCGACATTCCGCTGCTCGGCCACCTGTTCAAATCGCAGAAGAGCACCAAGGTCAAACGCAATTTGTTGGTCTTCATTCGGCCGACCATCATTCGCGATGCCGAATCAATGAGCCAGCTGTCAGCGCGCAAGTACGACTCCATGCGCAAAGTGCAACTGGAAGCGCAGGACGACGGCATCAACCTGATGCCGGGTGAAGACACCGCAGTGATGCCGGAGTGGGAAAACCGGCCGAAACCGGTGCTCCGCCCGGAAGACATGAAACAGAACGACGCGGCGCCGGTTCAGCCCGAGCCAGCGACCGACGCGAAGAATCCGCCGGTAGATGGCGAAAATGGCGCGGCACCAGCCGCCGATGCCGCGATCGCTGCGCCGGAGAGCACCGTCACCGAAGGCGAGGAGCGCTGAGGTGGAAGCGCAGCGTCTGCCATTCGGGTTTGCCCGCCGCCACGGCGTGCTGGTTGCCGGCGAGCAGGACGGCGTTGCCCGGGTGCTGGTCAAAGCCGGCGTGACTCCGGTGGCGCTGGCTGAAGCGCGTCGCTTTCTCGCCCGACCGGTGCATTTTGATGTGGTGTCACCGGAACAGTTTGACGCCGAAATGGCGCGCACCTATCAGACCGAGGCCGGTGGTGCCGCGCAGGCGATGGAAGACATCGGCGAAGAGATTGATCTGTTCCGGCTGGTCGACGAGATCCCGCAAACCGAAGATTTGCTCGAAGCCGAAGACGACGCGCCGATCATCAAACTGATCAATGCGCTGCTGTCGGAAGCGATCAAGGAAAACGCCTCCGACATTCACATCGAAACCTTCGAGCGCCAGCTGATGGTGCGCTTCCGGGTCGATGGCGTGCTGCGTGAAGTGCTGCAACCGGATCGCCGCATTGCGCCGCTGCTGGTGTCGCGCATCAAGGTCATGGCAAAGCTCGACATCGCCGAAAAGCGGATTCCGCAGGACGGTCGCATTGCCTTGCGTCTCGGTGGCCGCGCCGTCGATGTCCGGGTTTCGACGCTGCCGTCGTCGCACGGCGAGCGGGTGGTACTGCGTCTGCTCGACAAGCAAGCCGGCCGGCTCGATTTCTCCCACCTCGGCATGGCGTCGTGGCTGATGGAGCGGATGCGCGACCTGCTGGAAAAACCGCACGGCATCATCCTGGTCACCGGCCCGACCGGTTCCGGTAAAACCACCACGCTGTACGCCGGCCTGACCCTGCTGAACAACCAGACCCGCAATATCCTGACCGTCGAAGATCCGATCGAGTACCAACTCGACGGCATCGGTCAGACGCAAGTGAACCCGAAAGTCGACATGACGTTTGCCCGCGGTCTGCGCGCCATTTTGCGTCAGGACCCGGATGTCGTGATGGTCGGCGAAATCCGCGATCTCGAAACCGCGCAAATCGCCGTGCAGGCCTCGCTGACCGGTCACTTGGTGCTGTCAACGCTGCACACCAACAGCGCGGTCGGCGCAGTGACCCGACTCGCCGACATGGGCATTGAACCGTTCCTGCTGTCGTCGTCCTTGCTCGGTGTGCTCGCCCAGCGACTGGTGCGCCGGCTCTGCCCCGATTGCAAAAAGCTGGCGCCGGCCTCGCAGAAGGAATGCGAACTGATCGGCCTCGATTTCAGCAAAGCGCCGCAGATTTACCACCCGGTCGGCTGCGGCAACTGCCGCTACACCGGCTACCGCGGCCGCCAGGGCATTTATGAACTGCTGCTGGTTGACGATGAAATGCGCACCCTGATTCACAATAACGTCAGCGAACAGGAAATTGAGAAACACGCCCGCAAGTATTCGCCGTCGATTCGTGAGGACGGCCGCAATCAAGTGCTGGCCGGCAACACGTCGGTTGAAGAAGTCTTGCGCGTGACGCGGGAAGATTGATTTTTATGCTCGGTCCCATGCCCGCCTTTCTCCATTGCTGCTCCGACAGAAGCGCCGTCTTACGCGTCGATGGGCTCGGAACAATCACCGGTTTCATCTTTGTTGCCGTTGCCTCGCAACGGCAGCGCGCAGCGCGCGCTTGGCGCCCGTCTGACGAGCTGAGCAGCGGAATGCAGGCCGGGTTAACAGCCCGTAGCGCAGCGAAGGGGCGAGGCAGGATGCCGACGCCTTTTCTGACTGTGCAGGGATGCACTGTCAGAAAAGCCCCGGCCGGAATGAGCAGCGCAAGGAACCGGCGAGCCGGCAACGCCGGTTCGTCGGCGAGGAATCGGGCATGTTTCTTTGGTGACTTTCTTTGCGTCAAAGAAAGTCACTCGCCCGCCGGGGCGAGACCCGGCATGCCGGCTATGCGAGAAGCGCTATTTGCGCGCACAGTCGTGAATTCAATTTACGAGCCAACCCATGCCAGCCTTTGAATACATCGCCCTCGACGCCGATGGCCGACAGAAAAAAGGCGTGCTCGAAGCCGACACGGCCCGGCAGATCCGCGCCCAGTTGCGCGAGCAGGCGCTGACGCCGCTCGAGGTCAACGAAGTCGCGCAGGCCGGCAGCAGCAAGGCGACAACGACGGGCAAGGCGCCGAAACGGGTGCGGGTCAACACCGCCGACATGGCGCTGATCACGCGTCAGTTGGCCACGCTGATCCGCGCCGCGCTGCCGATTGAGGAAGCGCTGAAAGCGGTATCGGATCAGTGCGAGAAACCGGCGCACAAATCGATGATGCTGGCCGTGCGGGCGCGGGTGGTCGAGGGCCATACGCTGGCCGACGGCCTCGCGTTGTTTCCAAACGTGTTTGACCCGCTGTATCGGGCCATGGTGGCGGCCGGCGAAAAATCCGGCCACCTCGATGAAGTGCTGGAGCGGCTTGCCGATTACACCGAGAAGCGCAATTACCTGCGGCAAAAGGTCCAGCTGGCCTTGGTCTATCCGGCCATCCTGATCACGGTGGCAACCTTGGTGGTGACCGGCCTGTTGGTATTTGTCGTGCCGAAAGTGGTCGAGCAGTTCAATCAGGCCGGCCAGACCTTGCCGCTGCTGACCCGCATCATGATCACCCTGTCCGAATTCATCCAGAACTGGTGGTGGGCGATTCTTGCCACCGTGGTGTTGACGATTTTCTTCAGTGCCCGCGCCTTGCGGCAACCGGCGGTGCGCTTGCAATTTGACCGGCGCATTCTGCGTTGGCCGCTCATCGGCCGGCTGACCCGTGGCGTCAACACAGCCCGCTTCGCCCGCACCCTGAGCATCCTGTCATCGAGCGCGGTGCCACTGCTCGAAGGCCTGCGCATTGCCGGCGAAGTGGTCAACAATACTTACTTGCGTGAAGTCATCCGCGACGCAGCAACCCGCGTTCGCGAAGGCAGCAGCCTGCGCAGCGCGCTCAACCGTAGCGACGCATTTCCGCCGATGTTGGTACACATGATCGGCTCCGGCGAAAGCTCCGGCGAGCTCGACAACATGCTGGCCAAAGCCGCTGAGAACCATGAACGGGAATTCGAGTCACTGGTTGGCGTCACACTGGGGTTGCTGGAACCCTTGCTGATTTTGACCATGGGCGTGGTCGTGCTCTGTATCGTGCTCGCCATCCTGTTGCCCATTTTCCAGATGAACGAGTTGATCGGCCGCTGAGCCAGCCATCGGCACAGGCAGCGCTGGCCGATCCGAACTGTTTTATTGAAGGAGTGTTTTATGAACCGTCAGGTCAAATACCGTGGCCAGCATGGCTTTACCCTGCTCGAAATCATGGTGGTGCTGGTCATCATCGGCATCATGGCGACCGCCGTGGTACTGAACATCGGCGGCGACGTCGACAAAGCCACGATCACCCGCGCCCGTCAGGACATCGCGACGCTGACCACCGCAATCGAGCGCTACAAAATGGACAATTTCGTCTACCCGAGCACCGAGCAAGGTCTCGCGGCGCTGAAAGTGAAACCGAACAGCGATCCGGAGCCGCGCAACTACAAGCCGGGCGGCTACATCCAGAAACTGGAAAAGGATCCGTGGGGCCGCGATTACCAGTACGTGTTCCCGGGTGAGCGTGGCGAATACGATCTGTTCTCGCTCGGAGCCGATGGCGAACCGGGTGGCGAAGGGGCCAATGCCGACATCGGCAACTGGGACGATAACCTCGAAGAAAACAACTGAGTGCTGGCGGCACTGCCGCCATCTGCCCCATGCGCATCCGTGCCCGCGGTTTTACCCTGATCGAGATACTCGTGGTCCTGGTGATCATGGGCTTGATGGCGGGCGCCATGGTGATGATTGGCAGCGACAACCGCGAAGCGATTGCCCGCGACGAAATTGAACAACTCAACGCCAAACTGAAAATCGCACTGGAAGAAGCGCAGTTGTACGGCGTCGAGTATGGCTTGGTGGTCGGCGAAACCGATTACCAGTTTGTCAGCTTCGAAGAAGAGCGCTGGACGCCGATCAGTGGCGACCCTGCCTATCGTCGGCACCGCTTGCCGGATGGCTTTGAGCTGGCGCTGGAAATCGAAGGCTTCAAATTGCCCGGTGCCCGTTTGCCGGGCGCCCGCATCACCGAAGACGGCGAAGTGGTCGTTGACGAAACGGCGGATGACGACAAAAGCCTGCTCGGTAACGAGCGCAAGTCCGGCAACAACCCGCAAGACAACAGCGAAAGCGATAGCAAGCCCCCCGTTGCCGACGAATCGGCACGCAACGACGAAGACAGCGAAGACGACGACGCGCCCAAACTGCTGCCGCAAGTGTTCCTGCTGTCCAGCGGCGAGCTGAATCCCTTTGTGCTTGCCATCGGCAATCGCGAACAGGATCCGGTGTTCTACCGGCTGCGTGCCACGGTCGACGGCGATATCAAGATGGAAGGACCGATCCGCGCCGATCCGGTTGATGATCTGACCATCGAATGGGAAAACCCGGACCCGGAAGCGGAAGCCGAGCCGGAAAATAACGAGGAAGATCTGATCGGCCGCGAGCGCGATCGTCTGTTTGAGGATGCGCGCAAGCCGCGCGAACGCAAACCGGCTGATGGAGGCCGCGATGGCGGCAAATAAGTTTCCGTCAGTACACAGCGGCCAGTCACGTGGTTTCACCCTGCTGGAAGTGCTGGTTGCACTGGCCATTTTCGCCATCACTGCTGCCGCGATGATCAGCGGCATTGCCGGCTCGCTGTCGGCACAGAGCTACCTCGAACGCAAAACCATCGCGCACTGGGTGGCGCTCAACCAACTGAACTTCACCAATATGCGCGTAGTCTGGCCGGCGGTGGGCATCAGTGATGGCCGCGAAGAAATGGCCGGGCACGAATGGCACTGGACCCGCAAGGTCGAAGGGACGGCCGATCCGAAGCTACGCCGGGTGGAAATTGAAGTGCGCGCCGAACGCGAAGATGAAGATCCGTTGGTGCGCATCGCCGGCTTTGTCACCGACCGGCCCGCCGAGATGGCGGCACCGAGCAACGAGCTCGAAGGTGGCGGCTACAGCGACGGCGAAAAGACACCGGAGGAGCCCCCGGTGGAAGAACCACCGATTGACGGTCCGCCGCCGTTGCCCGGTGAGGACCCGGAAAAATGAACCGCCACTCCGGTTTCACCTTGATCGAAATTCTGGTCGCCGTGCTGATCTTCGGCTTGATCGGTGTCGGCGCGTTTTCGACGCTGCGGGCAGCGCAGGACGCCCAGCAAACCTTGCGCGAACGCGGTGAGCGCTTTCTGCAATTGCAGCGCGCCATCACCACCTTCAGCCGCGATTACCAGCAGCTGGCGCCACGCCGCGTGCGTGACAGCTACGGCGATCGGCTACCGATGGTGCAAGGCATCAGTGACGACACCGACACCTGGATCGCCTTCACCCGCAGCGGCTGGCGCAACCCGGCGCAACTGCCGCGTTCGACGCTGGAATTCGTTCGCTACGCGCTCGAAGAGGGGCGGCTGGTGCGTTACAGCTATCTGCTGCTCGATCAGGCGCAACAACCGGTGGTGAAGTGGCGGGTACTGCTGGATGGCGTCACCAAGATGCAACTGAAGTTCCGGCCGCCTGATCAGGGCAATGTCGAACGGACGTTGACCGACGACAGCGAAACCGGTGAAGACTGGCTCGATGAATGGCCCGTCGGCGGTCGGCAAAATACCGACGACAGCGACAAGGCCCCGGCCGGCATCAAGCTGACGCTGGAGATCGAAGGAATCGGCGAGGTGCACCGTGTTCTGCTCTGAACGGCGCGTGCAGTTGTCAGCGTCGCCCGCGCAGCAACGCGGCGTGGTGCTGATCGTCATTCTGGTGATTGTCGCGCTGGTGACCATCATTGCCACCCAGATCAACAGTCAGCTGCTGCTGAATGAGCGGCGTTCGGCCAACATTTTGCAGACCGACCAGGCCTGGCAGTATGTCCGCGGCGCCGAAGCGTTGGCCGCGGCCAATTTGTACGAAGCCTTGAAACGCGACGACAAGCGTGTGCACCTCGATCAGGCTTGGGCGAAAACGCCGTTTTTCTTTCCGGTCGAAGGTGGCGAACTGCGCGGCAAAATCGAGGACTTGAGCACCTGTCTCAATCTGAACGCCTTGCTGGCGGCCGGCAAGAAAGACGGGCCCGGTGGTGGCGGTGGTGATGGTGGCGGGAAAGGCGAAGATCCGAACAAACCGCTGAACCCGCAAGATCCGAATGCCCAGACGCCGCCGGGCGTGCAAATTCTGGTGCGATTGTTTGAGCAGCTGGTACCGAACGAGGAAAGCTCGCCGCAGGCGCTGGCTGCAGCCATCGTCGACTGGCTCGATGAAGACAGCGATCCGTTCGGCAGCGACGGCGCCGAGGATTACGATTACCAGGGTTTGCAGATCCCGTATCGCACCGGCAACGGTCCACTCGGCGCGATCAGCGAGTTGCGCACTATCCGTGGCTTTACTCCGGAGATTTACCAGAAAGTGCGGCCATATCTGTGTGCCTTGCCGGACAGCAAATACACCAAGCTCAACGTCAACACGCTGCCGGTCGAACGCGCCGAGTTGCTGGTCGCGGTGACTGAAGGCTTGACGGTGGAAGCGGCGCGGCAAGTGTTGCAAGGTCGGCCGAAAACCGGCTTCAAGGACAAAGACGCGTTCTGGACCAGCAATGGCATGCCGGCTGAAGCCAAGGAAAATCCAAAAGCCAAGGGCCGCATCGACACCGGCTCCGACTATTTTCTGCTGCGCGCGCAAGCGGTAGTGGGGCGCGGTCGGGCCCGTGTAGAATCGGTGTTGAAACAACAACAAGACAACAGTTTCACGCCGGTCAGCCGCGCGTTTGCTGAAGAGTGAATCGGGCACGGGCACGGCGCGCTTGCGTGGCGCGTCAAGACATCAGGATGAAGGGGATTCGCGCACCATGACCAGCGCATTGTATTTGCGACCTCCGGCCGCCGGCAGTGCCGTCGCCGAGTGGGTCGAGCTCGCCGCCGATGGCCGGATACTGGCGTCGGCGTCGCTGCGCTGGCCGGAGGATCTCGGCCAGTTCGCCAGTCAGGCGCAAGGCAAGCCATTGACCGTGTTGCTGCCGGTCAGTCTCGCGCTGGTGACCCGCGTGCAAGTGCCGGCGAAACAGCGCAAGCACTTGGCGCAGGTGCTGCCGTATTTGTTGGAAGATCAGCTGGCCGGCAGCATTGATGATTTGCACATCGTGCCGGGCCGCGCGCTCGACGGCGACGACCAGCAAGTGCTGGCGGTCGAACACCGGCATGTGCAATCGCTGATCGCGCAGCTGCGCGAACACGGTCTCAGTATCAGCGAACTGACGCTCGATGCACTCTGCCTGCCGGACAGCGAAGCGGTCACCGTGCTGGTGATGGCGGACGACGCATTGCTTCGCCTGCCGGATGGCAGCGCCCAGTCGCTGGCACGGCGCGATCTCGACACACTGCTGCCGCTGATCGCTGGCGACACCCCGGTGCAGCTGTACAGTGCAGACAGCGCGTTTGTCTTGCAGCACCCGCATCAGCGCGAGGACATTGAATCGGCGCTGGCATGGTTGGCGCAACAGGCACAGCGCGGCGTGCTGTCGCTGCTTCAGGGCGACTACGCACCGCGCACCGCCTGGCACAGTCACTGGCAGCAATGGCGCAAAGTGGCTGTCGTGGCTGGCATCGCCATCGTCGCGCAATACGCCTATGCAATCACCGATTGGGCCTTGCTGAAGCAACGGGTCGGCGCGCTCGATGGCGCCATCCGCAGTAGCTTTGCGGAAGCGTTTCCGGATCAGGCCAATACGCCGTTCCCGGTCAAAAGCATGAACGGTTACATCAAGCAGCTCGGCAGTGCCGGCGCTGGTGGCTTCACCAGCCTGCTCGCGGAAGTCGCACCGGTGTTGCAGCAAACCGATGGCATTTCGCTGCGCGGCATGGGTTATGAAGCGAGCAGTGCGGAAATGCGGCTTGATTTGAGCGCCCGCGATCTGTCGGCGCTGAATGCGCTCGACAACCGCTTTCAGCAAATGGGCTTCCAGACCGATCTCGGTCAGGCCAGCGCCGGTAGCGGCGGCTATACCGGACGTATGGTGCTCAAACGTGCCAGCGCAGGAGACAAACCATGAGCGCGCTGACGGAACTGAAACAAAAATCACTGGCTTGGTACCAGTCACGGCCGGCACAGGATCAGCGGGCACTGAAACTGCTGGCGATTTTTCTGGTGCCGGCACTGCTGTATTTCGCCCTGGTATTTCCGCTGCAGCGGGCCCGGCAGAACTTGACGGCCGATGTCATCGAGCAGGAAACCGCGCTCGCGACCATGCAGGAAAATGTCGCCCGCGTGCTGGCAAGCCGTGGTGCCGGCAGCAGCAAACTGGATCGCGCCGGTCGCCGACTGAACCAGCTGATCTCCGACACGGCGCCGGAATTCAATCTGGTGGTGTCACGGTTGCAGCCGAAAGGCGACAACGAGATGCAGATTTGGCTGGAAGAAGCGAGCTTCGACGATTGCCTGCGCTGGCTGCATCAACTTGAAACCGGTTATGGCATCCAGATCGCGTCGCTGAACCTCAGCACCGGCAAAACCAGCGGTGTCGTCAAACTGCAAGTGAAAGTCCGTGACGGCAGCTGACGTGCTGCCGTCCTGTACAAAGTGAGTATTGAGTGAAACGCAAATTGCTATGGGCCGTCGGCCTGCTGCTGACGTTTGTTGTGATGCTGCTGGTAACGGCTCCGGCGACGGTCTTGACCCGCACGGCCAGCCGGTTCGTGCCGGCGCTGGCGTTCGCCGGCGTCGAAGGCAGCGTCTGGCGCGGCGAAGCGGCGCGACTGCGGTTCGGCGCGGGCGAGGTCGAGAACCTGCACTGGCAGTTGTCGCCATGGCGGCTGCTGCTCGGGCAAGCAGCAGTGCACTTTGAATTTGGTGCCGGCAGCACGCAGCAAGGCAGTGGTGATCTGCTGGCCAGCTTCACCGGCAGCATTACCGCCAGCGATGTCGCCGTGCAATTGCCAGCGCAGGCGTTGCAACCTTTGGTAAAACTGCCGGGGGTCGGATTTGACGGCGAGTTGCAATTGAACGTGGCCGATCTGGCTTATGCCGATGGTCGTATCGAACGCTTGCAGGGTCGACTGATCTGGCAACAAGCGCAAGTGCGGACACCGCTCGGCCAGCCACGACTGGGCGCTTACGCGGTCGATCTCGGTGGCGACGGTGAAGGCGGCGTCAACGGCGACATCACTGACATTGACGGGGTTCTCGGCTTGAACGGACGTTTCCATGTCAATCAGAACGGGCTCGAACTGGATGGCAGCGTGCGCTCGGATCTGCCGGAAGAACTGGACCGGTTTTTCCGG
>DASUEK010000148.1:0-4275 GCA_036275115.1 Permianibacter sp. | reverse complement strand
TGGGGTGACTACGCGATCTACCACACCACTTGCGGCTATCCCTATGACGCCGTGTTGACGGTGACCGATAGCGTGGGCCAGTCCAAGACCGTGCATTACACGCTGGACTGTCAGCCAGGTTCGATACCGCTTTAAGCTGGTGTCGCGGTGATGAAAACGCCGATGGGGTGAAACCGTCGGCGTTACTTTTTCGCGCCGAAGCCGGGGCAGCCATCACGCCGTCAGGGCCGATGTCTGGCGACTGGCTTAACGGGTCAGCTGCCGAATCAGCTTTTGCAGCTCCGCGTTGACTTTGCTGTTGGCCTGAATGGTCCGGGTAACGGAGGCGGCCACCTGATGAAAGTCCGGGTGGTTCAGAACCTCGTCTCCAAATTCCCAGACCAACACTTCCCGGACGGCAATCTCGGGGGCGAGCTCGGCAAAGTTTCCATTCTCGCCTTGCAGGCGCGCCAAGCGCAGGCGCAGGTTGTGGCGCAGGTTTTCCGGATCGCGACGCTGACCGGCCGCCGCTTCGGCAACCGGTTGACCAGATTTGTCCGCACCGCGGCTGACGGGGCGCGGGCTGTCTGTCTTTTCCGCGCGAAGCTGCTGAAAGATGGCAGCGATGCGGCTGGGGTCGATGCGGGTCATGCGTCGTTGATCGGGGCTCGCTGATAGGCGCCGAGGAACACGCTGGCGGTTTCAGGCTCCACTACCTTGGCTGCAGGTTGGTTGCCACCCATCAGGCGGTCCAGCATTCGCTGCATATCGGCTTTCAAGGCCGGATTGTGGTCGCTGTGCGCCAAGCCCAAAGCCAACTGTTCCTGGGCGGCAGCGGGGCGGTCTTCTGCCAGTGCGACCATGGCAGTGGCGAACGCTTTGAGGCCCTGATCGCTGCTTTGTGCCAGCTGGCCGAACTGCGCCTTGGCGGTGTCTATCTGATTGCCTTGCAGCAGCAGCAAACCCAGCTGGAAGCGGGCCATTTCCAAACCGGGCTCAAGCGCCAACGCCGATTGCATGCCGGCAATGGCGCGGTCGAACAGGCCCAACTCGGCGTGTTCGGCTGCCAACAGGTAGAGGGCCTTGGCGTTGTTCGGCTCTTGTGCAAGCGCGTCCTTCAGGTAGGTCAGGGCGGCGTGATGGTCGCCCTTGTTACTGGCGTGAATGGCCAAATGCAGGTATTCCGCTGCGTCCAGCATTGATGAAGTCTCCTTGTCGACAGCTGGGCCGAATTGTCGCACGAAATGCCGCCCTCGCGACCAGAGGTGGGCCTCAGATAGTGTCATGTCCCTCTTGTCCGGCGGGAATTTGCCGGTGCGGCGTTGCGCTTTGGCCATGGTGGCCGATAATGCAGCGCTTCGCGCCGGAGCCCCGCCCAACGGGCTGAGCGGCGCACCGACGTTTCGTGGAGTTGCTCATGATGGCCTGGCTGCAATCCCGTCGCCTGCGTTACCTGGCTGGCGTCACCCTGATTTGGTTGACGCTGTTCGTGTTGTTGCGGGTGGTGTTCCTGCTGTTTTTCACCGAGCCGACCGCCCGTGCGTCGGTGCCAGCGGGTGTGCTGTGGGAAACGTTCTGGATCGGCGTCAAGTTTGATTTGCGCATCGCAATCTTGCTGACGCTGCCGCTGCTGTTGCTGCTGACCCGGTTTTTCCACATCGGCCAGCATGCCTGGGCGCGCCGGCTGGCGAATGCTTACCTGCTGCTGGCGTTGTCGGTGGTGGTGCTCATTTATTTCATCGATTTCGGTTACTACAACTACCTCGGCGTCCGGATCAATTCCACTGTTTACCGCTACATCAAGGACGCGGCGATCTCGGCGGAAATGCTCTGGCAGAGTTACCCGATAGTCTGGATTGTGCTCGGTTGGGCCGTGCTGGCCTTGCTGGGATGGTTGAGCTTCCGTGCCTGGGCGCGGCGCTGCCTCGAGCGGCCGCCGGTGGCGATCGCGGCGATGCCGCGTCGGCTCGGTATCACCGTGGCGGCTGTGCTGATCGTGTTTGGCATTTTCGGCCGCTTTACTCACATCAATCTGGAAAACCCGGTGCCGCTGCGTTGGAACGAAGCGTTCTTTTCCGGCAACCCGGCCGTTGCCGCCATCGGTTTGAATCCGGTGCAATTCCTTTACGACACCTCGCAGACCACGCAAGAAGATTACAGCGTCGCGTTGGTGCGTGAGTATTACGCGCCGGTGGCAAAGCAACTGGGTTTGCCGGAGTCGCCGAGTGAGCCGATCGGTTTTGCCCGTGAGGTGCCGGTGGCGCCGCACAAACTGAATTTCGAGCGAACACCGAATGTGGTGTTCATCATGCTGGAGTCACTCGGTGCCAGCCGCGTCAGCGGCTACGGCCTGCCGTATCCGAGCACGCCCAATCTCGATGCCCTGATGCAGCAAGGCTGGAAGTTCGAGCATTTCTATGTGCCGGTGGTCGGCACGGCGAAAACGGTCTGGGCCAGCATCACTGGCATTCCGGATGTATCGAAAGTGGAGTCGGCGACCCGCAATCCGCTGATCAGCCGGCAGCAACTGGTGCTGAACGCTTTCACCGAGCACGACAAGTACTATTTCATCGGTGGCAGCGCCGACTGGGCCAACATGAGTGCGCTGATCAAGCAGAGCATTCACGGCATCAAGATGTTCGAGGAAGGTGACTGGAAAGCGCCGAACGTCGATGTCTGGGGCATTTCCGATCTGGATCTGTTCAAGGAAACGGATGCGATTCTGCGCACCTTGCCGAAGGACAAACCATTTTTTGCTTACATCCAAACCGCCGGCAATCATCGGCCATACACGATTCCGAAGAACAGCGATGACTTTGTCATTGCCAATGATGACGAAGCGGAGTTGGCGAAATGGGGCTTCCAGAACCGCGCCCAATACAATGCTGTGCGCTTGCTGGACTACAGCATTGGCCGCTTCTTTGAAATGGCCAAGCAGGGTGGCTACCACGACAACACCATTTTTGTGTTGTTCGGCGACCACAACAGCCGTATCACCACCATTCCGCATATGGCCAAATTCCAGGAAGCGCTGTTGCTGGAAAGCCATCATGTACCGGGCATTATTTATGCGCCGAAGTTCCTGCAACCAAAAGTGATCCCGGAAGCAGTCAGTCTGGTCGACATGATGCCTACCGTCGCCGGCATGCTCGGCATTCCGTATCGCAACACCACACTCGGCCGCGATCTGCAGAGCCTGACGCCGGAACAGGAAGGCGCTTGGGTCATGCCGGTGGAGGGGGCGTATCCGCAAATCGGGTTTGTTACCCGCGATTACATGGCGCGGATGAATCATGATGGCTCGCAAGCCTCGCTGCACCAGCTTTACACCGATGATCCGTTGAAGGATCTGAGCAAGGAGCAGCCGGAACGGTTTGCCGATCTGGCTGGCAAAGCGCGTGGCTACTACGAAGCCTCGCGCTATTTGTTCTATCAGAACGTGGTACCGGCCGGCCAAGCGGCGACGGAAAAAAGCGCAGCAAAATGAGTCGTGCCGGCAGCGCATCGCGGCTGCTGAAATCCGTTTTTACGAACCCGGCGCAAGCCGGGTTTTTCTTTGTTGCTGACGAGAGAACTGGCGGTGAGAGCGGTGGCGCTCAGGCCCCGCATCACGCGCCATTGGAGTCATCTGTCAGCCAACAACGGCCACGCGCTGCCGTTGTGCTTTCTGGCGCCGAAAACGCCAGCGCCGCAGTGCCCGGCGAATCAGCAGATTCAAGCCAAACACGGCCAGCACCGGATCAAATAAATAATCCCAGTAATTGTGTGAAGGCAGCAGATCGAACGCGTAGGCGAGTGTCGCCAATGCCAGCGCGGTGACCACAAACGGGTTGCGACCGCGCCACCACAGTACCAGCGCCACGCCAAACACCAACGTCAACACCAGGGCGGGCAGGAACCCGGTGCGATACGGATCGACTCCGGCAGCGCCCATGCTGAGCGGGTAGAAAATCAGCGCAAACACACCGAGGCTCATCAAGGGCTGGCGCACGCCAACCGGCAGTAACGGGCGCTGTCCGCGCAGCCGCCGCCAGCCGAGGGTCAGCAGCAGCAGCGTTGTGGTGATGGCAAATTCGCCGGTGGTTGCTTGCCAATGGCCGGCAAGCGTGACGCCATCAACCGGCAGCTGGGTCGCGGCCAGCAGCAGCAGCGCCAAGGCGGCGCGATAAGCCGTTGGCAAGCGCTTGCTCGGCAGCAACAGGAACAGCAGCGCGGCAAAGCCAAGCGCGACATACAGCGAGACGATCATGGCTGCGCTCCCGGTTTGTTGCTTTCATCCGATTTGTTTTCAACCCA
>DASUEK010000147.1:0-7790 GCA_036275115.1 Permianibacter sp. | reverse complement strand
GCTCGCCCGCCACGATCCGATTCACATCCAGATCCAGCAGGGCAGCAGTGCGCCGCCGCAACCGGCGGTGTTGCTGCATGCCGACACCCGCGACATTTCCAGCAACGGCTTCAATGCCCGCAGCAACCGGCCGCTGCAGGTTGGCACCTTGCTGGATGTGTTGATTGAGTTGCGCGGCAACGGCAAACCGTTTCTGTTGACTGCCGAAGTGCGCTGGAGTCAGCCGCAAGCCAACGGCGAACACGCCGTTGGCTTTGCGATTGTCGATGCCGTTGGCACCGACTACCGGGCCTGGCAACAACAGTTTTGAAACGGCCCGCCTCAGCGCAGCTGAAAACGGGCCACGGTCTGGTTGAGCGCACTCGCCAAGCGGGTCAGTTCCAGGCTGGCACTTGAGGTCTGCTGCGCGCCGGTGGCGGTTTGCGCGGCGATGTCGCGAATTGCGACCAGATTCTTGTCGACCTCGCGCGCCACGTTGGCCTGCTCCTCGGCGGCCGAGGCAATCGTCAGGTTCATTTCGTTGATCTTGCTGACCATCTGGGTGATGTCGGCGAGCGCGCCATCTGCGGCCTCTGCCAATGCCCGGCTGCCGGATGCCTGTTCGGTGCTTTGCGCCATGGCACTGACCGCGCCTTGGGTGCCTTGCTGAATGGCCGCGATCATCTGTTCGATTTCCCGGGTCGACGCCTGGGTGCGCTGTGCCAGCGCCCGCACCTCGTCCGCCACCACCGAAAAACCACGGCCCTGCTCGCCGGCACGCGCCGCTTCAATCGCTGCATTCAGCGCCAGCAGATTGGTTTGATCGGCAATGCCGCGGATCACATCGAGTACCCGGCCGATTTCGCTCGCCTGCTGCGCCAGCGACTTGATCGAGTCGCCGGTTTGCACCACGTTGGCGGTGAGCCGATCGATCGCTTGCGCGGTTTGCCGCACTTGCTGCTGGCCGACGCCAGCCGTGGTTTCGGTTTGCCGCGACGCCGCCGAGGTCTGGTTGGCATTGCGCGCCACTTCATCGACGGCTGCGGACATTTCGGTAACGGCGGACGCCGCCATTTGGATCTCGTCGTTCTGGCGCTGGATGCCGGTCGCGGTTTGCTCGGTGACTGCACTCAGCTGCTCCGCTGCCGACGCCAGCTGCTGCGCCGAATCCTGGATTTGCCGCAGCATGTCCTGCAGATTGTCCTGCATGTCGACCAAGGCCTGTTGCAATTCGGTCACTTCATCGTGACCGTCAACGGTCAGTCGGGCACGCAAATCACCGGCGGCAATCTGCTTGGCCACGCGCACCGCTTCCTGCAACGGCACCGTAACACTGCGGCTCAGCTTGATCGCAATCAGCACGGTAATGACGACCGCCAATAGCATCAGCAGCAAGACTTCCCAGTAGGTGCTCGTGACCACCCGGTCCGCCCGCTCGCCGGCCGCTGCCGCGCCCTCGGAATTCAGCGCAATCAGCTCCTCCAGCACGGTGTGCATGTCGGTATAAGCTTGGAACGATGCGCCCATGCCGAGCTGAAAAGCCTCGGTATTTTGCTTGGCGGCGAGCAGCGAAAACATCTGATCGGCGAGCTGCTTGTATTGCACACTGAGGGCTTGATAGCGGCTGAACAGGCGCCGGTCAGCGTCATCGACTATGGTCGATTCGTACGCCGCTTCATCGGCGGCGATGCGCTCGCGCGCCACTTTGACTTTTTCCAGGGTGCTGCGCAGATCGGCCTCATCCAGCAGGACAAGGGAACGCAATTCGTAACGGCGGACCGACGCCTGCTCCATCTCGATTTCGGCCAGCAGACGGGTGCCCGCCAGCCAGACATTCTTGACTTCGGCAAGGGCGCCATGCACACGCCCCATCTGAATCAATGCCAATGCCCCCAACAGCAAAACAATCAACGTCACGACACCAAAACCAAGAAAATTGCGCTTGCTTACGCTCAGGTTGCGGACCATCTCGACGACCTCGATACCGATACCACTCCGGCGCGAAATAGCGGCCGGCCGATTCAAGGTAGTTGAGAAAAATCAAAATTTCCGCCGGCAAAAGCTTGCCGCCCCTTGCGAAAAAGCAAAACGCCCACCGGAAGGTGGGCGTTTTTTCTGGCGGTCTGTCGCGTCAGGGCCGATTACCAAGTGGCTTTCAGCGTGTACTTGCCGCTAGTGGAACCCGTGCCGCCGCTGTAGTAGACAACGCGAATGTAGCGTACCGACGCCGTGCTGCCGGTGTTGGTCACCGCAACCGCATCAACCTGACCGGCACCTTTCTCGCTGCGGCCGATTTCGGTACCGCTGGCGTTGTAGACGATGAGGTCGTAGTCGCTGGTGCTGTTCGGGGTCAACGTCGAGGTCAGCGTCGCGCCGGCCGGCAGGGTCACCTTGTAATAGTCGGTGTCCGAGGTCGAGCCGATGGTGCCGTTGACGGTAGTGCCGCTGGTCGAAACGGTTTGCGCGGTACCGGTGGAGTTGTTGCTTTCCACTTCGATCAGCGTGCCGCCGCCACCGCCACCACTGCCGGTGCTGTAGCTACCGGTCAGGCTGACGCCGGAGAACGCCGAGTACGCACGCAGCGTGACATACCAGGTTCCGGCCGTCGGGGTCGCGAAGCTGCAGCTTTCGGCATTGCCCGACTTGTACGGACGGCAGTCATAGCTCGAGGTGGTCGGGGCCGAACCGAACTTCACGTACATGTCGGCATCACCGGTGCCGCCACTGCTGCTGAAGGTCAGGTTGGTCGCGCCAGCCGGCACGGTCATGGTGTACGTCACCGAGGCATTGGTGGCCGCCGACAGGCCGGTCACCGGCACGCCGTTGCTCAGCACCATCGTGCCGCCACCGCCACCACCGCCGCCACCTTGGGCATTCAGCACGGCGGCATTGGCATCGACGATGCCGGTGCCACAGTTCGAGCAGGTGGCCGGGAAGGCACGGGCCGTGGTTTTCAGGATGGTTTCGATTTCATCCGGCGTGGCCGCCGGCTTGACCGCCTTGATCAAGGCCGCGACACCGGCGACATGCGGCGCCGCCATCGAGGTGCCCTGCATGAACACATAGGCATCACTGCCCGGGCTGCTCGTGCCGCTGTTCCAGGTCGACAAGACACCGTTGGCGTCGTTGGCGCTCGACTGGGCGCCGCCCGGTGCCGCCACGTCAACGCTGGTGCCGTAGTTGGAATAATACGCGCGGCCGCCGCTGCGATTGGTTGCCGCAACGTTGACCACACCGGCGCAGTTGCCCGGATTGAAGTTGTTGGCGTTGGCGTTGTCGTTACCGGCCGCGACCACGATCACGGTGCCACGCGAACGGGCGCCGTTGATGGCGTTCTGGGTGGTGGTGTCGCAGGCGCCGGAGCCGCCCAACGACATGTTGATGACCTTGGCCGGGTTGGCGTTGGCTGGCACACCCGACACGGTGCCGCCCGAGGCCCAGATGATGCCGTCAGCGATGTCGGAGGTATAACCGCCGCACTTGCCGAGTACACGCACCGGCACCACTTTGGCACCGTAGGCGACACCAGCGACGCCGTTGCCGTTGTTGGTCACGGCGGCGATGGTGCCGGCGACGTGGGTGCCGTGCCAAGACGAGTCCTGGGCGGCATGGGTGCCACCGCATTCGTTGGCAGCAATCCAGTCGCCCGGATCCTGGGCATCGCTGTCACGGCCATTGCCGTCGTTGCCCACTGCCGTGTCGGAAATCATGTCGTAACCCGGCAGCAGGTTGGCGGCCAGATCGGCATGCGGGCGGTAGCCGGTGTCGAGCACCGCGACCACGACGCCGGCGCCGTTGGTGATGTCCCAAGCAGCCGGCGCGCGCAGGCCACCGGTCGATTCGTAGTAATGCCACTGCGAGCTGTACTGGCTGTCGGTCGGGGTCAGGAACGGCTTCATGATCCGGTCCGGCTCGGCGTACTCGACATCGGCGTCTTCGGCGATCCGGGCGGCGATAGCGCTCACTTCGCGCTCGGTCAGCTTGCGATCAAGCTTCATGACCTGGGCGCCGAAGGCGTTTTTGCGGACCAGTTGGAGCCGCTCGCCGGCTTTGGCCGAGGCGCGGTCGAGCGCGCTGACCGTCACCAGACCGGTCTTGCCGGTCGATTGGCTGCCGTCTTTGTACTTGATGATCAGGCGGTCGGTCAGGCCGGTTTTCTGGGCCCGGGCGGCAGCACGGGCGGCCAGCAGTTCGGCGCGATCAAATTCCGGCTCGGCGTCGCGCAGGCGGAAACGGTCATTCGGGGTTTGGGCGGCAGCAACACCGGCACAGGCCAGGGTCACCATGGCAGCAACAAGGCGCAGCTTGTTGCGACGAACGGCATACGACATAGCTTCTTGTCTCCGGCGAAAACGTACATGCGTCTTCGCATCGTGGTTGTCTCTCCTGCCCTCCTCGCCGTCAGTTCAGGCTCCCTGCTCAGACACGGCGACCTCCTTCGGAAGGGCCGGCCGACACTAGGGGGTCAGCCACCACAAAAAATGTGAACTGCATCACATTGGTACAGAACTCGTACAATTTCCTGACAATCCGTCACTTGGTACGTCCGTTATTTTTACAGACCGTCAAATTGACTGACATTTGTACCGCGACGGTGCCGGTGTCGCCGTCAGAGCGCCACGCCACCGCCAAATCAGGGAAAGCTTTTGCCCTGACGCGCCCATTCAGCGAAAATAGCGCGCTTTTTCGCCAGCCCCCTGCGCCGTGTCTGCCGGCGCGTTTTGCTCCAAGCCGAGATGCCCCTGATGCCCAGTCGTTTTGAGAAAGCCAACGCCATTCGCGCCTTGGCGATGGACGCCGTTCAGAAAGCCAAATCCGGTCACCCCGGCATGCCGATGGGCATGGCCGACATCGCCGAAGTGCTCTGGAATGACGCGCTGAAGCACAACCCACGCAACCCGAAATGGCCGAACCGCGATCGCTTCGTGGTGTCGAACGGCCACGGTTCGATGCTGCATTACGCGCTGCTGCACCTGACCGGCTACGACGTCTCACTCGACGATCTGAAAAACTTCCGTCAGCTGCATTCGAAAACCCCGGGTCATCCGGAATACGGCTACACGCCGGGCATCGAAACCACCACCGGCCCGCTCGGTCAGGGACTCGCCAACGCGGTCGGCATGGCAATCGCCGAAAAAATGCTGGCAGCACAATTCAATCGCGACGGTCATGCTATCGTCGATCACCATACCTATGTCTTCCTCGGTGACGGTTGCCTGATGGAAGGCATCTCGCACGAAGTGGCGTCGCTTGCCGGCACGCTGGGCCTCGGCAAACTGATCTGCTTCTACGATGACAACGGCATTTCGATCGACGGTCATGTCGAAGGCTGGTTCACCGATGACACGCCAAAGCGTTTCGAAGCCTACGGCTGGCAAGTGATCCCGAATGTCGACGGTCACGATCCGGAAGAATTGCAAACAGCGCTCGCCACTGCCCGCGCCGAAAAAGACAAGCCGACCCTGATCTGCTGCAAGACGGTGATCGGTTTTGGCGCGCCGACCAAAGCCGGTAAAGAAGAGTGTCACGGCGCCCCGCTCGGTGATGCCGAGATCGCCGGCGCGCGCGAAAAACTCGGCTGGCCGCACGCGCCGTTCGAGATCCCTGCCGCCATTTACGCCGGCTGGGATGCAAAAGAAAAAGGCGCCAAGCTGGAACAGGACTGGAACCACGCCTTCGCGGCTTACGCCAAGGCCTATCCGGAACTCGCCGCCGAATTCAGCCGCCGCATCAGCGGTGAATTGCCGGCCGATTTCGTTGCCAACGCCGATGCCTGGATCGCCGAATCGAATGCCAAAGCCGCGACCATCGCGTCGCGCAAAGCCAGCGAAAACAGCATCAACGCGCTCGCGCCGTACCTGCCGGAACTGCTCGGCGGCTCCGCCGATCTGGCCGGCTCGAACCTGACCCTGTGGAAAGGCGCCAAAGGCGTCAGCAGCAACGACGCCAACGGCAACTACCTCTATTACGGTGTCCGTGAATTCGGCATGAGCGCCATCATGAACGGCATCGCACTGCACGGTGGTTTCATTCCGTACGGCGGCACCTTCCTGATTTTCATGGAATACGCCCGCAACGCCGTGCGCATGGCCGCGCTGATGAAACAGCGCTCCATTTTCGTTTACACCCACGACTCGATTGGTCTGGGTGAAGATGGCCCGACTCACCAACCGATCGAACAAATGGCGAGCTTGCGTGGCACACCGAACATGGTGTTGTGGCGCCCCTGTGATACGGTCGAATCGGCGGTAGCCTGGAAAGCCGCGGTGCTGCGCAAGGACGGCCCGACCGCGCTGGTGTTCTCGCGCCAAAACCTGCCGCACCAGACCCGCTCGGAAGCCCAGCTCGCCAACATTGCCCGCGGCGGTTATGTGCTGAGCGACAGCAGCGGTCAACCCGATGTGATCCTGATCGCGACCGGTTCGGAAGTGGCACTGGCAATGGCCGCCGCGACTCAACTGCGCGAACAGGGCAAGCACGTTCGCGTCGTCTCGATGCCGTCGACCAATGTCTTCGACGCGCAAGACGCCGCCTACCGCGAAAGCGTGTTGCCGGCGGCGGTGCGCAAACGTATCGCGATTGAAGCCGGTCACGTCGACGGTTGGTACAAGTATGTCGGCCTCGATGGCCGGGTGATCGGCATGACCACGTTTGGCGAAAGCGCACCGGGTGACAAACTGTTTGCCCAGTTCGGCTTCACGGTCGAAAACGTGGTCAAAACCGCCTTGGAATTGCAGTAACGGCAGTACGGTAGCAAGGAAATGGCGGCGCCCGATGCAGGGGCGCCGCCGCAAGCACCGACGGCGTTTTGCGTGGTGCCCGGCTCGCACCCGGTCACCGCGACGACGTAGTCGGCAATCGGTTTTCTGGTTTGGTTTTCTGGTTTTAATCTCTGGTTTGCAGTCAGGAGCTTTTGCAATGGCAATCAAAGTCGGTATCAATGGTTATGGTCGTATCGGTCGCACCGTGCTGCGCGCGATTTATGAACACGCCCGTCGTGACGAGATCATCGTCACTGCCATCAATACCTCGCACCCGATCAAGGACGAAGCCTTTTTCACCCGGTTCGACACCGTACACGGCCGCTTCAACGCCGACGTGACCCATGACGAGGGCAACATCTACGTCAACGGCGATCGCATCCGGGTGTTTGCCGACCGCAACCCGGCCAATCTTAAATGGTCCGACGCGGGTGTCGACGTTGTATTCGAATGCACTGGCAAATTCACCAGCAAAGAGGCAGCATCGGCCCACTTTACCGGCGGCGCCAAGAAAGTGCTGATCTCGGCCCCGGGTGGCGAAGACGTTGACGCGACGGTCGTCTACGGCGTTAACCACAATGTGCTGACCAGCAACATGACGGTCGTCTCGAACGCCTCCTGCACCACCAACTGCCTGGCACCGGTGGCGAAAGTGCTGAACGATCTGGTCGGCATCGAAAACGGTTTGATGACGACCGTGCACGCCTACACCAACGATCAGAACATCGTTGACGGCCACCACAAGGATCTGCGCCGCGCCCGTGCCGCCGCCCAGAACATCATCCCGACCAAGACCGGTGCCGCCAAAGCAGTCGGCCTGGTGCTGCCGGAGCTGAATGGCAAGCTGGACGGTTTTGCGATGCGTGTACCGACCGCCAACGTCTCGGTCGTTGATTTGTCGTTCGTTGCCAAGCGCGATACCACCAAGGACGAGATCAACGCTGCGATGAAGGCTGCCGCCAACGGCGCGATGAAAGGTGTGCTGGCTTACAACGACGAACCGCTGGTGTCGGTCGATTTCAACCACACGCCGTTCTCGTCGATTTTCGA